>NZ_JBSGDA010000018.1:0-131919 GCF_053602135.1 Nocardia sp. NPDC004573
GCACCCCCTACAGCCAAGCCCGCCTCACCGGCCTGACCGGCCTCACCGCACACCTCACACTCATCGAGGCCCACCACCCCGGCGACCCCATCACCCTGCCTTTCCCCCTCGGCCGCGCCCGCGCCACCGACCGCGCCGACCGGCCTTCCAGCAGCGCCGATCGATGATGCGGCAGGTCGGTGACCAGCGATAAGATCATGACCAGGTCGGGGAACCGCAGAAATTTCGGTCTCGGAAGGAGATGAGATCGATGGGCTTCTTCGGCCTCGATCTCGGTGCCGGCCTCCACAGGGTCCTCAGATGGCTGGCCGTCACGTTCGGAATCGGATACGGCCTCAGCTGACCAATGCGCCGCACCCTCGCCGGAGCCCGGCTCGCGCGAATCGAGCGGGGCTTCGGGCGTTCAACGAGCGATCGTCGAGAGCGGACACGGCGAGATGGCCCTCTGGTTCAAAGTCGAAACGCCCGGCCGACCGCGTCGGTCAGATCAGTCTCGATCATCGCGATGTCCATCTCGATAGCGGGCAAGCGCAGGCGTGTGGTCTCGTCGCGAATGCGGTCGGTGAACAACCGGTCGCGGTCGAGCAGGTTCTGTGCGGCACGCTCCGGGTGACGTGTCCTGGCGGGGATGTCCCAGCCGCGCCGGTCGAATGCGGCCCGGCGGAACTCGGGTGTCGGAAGCAGCCACACGCCGTGCGAGACGGTCGGGAGCAGGGGCGCGACCAATCGCGGCAGCAGGCGGAACCCCTCGGCGATCACACCGGTTTCGGCAGACATACCCAGCAGGTCCTCGACTATGAAACCGAAACCCTCACCGTGGAACCAGTGAAACGTCTCCAGCATCGTCTCAGGTGATCGGTTCACCCAGCGTTCGTCCATATCCATCGCTCGGAAGCGGCTGAGCAACGGCGCGTCATCGGACGTGCTGCGGGCAGCGTGGTCGCGCATCGCCGCATCGGTCGAATACACCCGCAGCCCGTGCCGCGTCGCGAGATTCCGTGCGATCGTCGTCTTCCCCGCGCCGCTGCCCCCACCGATCCACCGGACGTGTCGAAGCCGCTCACGCAATACAGTCGCGGGGACAGATCGGATGTCCATCAGATCGAGTATTACAACCGAACCGGCTCCTACCGGCATCCGCACAACTATCCGTCCAGGCGATCCCCCGTAGTCGCCCCGTATCGCCGCGTGCAGGAGCGCGTCCACGCTCTCGGCCGCACCGATGATTTTCGGGGCGATCCGCCGTCGATGTCTCTGTAAGGACATGATCATGGACCTTCCCGAGGGGTGGTCGGTAGATGATCTCGCGGACAGGGAGAGGAATCCAGGCATGACGAGACCGTTTCGGTTCGGGGTCGTTGCCCCGCTCAGGACTGACGTGCCGACGTGGCGAGACCGCGTGCGCCGCATCGCCGACTGCGGCTACTCGACGCTGCTGGTGCCCGACTTCCCGCAGACGCAACCGGCGCCAGGCCCGATGCTGGCCACCGCCGCGGCCCTGACCGATCTGCGCGTGGGGACGTGGGTGTACGCCTCTCCGCTTCGCCCGGCCTGGCTGACGGCGTGGGAAGCGCACTCGCTGTCGCTGCTGACCGACGGTCGCTTCGAGATGGGCATCGGCACCGGCAGGCCGGGAAACGAGGACGAGCTCCGCGACAAGGGACAGCCCGCCGTACCGCCGCCGAACCAGCGGCTGGCGCAGGTACGCGAGACCGTCGGGGCGCTGCGAGATCTCGACGGCCCGGACCGTCACACGCCGGTGGCGATGGCGGTATACGGTCCGAAGGCCCGGGCGTTGGCGGCCGAGGTCGCGGACACGGTCACCTTCGTGCTGGGGGGTCAGCCTCGGGGCGAGGTCGAGCGGCTGGTAGGTGAGTTCCGCACCATCGGGGATGCCGAACTGGCGCTCGCGGTTCCGGTTGTCGGCGACACTGTCGCGCCGCACATGGCGCCCCCCGACACCGACCCTGCCGCGTGGCGCGCGGCGGACGCACTGACCGTGCTTCCGGACGACCCGGCGGCCGCCGCGGAGGAAATTCAGCTGTTCGCGGCTATACCCTGCGGTCCATGACACTCGACAGCAGGACCGTTGTCCAGGCCGCGTGGCGTGCGTTCGCCAGCCATGATGCCGAGCAGATCGCGGCATTCTTCACCACCGACGCGGAGTGGCTGGCGCCGTCCGGCAACGCGACCGCGGTCGCGCTGAACGCACCCAGTCACATGGTCGGCCGCACGGCCATCACGCAGTTTCTCGCGAACGACTTCCCGCGCTTGTTCGTCGCCGATGTCGTGGTGAACTTCCACGGCTTCTATTCCGACGGTAATCGGGTGATTGTGGAGGAGACGATGAGTGCCACGCTGGCGAACGGAAATCGATACGTCAACGACTATTGTTTGGTATTCGAGTTGCGCGACGGTTTGATCCACCGGGTTCGGGAATACCTGGATACCGCACGCGGCCATCGCGATGTCTTCGGTGATTCGGCTACCACTACCAGCGGAGATCCCCAACTCGCTTCATGATCGCGAAGTCCGGACGGCGTACTGGTTGTCGGGGGACGAGACATCGACGGCTCTCGCCGCCGCCGATCGTCCCGCCCACGTCCACGGCGTCTCCGGTGCCACCACGATTCCTATTGCGTTCGGCACTTCGATGTGCCCTCGCGGAGGAACTCGCCATATTGTTTCCGTTGCGAGAAAAGTAATTTTATGGCCTCTGCGGATGGCCGTTAGCTTCGAAGTCATGGAATGGAATCTTTGGTCGGCGGGTGAGATGGCGGCCGCGTTGCGGGCTGGTGAAGTGTCCTCGGTGGAATTGACCGACGCGGCGATCGCTGGGATCGAGCGGCATGACGGGGCGATCAACGCCATCTGTGTGCCGGACTTCGATCGCGCGCGGGCGGCGGCACGGCATGCCGACCAGGCGCGCAGCCGGGGCGACGATCGGCCGCTGCTGGGTATCCCGGTGACGGTCAAGGAGTCCTACAACATGGTCGGGATGCCCACGACTTGGGGCATGCCGCAGTACCGGAACTTCGCACCGGCCGAGGATGCGGTGCAGGTGTCGCGGCTGAAGGCCGCGGGCGCGGTAGTGCTCGGCAAGACCAATGTGCCGTTGGGGCTGCAAGATGTGCAGAGTTTCAACGAGATCTACGGCACCACCAACAACCCGTGGAATCGCGGCCGCACGTCGGGCGGATCTTCCGGCGGATCGGCCGCGGCCCTGGCATCCGGCTTCGGTGCGCTGTCCATCGGCTCCGACCTCGCCGGTTCGTTGCGCACCCCGGCGCATTTCTGCGGCGTCTACGCGCACAAGCCGACACTCGGGCTGGCGGCGATGCGCGGTATGACCCCGCCGCCTGCGCCGGCCTTGCCGACCGAGGCCGACCTCGCTGTTGTCGGTCCGATGGCGCGCACCGCCCGTGACCTCAC
The DNA here is from genome assembly GCF_053602135.1 of Nocardia sp. NPDC004573. Classification (NCBI taxonomy): domain Bacteria; kingdom Bacillati; phylum Actinomycetota; class Actinomycetes; order Mycobacteriales; family Nocardiaceae; genus Nocardia; species Nocardia sp. NPDC004573. Next base: position 3,433 of record NZ_JBSGDA010000018.1, read on the forward strand.
TCTGCTGCTCGACGTGATGGCCGGACCGGACCCGCTGACGCTCGGCGTGGCGTATGAGGTGACGCTGCCGCCCGCGCGCCACGAGAGACTCGGCGACTTCCGGGTCTTGGTCCTCGACCAGCATCCGTTCATCGCGACCGGGGCCGCGGTTCGAGCGGGCGTGAACCGGGTGGCCGACGCGCTTGTCGCCAGTGGTGCCCGCGTCGAACGGCACAGCCACCTACTGCCCGATCTGGCCGAAGCCGCGACTCTCTACACGCGGCTGCTGTTCTCCGGCTCCGTGGCGCGATTTCCCATCGACACCTACGAGCAGTTGCAGGCACGCGCAGCCGGCCTGAGCGCGGACGACCAGAGCCTCGACGCGGCGCGGCTGCGCGGCATGGTGTCGAGTCATCGCGATTGGATCGAGGTGAACAACCGTCGCGAGATCCACCGCCACGGCTGGCGGCAGCTGTTCGGCGAGTTCGATGCCGTGGTGTGTCCCATCACGCCGACTCCCGCGTTCCCGCACGACCACAACCCAGATCTGATGGAGCGTCGGCTCGACATCGACGGGGTCGAGTACCCGTACTTCGACCAGCTCGTCTGGGCCGGGCTGGCCACCATGCCCGGCCTTCCCGCAACAGCTGTACCGGCGGGTCGATCCCCCGAAGGTCTGCCGGTCGGAGTGCAGCTCATCGGCCCGATGTTCGAGGACCGCACCCCACTGCGGCTGGCCGAACTGCTCGAACAGCGAATCGGCGGCTTCCAGCCACCGAAGTAGGCGTGCATCGAGGGCCTGTCGGGGACGAAGGCCCTCGACACTCGCCGGTAAGAAGTGCGCCACCGGCCGCGCTTAGGGTCTGACCGTATGACAGCCCTCTTCCGTCCCATCAGAAGTCTGGCGATCGTACTCGGTGTGGCTGTGGCGATTCCGCTGCTCGCGACCCTGGCCTTCGCGGCCATCGGCCACCCCGAATGCGCGACCATCCCGCAAGATGTGGGCCCTTGTGGATACTGGGCGCGCGTGGCGGAATTCGGGCCGTTCATCATGCTGTGGGGAACGGTCATCACCGCAGGCCTCGGGACAACGGCGTGGCTGATGGGCGTCGCCGTACTCGGTCTCTTCGCGGCGCTGCGCCGTCGCCGCGAGTAGTGCATCGGCGTGGCATATCGGGCGATGCTCGTGGTCCCCGCTCGTTCACGGTCCGTCGTACAGTCGCTCGTTCGGCAGCCGGCGTAAGCCCGTTGTGTCGCCTGGGATCACCTCGACGGAGTCGACGAACCGTCGCCGGTGCTGTTCTTGCAGGAACCACAAGGCGGAGGTGAGGCAGGCGGCGAAGTCCAGGCGGTGGCCGTCGATCACCACAGCCAGGCGCACGTCCGGCTGCTCCGGGTGCGGTGAAAGTTGCTCTCGGGTGTGGTCGAGGGCCGGTTCGTGTTTGCGCCCCACGGTAGATTCCGTGCCGGGTGCTCGCATGATCGATCGTTGGCGCAGGGCATCGGAAACACCGTCGGCGCCAACCGATTTCCTGATTTTGTAGAGCGCCGCTATGTAGGTGGCGCAGGTCATGGGTGGGCAGTTCTGGTGATGGTGGTAGGCCGTGCGCGCGGCCTCGTAGCTCTGCATCGGCCAGTGCGGGTTGCTGTGGTCCAGCCACGAAAGCGTCCGGGCGAGGACGTCGGTGTCGTAGCACGGCCCGCTCGAGTCGGCCTCGGTATCGCCGTTGATGGCCATTCGGTCGAACACCTCCCACGAGAAAGGCGGCGCGGAGCCGCGACAGAACTTCGGAGTCATGTGCGTGGTGCCGCCACGCGAAGGTGGAGCGGGAGCGGTTGAGCCGGACCCGGTTCCGCGCGCACCCACGGATCACGGCGCGGCTCGGTGAGGTCACACAGGCGCTCGATATCGACGTCCGATGGAAGCGATCGGCTGGCGGCCCGCTCCAGATAGAGCCGTTCCGCGCGGGTGACGCGGTACTCGAGGATCGCCGTGCTCACGAAGAAACAGATCGCGAGCCACGAGACAACCCCGAAGGCGATGAGCACAGGCATCATCGCGCTAGTGCGGACCAGGCCCGCACGGCATCGATGACTGCAAGGCCGGACGGAAGGAAGGCGTTCCGAGCCGGGACAACCCATTGCCGGATGGAGCCGTTCGGGACCGGGGAAGGGAGCGCTATGACGGCTCCCTCTCGCGCGATGCTCACATCCCTGCGGAACATCTCGGCGAACAGTTTGACGTCGTCGTCTTCGATGTCGGGACGGATGAGGAACGTCCAGCGATCCGAGCGCGTGTGTCCGACAACAGGTCCGAGTGCGACACCCCTGCCCTGCATGTGCGCTTTCACCGCTCGGCCCAATCCGCTGGGCATCGTCACCGCCCACACAGACCCGGCCCGCATCACGATCCGCCCTAGTTCCGGTGGGTCGATCACGGCGTTGAAGCCGCAATTCCTGCGATAGAACATGCAGCGGGACAGCGGTGTGTCCCCGAACGCTCCGTCATCCATCGGTAGACCTCAACTCACAGAGAAGGCGGGTAGGTGCGCCCGGCTCCGTCCACCCGTGCTGGGCGGCGAACCGGCGTCGGGAACGTGAGCGGAAGATCGCCGTCGCTTGCTCACGCCGCCGGGCGCACGATCAGGAGACACCCAAAACCCGCTTGGCCGGGACGATTTCAACGCAAACGTTCGCAAAAATCTGGTGTCGTTTTAGTTGTTGACGCATCCTTGTTCGAGTTGCAACACACTCCGGAAGGTCGAGATGGCAACAGATTCCACAATCGCCCGGCGCATCCTGGGCATGCAGCTGGAGACGCTGCGGGAGCGCGCCGACATCACGAGAGATGCCGCAGCTACCGCGATCGCCTCCGCGCGATCAACGATCTGGAAGATGGAGACCGGTCAACCGGTCCGCTTCAACCCGGTCCTGATCGAGCGACTGTGTCAGCTCTACAACGCCACTGAGAAGGAGACCCGGGTCGTCCTGGAGCTGGTCAAGGAAACCAAGGGTGCGAAAGGCTGGTGGCAGGCATTTGCCGAGGACACGATCCCGAAGGACTTCAATCTGTTCGTCGGTCTAGGGGATGCCGCCAACCGGATCACGTCGTACCAGACGACGTTCTTGCCGGGCCTGCTGCACACTGAAGAGTACAAGCGCGCGCTTATCTGGACGGAGTTCCCGAACAAGCCCGCCGAGGATGCCGAACGCATGTTGCAGGTCGGACTCAAACGCCAATCACGGCTCACCGACGAACGTAATCCCCTTACCTTTCATGTGTTTGTCGATGAGTCTGTGCTTCGACGCAAGACGGGAAACACCGAAATCATGACTGCCCAGCTCCGCCACTTGTTGGAGGTCGGGGAGTTGCCGAACGTATCGATCCGCGTTGTGCCTGCGACAGTTGGCGCGTACCGCGCTCTTCTGGTCGGCATATTCGTGCTGTTGGAGTTTCCGCGCCACCCAACCGCAGATTTGACGGTGCCACCCGTGGTCTATGTGCAAGGTTTCTTGGGCGACTTGTACCTTGAAAGCGCAGACGAGATCCGGCAGTACCGTCAAGCCTGCGCAGAACTGGACCGTCTGGCGCTGGATGAGGCAGGCAGTCGAACCCTCATCTTCAAGATCGCGAAGGAGTATGACAGTGAGCGTTGACCTATCCAGTGCGAAGTGGTTCAAGAGTAGCCGCAGCAGCGGGGCGAAGGATTGTGTCGAGGTCGCGCACCTCGAAGGCGGCATGGTCGGCGTCCGCGACTCGAAGAACCCCACCGGCCCGGCGCTGGTGTTCACTCCCAGCGACTGGGACGCGTTCACCGCTGGCGTGAACGACGGCGAGTTCATGCGCCCCTAGCAGTAGCGATCCCTGCGGCCCGGCCCGCTGTCCTCGAAAGGACAGGGGCCGGGCCGTTTTCGTTGTATCTCGACCGAGAAGTCGCGACCCGGCAGCCGACAGCCACCGCACACATCAAGATCAGCGGCACATGGTCGAGACTCTTCTCGCGAAATGCCACAGCCGTGTGCCACTCGACGGCACCGCCGCGTTCGGGAACGGTGGCTGGTTGGGGGTGGAGTTAGGTCCTCTACCTGCGGAAATGTGGAAAACCTGGGATCGGTAGGGCGCGAATCGTTCCTACCTTTTTCTCATCGGCCCCACACAAGGGCCGGGGAAACAGAACCAGGGGCCTCCGCCCCGCAAACGACAAGGACAGACCATGAACACCACTTCGTTCCGCATCGCCGCCGCCGCTTTCGCCGCCACCGCCGCGGTCGCCGTGCTCACCGGCTGCGGTGACAGCAAGGGCAGCTCGCCCGCCGCGCCCGCGCCGACCTCGGCGCAGCCGGCCGCTCCGGCGGGGAAGTCGGTCGCTTCGGTCGACGGCAAGGCCTTCGACGCGAAGTTCGACACCACTTGCGCCAAGCAGGGCGGCACCCTCGCGCTCGCGCTGACCGACACCGCGAACTCCGCCTACGGCAACCTGACGGTGAGCGCGACGATCACCGACGCGAACACCGTGCAGGCCGTCGGGATCGCGGGCAGCAAGGGCGGCGACAACGGCCTGCCCTACGCGGTCGGCTTCGGCAACGGCATGCCGGGCGGCTCCGCCACGGTCGTCAAGGACGGCAACACCTTCAAGGTCACCGGCGAGGGCGTGGGCGCCCCCGACCTGACCAACCCGCTGGCCGCCCCGAAAACCGCGAAGTTCGACATCACCTTCGCCTGCTCGTCCATCGTCGGCGCCTGATCGCCGCATGTTCTCCCGGTCCGCCCCGTCATCCCGCTCGAACCACCGGGATGACGGGGCGCGGCGAACCCCGAAACCGCACACCGAAAAGGAAATGTCATGAAAAGGATCCGTCTGCTCGCCCTCGCCCTCGGCGCCGCCGCGATCGGCTACTACGTCTACCACGCTGTCACCTACGTCCCCACCAGCGACTGGGAGCCCTCCGGAATGGGCTGGCTCGGCGTCGAGATGGCGCTGCCGATCCTCGCGTTCACCCTGGTCCCCATGGTCTTCGCCTTTACCGGCGAAGGGATCATGATCGCCTTGACCGGACGCAACAGCGCCGAGTTCCGCGAGGGGCTCACCGGCCTGGGCACGGTCCGGTCGGTGCGGCAGACCGGGGTCACCGTCAACGACCAGCCGCAGGTCCACGTCGAGTTCAGCGTCGAAGGCGCCGACGGCAAGATCTTCCACTCCGCCGCGAAGATGATCGTGCCGTTCACCGAACTGGCCCTGCTGCGGGCCGGGGTGGTGCTTCCGGTGCGCTACCTGCCCGGCCGCACCGACCGGGTCGAGGTCGACCTGTCCGGCGACGCGTCCGCCGCACAGCAGGCGATGAACGAGTCGCTGATCCGCAAGGGCATGACCACCCGGCACAAGCTCGACATCGCCGAGCGGGGCATCGCCACCCAGGCGGTGGTGCAGTCGCTGTCGGTCACCGGCACGATCCGCGATGGGCACACCGAGGTCGAGCTCGGTTTGGTGGTCACCCGGCCGGACGGCTCCACCTTCGCCACCCGGGTCACGAAGTTCCTCGCCCCGGCCGGTGTCGCCCAGGTTCAGGTGGGTCGCATCCTGCGGGCGCACTACCTGCCCGAGGACGAGAGCGAGGTCGTCATCGCCCTTCCGGTGAACGCCTGATGGGTGGGCCGGACGAAATCCGAGCCGGTCCCACCGAGAACGAGGCAGCTGTTTTCCGACACCCATGCCGCGCCGATTCGAGATCATCGAACCGGCGCGGTTTCCGTTTGTTCCCAGGTCTGGTGGTCCGGCAATTTGAGGGTTACCTAATTGGGCGGTTGTTCACTTTGCCGTCCCTTCCGGATTGTCCGGATGGTTTACCGTGCGGCCATCGGCCCAACCCAGGAGTCACCGTGAGTCTTCAGCCACTCGCCCTTTTCGTGAAGCACGACGGACAGTCGTCGCGCGCCGCCGTGACATGTGAGTACAAGTGCGCGAACGCGTGCTTCCACGAGCCGCCGAACACCTCCTCGGGCGCCTACTTCGGCGACATCGTCAGCTCGCTGAACCGGCGGGGGCTGATCAAGGGCGGCGCGGCCGCCGTGCTCGCGGTCGGTGCGGGCAGCGTGCTCGCCGCCTGCGGTGACGACGAGCCGAAACCCGCGGTGTCGGCCTCACCCGCGGGCCCGCCGGGAACCGGCACCGATTTCGCCGCCGTCGCGCCGAACAAGGAAGACGCCGTGGTAATCCCGGACGGCTACGAGCAGTCCGTCGTGATCCGCTGGGGCGATCCGCTGTTCCCGGACGCGCCCGCCTTCGACTTCGACAAGCAGACCGCCGCCGCGCAGGCCAAGCAGTTCGGCTACAACAACGACTTCGCCGCCCTGTTGCCGATCGAGGGCCAGGCCAACGGCTACCTGCTGGTGGTCAATCACGAGTACACCACCAGCCCGCACATGTTCCGTGGCTACAACAAGGACGCGCCGACCGACGAGCAGATCGCGGTCACCATGGCCGCCCACGGGTTGACCGTGGTGGAGGTCAAGGGTGAATCCGGCTCCGGCAGGCTCGTTCCCACGTTCGGCAAGTACAACCGCAGGATCACCGCGACCACCGAGTTCCAGTTGACCGGTCCCGCCGCGGGCAGCGAGTTCGTGAAGACCTCGGCCGATCCGACCGGCACCAAGGTGCTCGGCACCTTCGCCAACTGCTCCGGCGGCCTGACGCCGTGGGGCACCGTGCTGTCCGGCGAGGAGAACTTCAACGGCTACTTCGCCAACGGCGACAAGGTTACCGAGTCCGCCGCCGCGACCCGGCTCGAGCGCTATGGCTTCGCCGCGGGCAAGACCGCCAACCAATGGGAGCGCGCCGACAAGCGTTTCGATCTGGCGCAGGAACCCAACGAGGCCAACCGTTTCGGTTACGTGGTCGAGGTGGACCCGTGGGACCCGAACTCGACGCCGATCAAGCACACCGCGATGGGCCGGCTCAAGCACGAGGGCGCCACGATCTACGTCACGAAGAACGGCGACGTCGTCTCCTACACCGGTGACGACGAGAAGTTCGACTACATGTACAAGTTCGTGTCCTCGCGCAAGATCCAGTCGGGCACGGGCGCGGCCAGCATGCGGCACAACCTGACCATCCTGGACGCGGGCACCCTGTACGTCGCCAAGCTCACCGGTGATCACGCGGACAAGATCGACGGCACCGGCGCGAAGCCGTCGGACCAGGGTTTCACCGGCACCGGCCAGTGGATTCCGCTGCTGGAGACCGGCGCGGACGGCAAGGGCAAGTCGCTGGTCGACGGCATGAGCGCGGAGGAGGTGGCGGTGTTCACCCGTCTGGCCGCCGACAAAGTGGGCGCCACCAAGATGGACCGCCCGGAGGACTTCGAGGCCAACCCGTACACCGGCAAGGTGTACGTGGCGCTGACCAACAACGACAACCGCGGCGCGGAAGGCAAGCAGGGCCCGGACGAGGCGAACCCGCGCAAGCTGAACAAGAACGGCCAGGTCCTGGAGATCGACGACAACCACACCGGCACCACGTTCACCTGGTCGCTGCTGCTGGTCTGCGGTGATCCCGCGGCGGCCGACACCTATTTCGCCGGATACGACAAGGCCCACGTCAGCCCGATCTCCTGCCCGGACAACCTGGCCTTCGACCCGTACGGCAACCTGTGGATCTCCACCGACGGCAATGCCCTGAAGTCGAACGACGGCTTGTTCGCCGTGGTGCTCGACGGCCCGAACCGCGGCCAGACCAAGCAGTTCCTCACCGTCCCGCGCGGTGCGGAGACCTGCGGCCCGGTGGTGAGCGAGGCGCGGGTCATGGTGTGCGTGCAGCATCCCGGCGAGGCCGACGACGCCACCCCCGAAAACCCGTTGTCGCACTGGCCCGACGGCGGCACAGCTCAGCCGCGCCCCTCGGTCGTGGCGGTCTGGAAGAAGGCAGGCGGCCGCATCGGGGTCTGACGACCACAGCCGCGGCGCCCCACCGGCCCCCTGCAACCACGGCCGACCACCTCCGCGGCTTTCCCACGGGTGGAGCCGCTACTCGACTGGGCGAGTGGCGGCTCCACTCTCATCCGCTGCCGGTGCCGCCGCTCATGTTCGCGAAGCGGGCGAAATCGCCTTGGGCGCCGCTGTAGACGTTGAGGTCGACGCGGCCCGCTATGCCGGGGATGGTGCCGCTGTCGGTGGTCTGCCAGAACGTCCACGTGGACCAGCCGCCGGGGACTTCCGGTTGGGCGTTGCCGCGATAGTCGGCGATCCACAGCGGGTAGTCGGCGAACTCGGTCGTGTCGGCCATCGCGGTATGCCAGAAGTTGGGATAGGTGTAGAGAATCGGGACGCGGCCGGTGAGTGCTTCCACAGTGTTCAGGTAGCGGCGAGTCCAGTCGATCAGGGCTGCCGGGCCGAGACCGCCGGTGTTCTCCAGGTCCAGCACCGGCGGCAGGTCGAGCGGTCCGTTCTGTCCCAGCGCCACCGCCGCGTACATCGCGGCCTGCGGTTCGGGCGGCAGATTGGGCCGGGCGTAGTGGTAGGTGCCGCGAGCGAGGCCGGCGGCGCGCATCAGCAGGCTGTCGGGCACGAAGTACGGATTGATGTAGTTGAGCCCCTCGGTGGCCTTGACCATGGCGAAGTTGTGGCCGGCGCGCTTGACCGCGAACCAGTCGATCAGACTGCCATCGGTGTGCTGCCAGGAGGAGACGTCCGGACCGGTCGGCGCGGCGGTCGCGGGTAGCGCGGTGGCGAGGATGCCGGACAGTGCGATCAGCGACAGCGCCGCGGCGCGGCGAGGGGTCGACCTCCAGGTGTCCATGCCGCACGACGATAGCCATTCGCTCTGATTGTTACCAGTGTGACGGATGGGATGTCTGATGTGTCCTCAGCCGAGCCAATCCAACACCGAGGCCGCCGTCCACGACTGCTGCATGCTGCCGAGCGGTTCGCCGGTGAACGGCTCGTAGTACTCGGCGAAACTGCCGTCGCTGGCCTGCCGCAACCCCTCGGCGCGCAGCATGAACGAGCGCTCGGCCCAGCCGCGCCGGGCGAAGACCCAGGAGAACAGCCAGCTCATCACCGGCCACACCGGGCCGCGCCAGTACTCGCGGGAACGGAAATCCTTGGACACCGGCGACGTGGAGGGCGGCAGCGCGTAGCGCAGATCCGGATGCCCGCAGAAGCGCGGGCCCTCGAACAGGCGCAGCAGAGCGCGCTCGGTGTCGCGGGGAAGACCGCCGCACAGCAGCGGCGCGAACATCGAGAGCGTCTCGGTGTTGATCCACCGCTGCAATCGCACGTCGAAATCGCGGGCCGCGCCGGTGCGGGCATCGGCCGTCGCGACGACGCCGGCGCGAAACCGGTCGGCCCAGGCGTAGAGATCGCGCACGTCCGCGTGCGGCTGCTTGTACTCCTCGCCGATATTGGCCAGCACCTCGCAGGCCAGCGAGAAGATGCCGGTGACGAACACGTCCTCGACGGCGAAGCTCATGGTGGAGGCGAGCTGGTAGTCGTCGTAGCCCGCGCGGCGCATCTGCTCGACCAGCCACAGATAGCGGTCGTACTCGCGGTCGGTGGGGCGCTGGGTCGGATCGGACACCACCAGCACGTCCTCGCGCCGGTAGGGCGGCAGGTCGCCGGGGACTACGTGCTCATAGGCGCGATCCCAGCGCGGCGAGTTGTCCATCCCGGACTCCCAGCCGTGATACAGCGTGATGCGGCCGGTCTCCTTGGGATCGCGAGCGTGCGCCAGCCAGCGGTGCCAGCGCACCAGATCCGGCCAGCGCCGGTTGAGGAACTCCTCGGCAATGGCCCTGGTACTGCGACCGTGCCTGCGCGAATGATCCAGGATCCGCTGCACCGCGATGGCGTGCACGGGCGGTTGGGTGATCCCCGAGGTGTCCGGGCCGTCCGGCGCGTCGGCCGCCAGTTTGCGGCACTCCCAGCGGGCCGGGCCGGGGAAGTAACCGTCCACGCCGTTGGCGAAGACGATGTGCGGGATCATTCCGTTCTTCCATTGCGCCGAGAGCAAGGTGTCCAACTCGACCACCGCCCGCTCCACGCTCAGCGGCGCGAGCCCGACCGCGACGAACGCCGCGTCCCAGCTCCACATGTGCGGGTACAGTCGGGGCGCCGCGCTGGTCATCGTGCCCAGATCGTTGCCGCGCAGCAGGTAGGCAGCGCGGGCCGCGAGCTGGGTGGGGGTGAAGCCCGGATGTGCCATCCCCCTATTCTGCGATGTCACCCGCAGATATGCCCGCTCAGCGGTGTCCGTTTCGTCTTCATCCGCTCGGCCCGCGGCCGGTTCTTGTTCGGCGGTTCTCACTTTCGCACGCCCCGTCCATGATTCGCTGCTTCGAGATTCTCACCTCGAGTCAGCCTGCATCGCTAGTCGTTCGTCCAGTGCTACCGGTTTTTACGCCTTCTTCTCCCAGCCGGTTACGGTGGGGGCCATGACTTCCGCCGCGAGCCCGAAACCGACCGCGTTGATCACCGGCGCCGGCCGCGGCCTCGGCGCCGCGATCGCCCGTGCGCTCGCGCCCACACACGATTTGCTGCTCGGCGCGCGATCGGCGGAGTCGCTGCGCGGCATCCTGGCGGAGCTGCCCACCGCGCAGGGCTGGCCGGTGGAGCTCACCGACTACGCCGCCGTCGCCGAAGCGGCCGCGCCGATCCGGAGCCTGAACGTGCTGGTGCACAACGCGGGCATCGCCGATCTCGGCACGATCGCGGAATCCACCGTCGAGCAGTGGCGGAATACGTTGGAAGCCAACCTCATCGCGGTCGCCGAACTCACCCGCCTGCTGCTGCCCGCGCTGCGGGCGGGCCGGGGTCACGTGGTGCTGATCAACTCGGGCGCGGGGCTGCGCGCCAACGCGGGCTGGGCCTCGTACGCGGCGAGCAAGTTCGGGCTGCGCGCTTTCGGTGACGCGTTGCGGCAGGAGGAGCCGCAATTGCGGGTGACCTCGATCCATCCGGGGCGCATCGACACCGATATGCAGCGCGAGATCATCGCGGGCGAGGGACGCGAGTACCGGGCCGAGGACTTCCTCACGCCGGAGACGGTGGCCTACGCGGTGCGTTCGGCCATCGAAACTCCCCGCGACGCGCACCCCACCGAGGTCGTGCTCCGGCCGTACTGAATCGCGGACTCACGGCGAATCGCGGGCGGAGCGCCGACGACAGCGAATTCCGCCCGGTGGCACGGCTCGCTGTCCGACTCCGGTGTGATCACCGAGGAGTAGCTGATCGAATGCGCGCGGCAGCACTCCAGCCGCAGACGATCGTCATCGGGCATGCCGACGCGCCCGCCGTCACGCACTGCTACGGGCGATTGGTAGACATCGTCGAAGAGCGCAACCTTTCGCTGGTCACGCTCGACGACGTCCTGCTCCCGCCGCGCTGACCGTCAGGCGACGATGTTCACCAGGCGGCCCGGCACCACGATCAGCTTGCGCGGCGGCGCTCCGTTCAGCAGCGCGGCGATCTTCTCGTCGGCCAGCGCGGCCGCCTCGATCGCCGCGTTGTCCGCGTCGGCCGCCACCTGAACCCGGCTGCGTACCTTCCCGTTCACCTGGATCGGATACTCCACCGACTCCTCCACCAGCAGCGCCGGATCGGCGACCGGGAAGGGGCCGTGCGCCAGCGAGGCGGTGTGCCCCAGGCGTTCCCACAGTTCCTCGGCGATGTGCGGGGCCATCGGCGCCAGCATCAGCACCAGCGGCTCCACCACCGAGCGCGGCGCACCGTCCGGGTAGCTCTTGGTCAGGTGATTGGTCAGCTCGATCAGCTTGGCGCCCGCGGTGTTGTCGCGCAGCGCGGCGAAATCCTCGTCCACGCCGGCGATCGTCTTGTGCAGCAGGCGCAGCGTCTCGCCGGTCGGCTCGGCGTCGGTCACCCGAAGGGCGCCGGACTCCTCGTCGACCACCAGACGCCAGGCGCGCTGCAGGAAGCGGTGCGCGCCGACGACGTCCTTGGTCGCCCACGGCCGGGAGGTGTCCAGCGGGCCCATGGACATCTCGTAGAAGCGGAAGGTGTCCGCGCCGTACAGGTCGCACATCTCGTCCGGCGAGATGGCGTTCTTCAGCGACTTGCCGATCTTGCCGTATTCCTGGCGCACCGGGATCTGCGCGCCGGTGGCGTCGGTCCAGAAGAATTCGCCGTCGCGCTCGATGACCTCGGCGGCGGGCACGTACGCGCCGCGCTCGTCGGTGTAGGCGTGCGCCTGGATGTAGCCCTGGTTGAACAGTCGCCGGTACGGCTCGCTCGCGGACACGTCACCCAGGTCGTAGAGCACCTTCTGCCAGAACCGGGCGTAGAGCAGGTGCAGCACCGCGTGCTCGACGCCGCCGACGTACAGGTCGACGCCGCCCGGATCGTCCGGTCCGCCGACGTCGGTGCGCGGGCCGAGCCAGTACGCCTCGTTCTCCTTCGCGCAGAACGTTTCCGCGTTCGTCGGATCGGCGTAGCGGATCTCGTACCAGGAACTGCCCGCCCACTGTGGCATGACGTTGGTGTCGCGGCGGTAGCGCTTCGGCCCGTCGCCCAGGTCCAGTTCGACTTCCACCCAGTCGGTCGCCTTGGCCAGCGGCGGGGACGGCTCGGAATCCGCGTCGTCCGGATCGAACGTCACGGGGGCGAAATCGTCCAGCTCCGGCAGCGATACCGGCAGCATCGATTCCGGCAGCGCGTGCGGAGCGCCCTGCTCGTCGTACACGATCGGGAAGGGCTCACCCCAGTAGCGCTGACGGGCGAACAACCAGTCGCGCAATTTGTACTGGATGGTGCCCTTGCCGTGGCCGTCGGCCTCCAGCCGGGCGATCATCGCCGCTTTGGCCTCCTCGACGGACATGCCGTCGAGATAGCCGGAGTTCACCAGCACGCCCTCGCCCGCGTGCGCGCCCTTCGCCAGGTCGCCGCCGCTGATCACCTCGACGATCGGCAGCCCGAGGACGGACGCGAACTCCCAGTCGCGGTGGTCGTGCCCGGGCACGGCCATGATCGCGCCGGTGCCGTAGCTGCTCAGCACGTAGTCGGCGATGAAGATCGGCACGGCCTTGCCGTCGGCCGGGTTGATCGCGTAGTTGCCCAGGAAGACGCCGGTCTTCTCCTTGTTCTCCTGGCGCTCCAGATCGGACTTGGCCGCGATCGACTTGCGGTAGGCCGCGACGGCGTCGGCCGGGGTGGCTGCGCCGCCGTTGGTCCAGCGCGGGTCGGTGTTCGCCGGCCACGCCGGCGCGGTGAGCTTGTCGACCAGCTCGTGTTCCGGCGCGAGCACGACGTAGGTGGCGCCGAACAGGGTGTCGGGCCGGGTGGTGAAGACCTCGATCTGCTCGCCGTCGGCGTCGAACTTCACCTGCGCGCCGCGGGATCGTCCGATCCAGTTGCGCTGCATCGACTTCACGTTCTCCGGCCAGTCCAGCCGGTTTAGGTCGTCGACCAGCCGATCGGAATAGGCGGTGATGCGCATCATCCACTGCCGCAGCCGCTTCCGGAACACCGGGAAGTTGCCGCGCTCACTGCGGCCGTCGGCGGTGACTTCCTCGTTGGCCAGCACGGTGCCCAGACCGGGGCACCAATTGACCACCGACTCGGTCTGATACACCAGCCGGTGCGAGTCCAGCAGCGCGCCGCGCTCGGCCGCCGACATCGTGTCCCAGGACCGGCCGTCCGGCACGGCGCGCGCGCCGGAGGCGAACTCGGCCGCCAGTTCGGCGATCGGGCGGGCGCGGTTCAGTTCGGTGTCGAACCACGCGTTGTAGATCCGCAGGAAGATCCACTGCGTCCAGCGGTAGTACTCGGGATCGGTGGTCGCGAACGAGCGGCGCCGGTCGTGGCCGAGGCCGAGGCGGTCCAGCTGGCGCTGCATCGTGGCGATGTTCGACTCGGTGGTGTCGCGCGGGTGCGCGCCGGTCTGCACCGCGTACTGCTCGGCAGGCAGGCCGAAGGCGTCGTAGCCCAGGGCGTGCAGCACGTTGCGGCCGTGCATCCGGTGGTAGCGCGCGAAGACATCGGTGGCGATGTAGCCGAGCGGATGCCCGACGTGCAGACCCGCGCCGGACGGGTACGGGAACATGTCCTGGATGAACAGCTTGTCGGCCGGGGTGGGGCCGGCCAGCGGCCCCACCGGGTTCGGCGCGTGGAAGGTTCCGCGTTCGTCCCACGTCCGCTGCCACCGGCGCTCGATGCGGCCGGCAAGCTCCGCGTTGTACCGGTGCTCTGGTACATCGCTTTCGGTTGCACGTGTGTCTTGCACGGTCCTGCCTTCTTGTGGTCGCCGATCCCCGACAAACTTCGTCTATCAGGGTAGAACGTCCCCTCCGATGGACCGAAAATCGGGCTGGCCTGGACTTTGCGGACGTGTTCGCCGTCGCACCGCCCGTCGGCGGCGCGGCGGCACCGATGCGCTAGCCTGCCTAGGTGTTCGTCGTCGCTCTCGTCCTGTTCGTGCCTGCCGTCGTGGCCGTCACAACCGGCGCCCTCGGACTGACCGGCCGGTTGCCCCGCAATCGTTTCTTCGGCGTCCACACCGAGGCCGCGCTGTCCACGGACGAGACCTTCCGCGTCGCCAACCGGGTCGCCGCGCCCACCTCGATCGCGGCCGGAGCGCTGCTGTTCGCCGGTGGTCTGGTCGGGCTGGCCGCGGGCGGCGTCGTCGCGCTCGCGGTCGCGGGTGTCGCCGCCCTGGTCGCGCTGTTCACCCTCGGCGCGGGCGCCAATGCCGCAGCGCAGGCGGCCGCCGCCATCGCGCCGCCGCCGGAGACCGGTGGCTGCGGCAACTCCTGCGGCGCCTGCTCACTCCGCGACGCCTGCCAACCGGCAGGCTGACGTCGGCCGTACGCGCCGGGCCGCGATAAGCCGGGCCGACAGATAGCCGCGCGCATTCGCAGCGTGCCGAGTAAGAGGCTCACGCCCTGTCTTCCGCACACGGCGGCGGTGCGACACTGCGCGACAGCGGGCTGCCGACCGGAGTGATGTAGAGCACACACAGCAGTACCGGCGCGGTCCCGGCGTTGCGAGCCACGTGCGGGTAGCGCGGTCCGCTCGGTTCCCGGAAGACCCGCCACCGCCGATAGGCGACCGGCGCGCAGTCCGCGCCGGGGTGATCCAGGGTTCCCCGCGCTACCAGTACGAACAGTGTCCCGTCGTGGTAATGCCACCCGCTGCTGCCGCCGGGCTCGATGAGCGTCTGTCGCAGGATGAACGCCCATCGCCCCACGGCGAGCCGGAACAGCACACGACTCGCGGTCCCGTGCGCGGGCGCCGCGTTGACCTCGAATTCGCCCCACATCCCTTGATCGAATCACCTCGGACAGCCGCTCCAACCTCCCGACGCGCACGGATGGCGGATGTCCTGCATCGGACATCCGGTCCGCGAGTCGTCGTCGGGGCACGGCCCCGAGCTCACCGGGCGTGCGTCGAAAGCGCTTGGAGAACCGCCTGGTCTGCGGAGGGATCGCCGACCGCGATCCGCGCGCTGCCGTCCGGATAGGACTTCGCGGCGATCCCCGCGCGGCGCAGCGCGGTGACGGTGCCGGGACCGGGGATGTACAGAAAGTTGGCGCGACTTTCCGGTATCGCGAATCCGCGAGCCATCAGTGCGGCTCGGAGCGCATCCCGCTCCTCGGTGATGCGGAAGGTGCGCGCGGCGAGCTCGGGTTCGGCGGCGTAGGAGGCGGCGACCGCGGCCACCGCTGCCGCGCTCATCCCGAAGGGGAGTTGCAGCTTGCTCGCGCGCGCGATCAGCTCGGGCCTGCCGAAGGCGTAACCGATCCGCAGCCCGGCCAACCCGTACGCCTTCGAGAAAGTCCGCAGGACGAGCAGGTTGGGATGCTTCGCGATCAATGCCAGCGGGTCGATGTACTCCGCCGCACCGAGGAATTCGACGTACGCCTCATCGAGAAGCACCGGGACACGGGCAGGCACGTCGGATAGGAACGCTTTCAACTCGTCCGCCGCAAGCACCGTTCCGGTGGGATTGTGCGGACGGCACACCACGACCAGTGCGGTGCGCCGGTCGACGGCATGCCGCATCGCCCGCAGGTCCTGATCCCCCGCCGCGTCCAGCGGCACCGGCACCGCCTCGAGCCCGGCCATCTCCGCCATGATCGGATACCCGTCGAACGTCGGCGCGCTGTAGACGATCTGTTTTCCCGGCGTGGTGAGCGTTTGCAAAATCTGCAGGGCCACGCCGGTCGCCCCCGAGCCGACCACCACCTGATCTGCCCGAACACCCACATGCCCGGCGATCAGCGACGGCAGCCGACGCGGCAGGAACTCCGGGTAGCGGTTGGCCTGAGCAAGCGTCATGTGCACCGCCCGCAGCACCGAAGGCAGCGGTGGGAACGGATTCTCGCTGAGGGTGAGGTCGAAGCGGGGCGGCACCCGGGATACCTGGTGCCGGCGAGAGGGCCGGGTGCCGTCGACGACGCGCACGCTCATCGCGCAGCTCCCCAGCGGACGGCGGCCGCGCCCGCGAAATCGCCCGCGTGCGCGAAGCCGGCCAGCAGCACCAGCGATCCGTTGGCCAGCCGTCCCGCCCGGTTCTCCACATCCAGCGTCACCGGGATGCCCGCGGCGAACAGGTTGCCGCAGGAGTCGAAGGTGTCGGGATGCCGCTGCGCGGGCAACTCCAGCGCGTCGTGCCAGTTGCGCAGGAACAGCCGGTTCGGCTGATTGGTGACGAACGTGTCGACGTCGCGTCCCCGCACCCCGATCCGATCGCACACCGCCAGCGCCACTTCCGGAACCAGCCGGTTGCCCCGGGCGAACACCTTGGTCACCTTGGACTCGGTGAAGCTGACACACCCTTGGCCCTCGCCCGGCTCCCAATACTTGCGCTCGCCGTTGGTGGAGAACTCCATGTCTCCGGCGAACTCGGGATAGGTGCGGCATTCGATGTCGAGAATCGGCGCGCTGTCGTCCTTGCGCAGCAGCCCCACCCCGCAGCCGTCGCCGGGCACCGGGGCCTGGGCCAGCTTGCGGATCTCGGTCTGGGTGAACACCGGTCCCGCGCAGTTCTGCGACGCCGCGATCAGCGCGGTGCGGGCCGGGGTGGTCTGCAAGATCATGCGGGCCATCGCCATCATGTGCACGAACGCCGCGCATCCGCCGTTGTGCAGGTCGTAGACGTAGGAGGGGCGGATGCCGAGCCTGCGCGCCACCTCGGGCCCACAGCCGAGCACCGGGTTGTCCGGCAGCTGGGTGTGCGTGATCAGCACATCGATATCGGCGATCGCGTCCGCGCCGTTGCGCTCGATCAGCGGTGCGACGGCGCGCTCGACCATGTCCACCGCGGTCTCGTCCCGAGCCACGTGGTGGCGGCCCTTGGGCGCGCGGAACATGACGTTCTTCGCCATCCGATCCGAGCGCGCGAATTGCGTGAAGTACTCGGTGCCGACCGGCTCGCCGGGTAGGTACGAGGCCACGTCGACGAGACTGACCTGCGGCAAATTCTGGGTGATCAATGCCATCTCATTTCATCCAGTCGGGCTTGATGGGCAGGCCGTGCGCGGCCCGGTACTCGCAGATGGCCTTGAGGTTGTCCATCTCCAGCTGATGACCCGCCGAGAACATGTCCCAGAAGTCGCCGACCCACACCGGCCGTTCAGGCGGCGCGGTCTCGGGGTACGGGTTCGCGTCGTAGAAGGGGTGTTTGCAGTTCACCCACAGGACCACCGACCCCGGCTTGTCGAACACCACTTGGGCGTCGACCACGCGCAGGAGGTAGATCATCCACAGGTGCCGGGACTGGTCCCAGGCGCAGTGGTAGTCGACGGTCATGGCCTCGGGGTTCGCGAGGGTGCGGGTGAAGATCTTGGTCTCGTCGCCCAGCCGGTCGTAGGCCAGCCACAGCCCGGGTTCGTCGGTCTCGACGAACCCGCGCATGCTGTAGGTCCACTCCTCCAGCGACCTGGTGTCGGCGAGATATTCGTACACCTCTCGCGGCGGTGCGGCGATATAGCCCTGCACCGGACAGTAATCGCCGTAGATCTGGTCGTGCGGATACACCGACCGCAGCATGTCCATGATGATCGGCGTGGTCGCGTCCTTGTCGGAGTTCTCGATGCGGAGCACGCCCGGCACGGCCTGTTCCGGGATGTCACTGAGGGCAGGGAGGGAACTCGTCGTCACGGGGTTACTCCTTCGGGTTGTGCGGGCGCGGACGTTCAGTTGTGGCCGCGGGTTTGCTCCACGGTGGTCAGGAACGGCAGGAACGGCGGAATCTCGTCGGGATCGCACTCGATCGAGAGGAACGACGGTCCCTCGGTATCCAGGCAGTGCCGCAGCGCTGCGGCGAGATCGTCGACGGTGTGCACCGAGAAGGCGGGCAGGCCGGGGAACATCGCGGCGATGCCCGCGCCCAGATAGGCCGGACGGAATCGGTTGAAGCTGTAGCGATCCCGGTAGTACAGCTGCTCCCTGGTCACGCACATGGCGTGCGCGTTGTTGTTCAGTACGACGAAGGTGACCGGCAAGGCGTGCTCGATCGCGGTGTGCAACTCCATGCCGTGCATGTAGAACGACCCGTCACCGGCGATGACCACCGTCCGGCGGACGCCATCAGCTCGCGCGAACGCGGACCCGATGCCCGCGCCGAACGCGTACCCCATTCCACCCATGCCGAGGGCGACCACGAACCGCCCGTCCCGCGGGACCCGGAGATGGTGCACGACGGCCGCGCCGGTGTTGCCCGCGTCCGCGAACACATCGGTGCCTTCCGGCAAGACGGCGTCGATCGTCTCGACTGCTTCCCGATAGCGTAGACCGGGACCGGCGGAGGCGGGTACGCGCAGCGAGGTCAGCGGTTGCGCCGCGCGCACGCGTTCGGCTCCGGTGCTGCCGTCGTCCAGTTCGTCGGCGAGCCTCGCGAGCGTTCGCGAGAGATCGGTGCTGGTCGCGTGGATCGCGGGCAGGAACGGTGGCGCCACACCGATGCTCGCGACCATGCGTTCGGCGAGCGCGGTCTCCGAGCCGGCGCGGGCCGGAACCGGCATCCGGGTGCCGACCAGCAGGCACAGGGCCGAAGACCGGATGGCCGCCGCCAGTTCGGGATGACCCATGCTGCCCGTGACACCGCAGAAGGCGGGATCGGTGTTGTCGTAGGTGTCCTTCGCGTCCGGCGCGACACCCACCGCGGCGTCCAGCGCGGTGGCCAGGCGCGCGAGTTCGGCGCGCGCGTCGTCGCGCGCGACCTGATCGCCGGCGATGATGACGATCTTGCCGGTGTGCCGGGCCGAGTCGAGCGCGGCGCGGACGCGGGCGATCCCGGCCTCGTCGGACCGATGCGTCCGCGGCGCGGGGCGCCACCACGGCGCCGGGTCGCCCGCGTCCGCCTGCTGCACGTCTTTGGGCAGCAGCAGCACCGCCGGACCGCCGCGCCGGGCGGCTCGCACCGCGCGGTCCAGCCGATCCGGCAGGTCGGCGGCGGCCTCCACACGGGCGCAATAGGTGCTGACCGCGCCGAACAAACGGACGGCGTCGATCGCGCCCGCGCGTCCGCTGGTGTCCTGGAAAGCGCCGTTGCCTTCCAGGACGGTCGGAGGCTGGCCGACCAGGGCGAGCACCGGCACCCGCGAGGCGAACGATTCGGCCAGTCCGGCAACGAGATTCATCGCGCCGCCGCCCGAGGTCGCCGCGACCACCCCGAATCCCCCCGTGCTGCGGGCGTACCCGTCGGCCATGGTGGCCGCCGAGAACTCGTGTTTGGCAACCACTCCGGTGACATGCTCCGGCGCGTCGAAGATCGCGTCGTACAGGTCCTCGATGTTGGCGCCGTCCACCCCGAAGATGTGGCGCACGCCCAACGCCGAGACCGCTCGCACCAGATGGTCCACCACCCGAGTCCGCATCCGCGCTCCTTTCCGCTGACGAGATATCGACTGCGTACAGGAGTGATACGGATCGGGACGCCGGACGGTTCAACGGCGGCTCGAAAGATATGCCGCCCTACTTGCGTGTACGTATACATCTACGTATAGTCAGAGCATGCCCAACAAGACGATCTACGTTGCCGACGACGACCTCCCGCTCTTCCAGCGCGCGCAGGAACTGGTCGGCGGCAATCTCTCGGGGGCGGTGGTCACGGCGCTGCGCCGGTTCATCGAACTCGAGGAGGGCCGGCTGGAGGGTTACGACGAAATCGTGCTCAAAGTCGGTCGCGACGGTGTGCGGCAGGTCCGCTTCTCCGGCGCCCTGCTAGGGGAGTGGCACGAGGTCAACGATACGCGGATCGAGCACGTCCAGGTGTATCGCAGCCGCAAGGGCAAATTCGTGATGCACGCCCAGTATTCGAACTGGGACGAGTATCCCGCCGACGTGGGTGCGAAGTGGCTCAAGGACTGGCGGGACCCGAAGAGCTGGCGTCGCTTGCTCGGCGTCGGCCAGCAGGACTGGGGTGATTTCGTCTTCGTCGTCGTCGATTCCCTCGACGAACTGAAGGGTCAAGTGCCCGACAAACTCTACCGGCGGGTGGTCGACGTGGCCGAGGGCCCGAAGATCGAAGACCTGGACATCTAACCGCCGCAACTGAATCAATCAGCACCGCGTCCCCGAGGGGGCGGTGTGGGCAACACATGCCCGAATTCGCATAGTCGCATGTATATCAGAAGGGAAAGACCATGGTGAACGGCCATCGCACGGCCGCCGTCTCGGCGCGGGGCCTGCGGAAATCGTTCGGCGAGCAGGTGGTGCTCGACGGGATAGATCTGACCGTCCCCGAAGGCACGGTCTTCTCGCTGCTCGGACCGAACGGCGCAGGCAAGACCACCACCGTGCAGATCCTGACCACGCTGATCACCCCGGACGCGGGCGACATCCGCATCGGCGGCCACGATCTCGCCGCCGAGCGCAAGCAGGTGCGCGCGCAGATCGGGGTGACCGGCCAGTTCTCGGCGGTCGACGAACTGCTCACCGGCCGGGAGAATCTGCTGCTGATGGGTGATCTGCACCATCTGCCGCGGCGCGATGCCCGCAGGCTGGCGCAGAGCCTGCTGGAGCGCTTCGACCTGGTCGACGCGGCGGACAAGACGGTGGCCACCTACTCCGGCGGCATGACCAGGCGCCTGGACCTGGCCATGACGCTGGTCGGCGATCCGCGCATCATCTTCCTCGACGAGCCGACCACGGGGCTCGATCCGCGCAGCAGGCGGGCGATCTGGGACATCATCCGCGGGTTGGTGGACGACTACCGCGTCACGGTCTTCCTCACCACCCAGTACCTGGAGGAGGCCGACCAGCTCGCCGACCGCATCGCGGTGCTCGACCACGGCAGGATCGTCGCCGAAGGCACGGCGGCGGAACTGAAGCGCCTGGTGCCGGGCGCGCACATCCGCCTCGAGTTCGCCGATCGCCCGGCTCTGGCGGCGGCGGCCGACGCGCTCGGCGTCGCCGCCCCGGCACCGGACGACGACGAGAACCTCACCCTCGCGGTGCCCAGCGACGGCGGCGTGAAATCGCTGCGCTCCGTATTGGATCGCCTCGACTACGAGCAGATCGAGGTCGAGGGCCTCGCCGTGCACACCCCCAACCTCGACGACGTCTTCCTCACCTTGACCGGCCACCCCACCACCGAGAAGGAAACCGTGCGATGAGCATGTCCTACGCCCTCGCCGATTCGGCGACCATGCTGCGGCGCAATCTGCTACACGCCAAGCGTTATCCGAGCCTGAGCTTCGGCGTCATCGTGATGCCCACCGTGCTGCTGCTGGTGTTCAACTTCGTCTTCGGCGGCGCGCTGGAGAAGTCCTCCGGCGGAAACTACATCGACTATCTCGCGCCGGGCATGCTGTTGATGATTCCGGCGTACATGACCGTCTCGGTCGCGGTGTCGGTCGCCACCGACACGACCAAAGGCATCGTCAACCGGTTCCGCACGATGGACATCGCGCAGTCGGCCATGCTGACCGGTCACGTTGTCGGCGCGTTGATCCAAGCGCTGGTCGGCATCGCCGCGATGGCGGGCGTCGCACTGCTGATCGGCTTCCGCCCGAATGCCGACCCGGTCGAGTGGCTCGCCGTGTTCGGGCTGCTCGGCTCGGTGATGTTCGCGCTCACCTGGCTGTCGGTGGCGCTGGGCCTGCTCGCGCCGAACCCGGAGAGCGCGAGCAACACCCCCTTCCCGCTGGTGATGCTGCCGTTCCTCGGCAGCGGCCTGGTCGGCACCGACACCATGCCCGCCGGATTGCGTCAGTTCGCCGAGTACCAGCCCTTCACCCCGTTCACCGAGACCGTCCGCGGACTGCTGATGGGCACCGAGATCGGCGACAACGCGCTCATCTCGATCGCCTGGTGCGTCGGTCTGACCGCGGTCGGTTACCTGTGGTCGTCGTCGATCTTCCGGCGTCGGACGCGCTGAGCGAGTCGTGCGCAGGCGATCCCCCGCGAGCAGTGCCCGCGGGGGATCGTCCTATCGCTCACACCGTGCCGGTGAGCAGCACCTTCCCGGAGTTGGCCGCGCGGATCTCGACCGCGCGGACCTGCTCGGGCGCACCGTCGATGGTCCGGTCGATGGTCAGCTCGGTCCCGGGGCCCGCGGGCCAGGCGTCGAGTTTCTCCTGTTGACCAGTGGTGCGGGTGAGGTACAACGCGAGCTCGGTGCTGTAGGGCTGCTGTTCGCCGGGCGGGTAGCTGCAAGTCATCACCACTCGCGTCCGGTCGCCCGCCGGGACGAGCTTGAAGCTCGCCGAGACCGGCGTCGGCTCCACCGGAGTCATCTGGCGTTCGACGAACGCCTGCTCGCTGGTGCCCGGCTCGGTCGACTGGTTCGATCCGGACACCGAGACGGCGATCGGGACCGCGATCGCCACCGCCGCCGCGGCCGAGGCCACCGCGATGCCGACCGACGTCCACCCGCTGCGCCTGCGGCGGCGTTCGGCCGCGTCGGCGATTCGCGCGGGTGGTGGGAGGGAGGGTATCGGCGGTGGGGGAAGGGAGGGCATCGGCGGTGGGGGAAGGGAGGGCATCGGCGGTGGGGGAGGCAACTCCGGCGCGGGCTCGGCGGGGTGGGCGGTCGGCTCGATCATCGCGTTCGCGATGTCGCTCTCCACGAGAGCGAGCATTCCCGGTAGCCCGGCCAGTTCGGCCACGGCCGCCCGGCAGTCGGGACAGTCGGCGAGATGGCTCTCGTACTGCAGGCGCTCTTCGCGGGTGAGGGAGCCGAGCACGTACGGGGCGTCCCACGTGCTGTAGTCGTCGGTGATCTGCGTCACTGGTTCGTCACCCCCATCTCCTGTAAGGCCAGGCGCAATGCGCGCATACCGTAGTGCATCCGGGACTTCACCGTGCCCGGCGGAACGCCGAGTTCCTCGGCGATCTGGTGTGTGGACAGGCCGCGATAGTAGGCCCGCACGATCACCTCGCGGTGATCGGCGCTGAGCCTGCCGAGCGCATCCGCGACCAGCCAGCTGTCCAGCGCGCGGTCGGACTGGTCCGGGGCCGATTGTTCGGGCGGACTGTCGGTGCGGACCTCGCGCCTGCTGCGGGCGCTGCGATGCTCATCCACGGCGAGATTGCGCGCGACGGTGAACAGCCACGCTCGCGCCGACGCGGTGGACTGATCCAAGACGTTCGGCCGTTGCCAGGCCCGGAGCAAAGTCTCCTGCACGATGTCCTCCGCCCGTCCGGAATCCCGTACCAAGCCGAGCGTGTACCGCCACAGCGCGGTGGCGTGTTCGCGATAGAGAGCCCGCAGCAATTCGGACTGATCGTCGGGTCGACCCGTCTGGCCGCCTAGGTTGCGCACAACTGGGTACCTCTCCGCTCGAGTCGCGGGGCCGGTCGGTGGGCGCAGTCGACAAGTCACCCATGCTCTTGCCGTTCAGTTGTCGTGTCTCATACCGTGTCTCCTTCGGTGCCTTCGAGGAGTACACGTTCTCAGTTGCGTTCGAGTTCAATGGGGTGCGTCGCCAGCAAGGACAGCGGCAGCGGCTGGCGGCGAAGCACATGCGCCCACAGGTCCGCACGGCCGCTGCTGATGGGGTCGGACGGCAGCGCGGACACCACCATCCAGTCGTTGTTCTCCAGTTCGCCTTCCAACTGGCCGAAGGTCCAGCCCGCGTAGCCCGCGAAGATCCGAATGCCCTCGACGAGCGGGGCCACCCGCTCGGGATCGGCGTCCAGGTCGACCAGGACGACGCGTCCGTCGATGCGGCGCAGACCGGGGACGCCCTCGATCCGCGCGCCCACCCGGACGGTGCCGAGGCACAGCGCGGCGTCCCGTTTCACCGGGCCGCCGATGAACAGCGTGCGTGGCGCCGCGACCGCCTCCGTCCAGCGCGGCAGCACCTCGTGCACCGCGGTGTCGCTCGGGCGGTTGAGCACGACGCCGAGACTGCCCGCCTCGTTGTGCTCGATGATGTAGACCACGGTGCGCCGGAAGGTCGGTTCGACCAGTTCGGTGGCCGATACCAGCAGCGTCCCGGCACGAACCACCTGGTCACCGTGCCGGTACTCGCGTCGCCTGCGGCCACTGTGCCCGCCGCGAGTCTTCCGATCGTCCGGGTCTTCTGCGCGTGCCACTCCGACATCATCGCAGCTGTTCGCTCAGATTGCGCCTTCTGCGGCCGACTTCTGCCTTCCGGATTCGCCGAGCGGACGGCGGACGCCCCGTCGCGCCGTCGCCGCGACATCGTAGAGTCCAGGTCATGGAACCGCCCGAGGTGCGCCTCGAGAACAGCGACACCGTGTACGACTTCTATCGCGATCACCGCCAGAACCGCCTACAGGCTTGGGGGGCTTACGCCATTCTCGGCCGCCGCTACCATCCCCGCGTCACCTACGCGGACGGCGCGCGCTCCGCGCTCCGCGCGGCCATCAGGCAGAACCGGCCGCTGCTCATCGCGATCAACCATCTCTCCGAGAGCGATCCCTACACCGTGGCCGCGGCCGCCTGGCGCAGCGGACTACGGCGGGTGATCGGCCGGGTGCGGGTGCTGGCCAAGGACGAGTTGTTCGCCGATCCCGATCAGCGCCGCAAGATCGACATGATGGGCGGCATCCCGGTGTTCCGCGGCAAGGACCACGGCATCCGCGCGGTGAACGCCGCAGGCCAGCGCATGATGGATGTCTGCGCGGAGCGGATGGCCCGGGGTGACGGCATCGCGGTCTTCCCCGAGGGCACGTGCAACGACGTGGATCCGGCCCGTGTGCAAGCGGTGGGCAGCGGTATCGGGCACATCGCGTTCCGGGCGATGAAGCTCGGTGCCGAGCCCGTGCTGGTGTCCATGGCGCTGAGCTACGGGCCGCGCCGCGATCCCTCGGTGCCGCCGACGAAGGAGGAGGCCAAAGGAGCCAGCTTCCACTTCGGCGTCCCGGTGCTCGAGTTGCCGCCCCGGCCCGGTGACATCGCCCGGCTGGTGCGCGCGGATCTGCAGAAGGCGCTCGACAGCGCCGTCGCCGCGTACTGACGGCTTACTGCGGCAGATTCAGCCGGTCGCGCGCCCAGTGCGGCACCATCCCGAGGTATTCGGGACGGGTCTCGATGAAGTGGTGGACGGTCCGGCACATGGGCAGCGCGCCGAGCTTGTCGTCGCGCGTGCTGTTCAAGGCCGTCTCGACCAACAGCCGCGCGTAGCCCTGGCCCTCGTAGCGGGGGTAGATCTCGGTGTGCACGAACGCGCGCTCGGAAGCAGTGTCCTGGTATTCGGCGTAGCCGGCGATCGCACCGTCGACGTAGATCTCGAAACGGTCCAGTGCGGTGTTGTTGTTGACCTCGGTCGACATGGCTCGACGCTACTCTGTGCCCCGGTTTCCCGGTAAATCACGCTCCGGACCGGGCGGAATCCCGCCACCGACTTGTCTGACCCGGCGGCCCTGCGCAGAATGCTCTTGGTCGGGTCCGTCGTCACGCGCGAGCGGGCAGGCTCGGGGAGGTACGAACATGATGAGGACACCGCGGTTTTCGCGGGTCGCGGCCGCCGTCGCCGTCGCCGCCGCGGGCCTGCTCGGTGGATCGATCGCCACCGGCGGCGCGGACGCCGCGCCCGCAGTGGCGTTCGGCCGGTGTCCCGCGGGGTCCGTGACCGCCGATCGGGGCGTGCAGTGCGCCGTGGTCTCCGTCCCGATGAATCACGCCGACCCGGACGGCCCCCGGATCGAGTTGACCGTCAGCCGGATCGCGGCCACGGGCGAGCGGCAGGGTGTCCTGTTCGCCAATCCCGGCGGCCCCGGCGCGGACGCGCTGGATTTCTGGGCGCGCAGGCTGGAGGTTTTTCCCGCGGCGCTCGCCGCGCACTACGACCGGATCGCCGTGCAGCCGCGCGGATTGCGCTGGGCGACGCCGCTGGAATGCGGCACGAGCTCGACGGACGGGCCGGGTCGGCAAGTCTCGCTGGGCGGCGGTAATCGCGACGAGATCAAGAAGGCTTGCGATGCGGCGCAGCCCGGGTACCTGGACACCATCACCACCGAGAACACCGCGCGTGACATGGACGCCGTGCGCGCCGCGCTCGGGTTGGAGCGGATCGGCTACCTCGGCACCTCCTACGGCACCTACCTCGGTGCGGTCTACGCGGCGCTGTTCGGCGACCGGGTGGAACGGATGATCCTGGATTCCAACGTCAACCCGGACTGGGTGTGGACCGAGGAATTCGCCCAGCAGCAGGTCGCGGGCAAACAACGCCTCGACGATCTGTTCGCCTGGATCGCCGAACACGACGGCGACTACCACCTCGGCGACACCGCTCTGCAGGTCTACCGCACCTGGGTGCGGTTGGCGGCCGCCCAGGGCGGCGGCTGGTACGCCAATCTGACCCCGCCGCCCGCGAGCATCGCCGACCTGCCCGGCGCGCTGCCCGAACCGCTGGCCGAAATCGCCAGGGACGGCTACACCGGGAGCGTCGAGCAGCTCGGCAAAGTGCAGAACCTGTTGCGCACCTTGGTGAGCGGCGGTGTCTCCGCGCAGGTGCCGTTGCTCGGCGCGACCACCGTGGCCACCTATACCCGCACCTTCTGGCCGACCTTCGCCCGCGCGATGGCCGACGCCGCGGCCGACCCGGCGAACGTGCAGCGTCTGCGGGCCATCGAGGGTGCCACCTCGACGGACCCCACCGGGCGGTTCGTGTTCAGCGCGATCACCTGCAACGAGAACGCCGTGCCCGGCAGGCCGGAACTGCTCGGCGCCGCGGCGGGGCACATCGTCTCCGGCGGCAACGCCATGGACGCGCGCGCCGACCTGGTGCGCTCGGGAATGGCCTGCGGTTCCTGGAAACCCGTGACGAAGCCGGTGCCGATCACCGGCGCGGGGCTGCGCACTCCGCCCCTGGTGCTGCAGAGCAAGCACGACGCGCTGACCAAGTACGAAGGCGGCCCGGCGATGGCCGCGGCGTTGGGCGGCAGGCTGGTCGTCGTGGACGGCGGCGACCACGGCACTTTCGGTCGCGGCAACCCGGCGGTGGACGAGGCGGTGCTCACCTACCTGCGCACCGGAAAGGTGGACATCACCCGCGCCGACCAGGCTCCGTTGCCCGTTGGGTGAGCGTCCCCAAGCGCGAAGGCGGTTCGCGTCGGTCGCTATCGCGAGCGTGACGGTGTCGTGACTGCGCCGAGCGGGCCCTGTTGCCCGTTGGCTGAGCGTCCCCACGGGCGCGGGCAGTTCGCGTCGGTTGCCGTCGCGAACGCGATCACGGCGTGGCGGGTGTCGTGGTGCGGCTCGTCCGGTCGCGCCCGAGAATGTGGGGATGACATCCGCTGCGCGAGTGATCCTCGCCCCGGACAAGTTCAAGGGATCGCTCGCGGCTCCGGAGGTGGCGGCGGCGCTGGCTTCCGGACTGCGGAAGCGTGCGCCGCATGCCGAGATCCGCCAGCTTCCGGTGGCAGACGGGGGTGACGGCACGGTTGAGGCGTTCGTCGCGGCGGGTTGGACGCGGGTGGAGGTGACGGCGCCGGGACCGACCGGCGTTCCGCGCCCGGCGGCCTATGCCCGGCACGGGGCGAGGGCTGTCGTCGAATTGGCCGCCGTGGTCGGTCTGGCCCAGTTACCCGAAGGACAGCCCGATCCGTTGGGCGCGAGCACGTACGGGCTCGGCGTGGTCTTGGCGCACGCTATGGAGCACGGTGCTACCGAGATCGTGCTCGGTTTGGGTGGCAGCGCCTCCACCGACGGCGGCGCGGGCATGGTGCAGGCGCTCGGCGTCCGCGTCCTCGACAGCGACGGACGGGAACTGCCGCGCGGCGGAGCGGCTTTGGCCCGCGCGGTGCGAGTGGACCGGTCCGGCCTGCACCCCGGTGTCGCCGGTACCGAGTTCACGCTGGCCTGCGATGTCGACAATCCGCTGCTAGGCCCGGCCGGCGCGACGGCGGTGTACGCGCCCCAGAAGGGGGCCGGGCCCGCCGACCTCGACGTTCTCGAGAATGCCCTCGCCACTTGGGCGCGGATCGTCGGCCCCGAGTTCGCGCGGCTCCCCGGTGCGGGCGCGGCGGGCGGTACGGGTTTCGGCGCGCTCGCCGTGCTGGGTGCACGAGTGCGCAGCGGTATCGAGGTGGTGCTCGAATCGCTCGATTTCCCCGCCTTGCTCACCACCGCGACGCTCGTGGTCACCGGTGAAGGATCGCTCGATCGGCAGAGCATGCACGGCAAGGCGCCGATCGGCGTGTGCGCGGCCGCTCGGAAGGCGGACGTCCCGGTGCTCGCCGTGGCGGGCCGCACGCTGCTCACGCCCGAGGAGATCCGGTCCGCGGGTTTCGCTGATTGCTATGCGCTCGCCGATCTGGCCTCCGACCCCGAACGCTCGATGTCCGAGGCGGCGGCGCTGCTCGAACGCGTCGGCAGGCGGATCGCCGAGGAGTGGCTGGATTAGCTCGCCGACGCCAGCAGGTTCGCGGCCAGCTCGGTCTTGTGCCGGTCGCCCCACTCCTCGAGCGGACGCAGCGCGACGGCCAGCTCCTCGCCGAGCGGGGTGAGCGAGTATTCGACCCGGGGCGGTACCTCGGGATAGACCTCGCGGTGCACCACGCCGCTGGCCTCCAGCTGGCGCAGGTTCTCGGCGAGCACCTTCTCGCTGACCCCGTCGAGCAGCCTGCGGATGCGGCCGAAGCGCTGCGGGCCTGCGCTGAGCACCCACATCAGGTGCATCTTCCACTTGCCGCCGACGACATCGATCGCGACCGTCATGCCGCACACTTCGTGATCCGCGTCACTGCTCATGCCCACCGCGCTCCTCTGACCTCGTTTCGGACCTCGAGGTAAGCAACCGCACCTCGACGTTCGGTCTTCCCGACCCTACCTGCGGGAACGACGATGAACACCGGCGCCGACGCAAGTAACCGACGAGAACCGAAGGGACCAACCATGTCCGAACAGACCACCGCCCGCACTGTCTCCGTCGTCGGCCTCGGGCCGATGGGGCAGGCGATGGTCCGGGCCTTCCTGGCCGCGGGCGTCGAGGTGACGGTGTGGAACCGCAGCCCCGAGAAGGTCGACGCCATGGTCGAACTCGGCGCGAAGCGTGCCGCTACCGTCGCCGACGCGCTCGACGCCAACGAGGTCACCGTGCTCAGCCTCACCCACTACGCGGCGATGTACGACGTGCTCGGCCCGGCAGCCGACCACCTGAAGGGCAAGGTGATCGCGAACCTGTCCTCCGATTCGCCGGAGAAGGCCCGCGAAGGTGCGCAGTGGGTTCGCTCGCACGGCGCGCAGTTCCTCTCCGGCGGCGTCATGTCGGCCGGGGACAACATCACGCATCCGGCGTCGTACATCTTCTACAGCGGCCCGCGGGAGGTGTTCGACGCGCACGCCGAACTGTTGCGGCCGTTGAGCCCGCAGGAGTACCTCGGCACCGACGACGGCTTGGCGCAGATCTTCTACCAGGGGCTGCTGACCATCTTCCATCCCTGGTTGCTCGCCTTCGACCAGGCCACGGCGATGATCGACCGCTCCGGTCACGACGTCGCCGCTTTCGTCCCGTTCGCGATCCGCTCCGCCGCCGCCTTCCCCTATTTCATGGAGGAGTTCTCGGTCGCCAATCAGAACGGCGGCTGGGCGTCGCTGGCGAGTTTGAAGATGATGGACGCGGGCGCGCAGCACGTCATCGACGCGAGTGAGGAAGTCGGCGTGGACGCCGTGCTCTCGCACACCGCCCAGCGGCTGTGGCGTAAAGCCATCGCTGCCAGCGAGGAGGCGGGCAAGCCCATTTCCACCTACGCCCTCCTCCGCAACCCCTGACCGATCCCGTTCTCCGGCTTCGCCGAGCCGGCCGGTTCCTCGTCCGTGCGAGGAGTCGACCGGCTTCGCGAGGCCGGTTTGCTTTCCAGGGTTGATACGCAGCCATTAAGCTGCCTATTGTGTTTAGGCAGCCAAATGGCTGCATGTTGGAAAGGTGGGCGATGGACGAGGTCTTCCGGGCACTGGCCGACCCGAGCAGGCGGCGACTACTGGACAGCCTGAACGCCCGTAACGGGCAGACGCTGCGCGAGTTGTGCGCCGGGCTGGCGATGGCCCGCCAGTCGGTGAGCAAGCATCTCGCGGTGCTGGAGGAGGCCAACCTCATCACGACCCGGCGCAGCGGCCGGGAGAAGCTGCACTACCTCAATGCGGAGCCCATCAACGCCATCGCCGACCGCTGGATCAACCGGTACGACCGCGAGCGCGTGCACGCCCTCGCCGACCTGAAGAGAGCACTGGAGGACCAACCCATGGGCGACAACGCATTCGTCTACACCACCTACATCAGGACGACCGCCGAGAAGCTGTGGCGGGCGCTGACCGATCCGGCGTTCACCAACCGGTACTGGGGCGCGAGCTTCGACACGGACTGGCGTCCCGGCTCGGAAATGACGTGGCATCAGCAGAGTTGGACCAGCAAGGACCCCGAGCAGGTAGTGCTCGAAGCCGAGCCCTACCGCCGTCTCTCCTATACCTGGCACACCTTCGACCCGGCCTTCGCCGCCGCGTTCGACATGAACCCGGATAACGTCGCCGCCTGGGCGCGCGAGCCGCGATCGAAGGTCACCTTCGACATCGAAACCCAAGGGGAGATCGTCAAACTGACAGTCGTGCACGACGGCTTCGAGCCCCGCAGCCAGGTGCTGGAGATGATCACCACCGGATGGCCCGGCATCTTGTCCGGCCTCAAGACCCTGCTGGAGACGGGTGATCCGCTGCCCTCCGCATAACGTCGAGTTCAACGGCACATGGGGACGGCCTACTCGCGAAAAGCCGCAGTCATGTGCCGTTGATCGTGTCCACGCGGTACCCGAAAAGAGAGCAGTGCTCTTGACGTTGCCGCGCCTTGTGTGGAACACTTCTCTCTATAGAGAGCAGTGCTCACAACAAGGAGTAGTCATGGACCTCGGCACCCGCTACATCGGCCCCGCCGGATTCGACGCGATCTTCAACCGGATCGCCAACCTGTTGCCCAAGCTCGGCATCAGCGTGATGGGGTCGCGCCTGCTCGCGGTGCGCGGGCGCAAGAGCGGCGAGTGGCGCACCACGATGGTCAACCTGATGGTGCGCGAAGACGGCGAGCGCTTCCTCGTCGCGCCGCGTGGGCACACGCAGTGGGTGCGTAACCTGCGCGTGGCGGGCGGCGGCGAGCTCCGGCTCGGCCGCAAGGTCGAAGCGTTCACCGCCACCGAGGTGGCCGACGCCGACAAGGTGCCGCTGCTGCGCCTCTACCTGCGGAAATGGGGCTGGGAGGTCGGCAGGTTCTTCGAGGGCGTGACCAAGGACGCCACCGACGAGGAACTCGCCGCCATCGCGCCGGGGTTCC
The DNA here is from genome assembly GCF_053602135.1 of Nocardia sp. NPDC004573. Taxonomy (NCBI): domain Bacteria; kingdom Bacillati; phylum Actinomycetota; class Actinomycetes; order Mycobacteriales; family Nocardiaceae; genus Nocardia; species Nocardia sp. NPDC004573. The sequence goes on from NZ_JBSGDA010000018.1 coordinate 35,092, forward strand.
CGGTCTTCCGGCTGAACTAACTCCGGCGGGCGAGGAATTCGATGGCCGCGGCGTAACCCTGGATGCCCATGCCCGCGACCACCGCGGTCGCGATCGGGGAGATGTAGGAGTGATGCCGGAACTCCTCGCGCGCGTGCACATTGCTGATGTGCACCTCGACGATCGGCAGTTCCGGAATCACCAGCGCGTCCCGCAGCGCCACCGAAGTGTGGGTGAGTCCGCCGGGATTGATCACGATGCCCGACTCGGCGCCCCGCGCCTGGTGGATGCGGTCGATGAGCGCGCCTTCGGAATTGGACTGGAAAGCGACGACCTCCCGGTCGAACCTCGCCGCCGTTCGCAGGCACAACTCCACCACGTCGTCCAGCGTCGCCGACCCGTACACCTCCGGTTGCCTGGTGCCGAGCATGTTGAGATTCGGGCCGTTCAGAACCAGGATCGGGCCCGGCGTCGCGGTCGCAGCCATGCACGGCAAGATACCGCGCCGCCGCCGGACCCGACCGGCTACAGCCCCTGCGGACCTTCCGAGCGCAGGTCGTCGACCTTGCGCATGGCCTCGCGCAGTTCCTCCAGCCACGTTTCCGCGTGCTTGCCCGCCAGCTTCACAGTCCAGGCCAGCGCGTCGGCGCGGGAACGGGCGACGCCCGCGTCGACCAAGGTGTCGAGCACCTTGCGCTCCGGCTGGCGCAGCCGGGTCATGACGGGGACGGCGAGATGGGTGAACATGATCCGTTCCCCGTCCACCGAGACGCCCCAGGCCACATTGCGCCGGTAGCGGTGCTGTGCTTCGTTCGCGATCTGCATGCGAGCCGGCCGGGTCGACTCGCGGAACCGGGCGACCGCGCCCTCCTTCGTCGCGCGCGGCACTTCTTCGGCCGGAGCGTCGGCGTCGTCGGCGCCCGGCTTCTTCTCCGGCTGCGGAATCGGCAGTTCCCCGATGACGACGATCTCGTCCCGGTCCACCTCGATCACCGGAGGGCCGGTGAACCAGTCATCTGGCAATCTTCCGGCGAACCAGTCGGGCAGGTCCGACGGGTCCGGCAGATCGGCCTGCTGCCAGCCGCCTGTGCGGCCGAAGCCCCGGCCGCGGTGTGCGTTTCTCATTGGCGGGTCACCTACTTACTATGCTGCGGTGCTTTCAGTGATTACAAGATTACTTCTCAAAGGGCCGCTCGGGGTTCCGCTGTGTGCGAACAGGGGTCCGATTGCTTCGATCCACACCCTTCGGGGTATTTATTGATTCGAAAACGTCGAGGGCGGCGGTAACCGCGCGACTTTTCGAGAAGGCCGGTACGGTAGCGGCGCCGGTTGCCGCCGACCGGCTGGGCGATGATCATGAAAGGCCCCCCGAGATGCGAGATCCCGGGGCAGAATTGGGATGCTGAGCATGGGTAACGTCCGCGCTACGGAGGCATCGCGGTCTGGTCTTTTTCGGGTACGGTGGTCTTGTTACTGGAGTGACAAGAGTGAAGAGTGGGCGACATGGACGTGTGGGGATCCCGCCGCTTTCGTGTTCGCGGCGCAATGGCACTCATGGGGGTGGCGGCGCTCGCGCTCGGGATCGGGTCGTGCGGGATACATGAGAAGCAGAACGAAGCCGAAGCGGTCGTGGAGCGCTTCACCGATCTGCTCGACGATCAGGACTACACCAAGGCGGCAGACCTGACGTCGTACCCCACGGCGGCCACAGCAACCCTCAAGCAAATGTTTACCGGGCTGCAGGGCGCCGAGGTCGACTACCGCAAGACCCAGTTCATCGGTCTCGATGCCGAGTCGGCGATCTTCAGCATGGACGTCGAATGGAGTTTCGGGGAGAAGAAGACCTGGAACTACAGCCTGGAAGGCAATGTGCGCAAGCTGGCCATCGGCTGGCGGATCTCCTGGGAGCCCGCGGTCGTGATGCCCCAGCTCACGCACAACCGGAGGGTGCAACTGGTGCGCACCTATCCGACGCCTGCGCCGCGAGTCAACGACATCGCCGGTGCGCCGTTGATGACCGAGCAGGTCATCAACGTCGTCAAACTCGATCCCGCCAAGATGCCCGACCCGATCGCGTCCACCGACGCGCTGGCCAAGGCCATCGAGCCGGTCGCTCCGTTGATCACCGGACCCGCGCTGATGCAGCAGCTGGCCACCTCGCAGGGCAAGCCGATCGTCGCGGTGAACCTGCGCGAGGGTGACTTCGCGATCCTGGAACCGCGAATGGCGCCGATTCCCGGCGTGGTGATGGAGAAGCAGCCCCGGCTGATCTCCGCCGACCGCCGCGTCTGGTCGCCGATGCTCGACGCGCTGCGCAAGGTGCAGCAGGAGAGCCAGGAGGCGCATTCCGGATGGGGCGTCCAACTGTTCGAGCAGGACGGACGGTTCATCACTCAGCTCGCGGGCCAGCAGGGTCCGCCGGGACCGGACATCGCGGGCACGATGGACCAGCGCTTGCAGCGTGCCGCCGAGGACGCGGTGGTCAGCGTGCCCACCCAGGCCTCCATCGTGGCGATCCAGCCGTCCACCGGCGCGGTCGTGGCGGTCGCGCAGAACAGCCAGGCCAGTGAGCACGGGTCGGTGGCGTTCACCGGACTGTATCCGGTGGGCGGCGCCATGGAGCTGTTCCGCGCGGTCGCGGCGTCGGCCGAAGGCAAGGCGCCGCAGGAGGTGTCCGTGCAGGACGCGGCCGAGGCGGCGACCGCGCTCGGCGTCGGCATCGACTTCAAGGTGCCCGGCCTCGACGAGGTCACCGGCCGCTTGGCCGTCGCGGGACGCAGCGCCGAGCAGGTATCGCAAGGCGGCGGTTCGGACGCCGTGCTGGCCAGCCCGTTCGGCATGGCCATCGCGGCGGCGACGATCGTGCGCGGGTCGGTGCCGCCACCGATGATCGAGGCGGGTCGCCCCAGCGCCACCGATGCGCGGCTCGATCCGCTCCCGCCGCAAACCGCCGACCGGCTGCGCGGGATGCTGCGCGACGCCTCGAACGCGCCGGAGCTGGCGAGTGTGCGCCGCTACCGTGACGTCGACGCGTTCGCCGCGACCGCGGGCCCGGACGGGTGGCTGATCGGGGCGATGGGCGATCTGGTCTTCGCGATCCACATCAACGACGTGGACAGCAAGGACGCGACCGCGCGGATGGCGGCCAGAATGCTACAGGCGCTGGCCACTCCGGAGCCGTGATCGCCGGACGGCTTCGGACACCGCGCGCCAGCCGAGCAGGAAGACCGCGAGCACGACGCCGGCCACCAGGACGAAGCTCACCGCCGTGCCCTGACCGCTGACCACGCGCAGCAACATGCCCCCGACCAGGGTGCAGGCCCAGATCACGACCCCGGCGGGCCACAGGGCGGTGATGTCGAATCGCGCGTCAGCGGCGGCGCGCCACCGCCGCGCCGCCACGGCGAGCCAGCCGACGACCAATCCCGTCGCGAACGGCCACACGGTGCGCAGCAGCCCGGCGAGCACCGCCTCGTCGTGGCTGCGCCTGCCGATCGCGCAGAAGACGACGACGAGCAGCGCATCGAGCACGAACGGCAGCGATTTCCTCACGCGGGCCAGCGTAACGCCGGACCCCGGTGCGGTCGCGGTCACAGCCGCCGCTGTTCGAACTCCCGCTCGAACTCGGCGTCGTCGGCCTGCCGCCTGCGGAACAGGAACAGGAAGACGATCCACCCGGCGATCGCTACCAGGATGAAGCTCACCATCCGATAGACGAACGCCGCGGCGACCGCCTGCGCGGCGGGCAGACCGGCCGCGGCGGTGAGGCCGTAGATCAGCGTGGCGTCGACGTAGACGATGCCGCCGGGTGCGAAGGGGATGGACCCGACCGCCTTGCCCACGGCGAAGGCGAGCAGCAGGCCGGCGATGCGGGGATCGGCGCCCACCGCGTAACAGGCCGCGCCGAGGCAGGCCACGTCGGCGAAACGGTGCATCAGCGCCCAGAGCGCCACCAATACACCGTCGCGCTTGCCGAGCTTCACCGATTCGAGCTGGTCGAGCACGTCCTCGATCTTGGCGGCGCCGGACTCCTGCGGGCGCTTGCGCAGCCGGTTGACCAGCGCGAGCAGCTTGCGCAGCAGTGCCTCGAGCGAGCCGGGATGGCGCGAGACGTGATTGCCCGCCAACACCAGCGCGACGACGGCGGCCACCGAAAGGATCAACTTGAACGGGCCGACGCGCCCGCCCGCCAGCAGCGTGCCGCCGACGCCGAGCAAGGCCAGGCCCACGGCGGCGACCACACCGGAGAAGACCAGCTGCCAGGAGGCGACGATCGGGCTGGCGCCCCAGCGCCTGGTCTGCCGGTAGGTGAACGCGGTGGAGAACACCTGGCCCGCGGGCAAGGTGACCGACATCGCCGTCGCACCGTAGACCACCGCAACGGATTTCCGCTGACTCACCGCGACGCCCCCCGCGTTGAGCAGCTGCTTCTGCACCCTGCCGAACCCGCTCATCGACAGCGCTTGCAGCCAGATCGAGGCCGCCAGCCACCCCCAATGGATCTCGGTGAGCTTCTGCCAGGACTCGTGCAGGCGCGGCCAGAGGTACACGCCCTCGGCGATCAACAGGGCCAGCAGCGCGGCGCCGAGCACCCATTTCAGCCAGCGGAATCTGCCACGGCGGGAACCCGCCGTGGGCGGCGGCGCAGGATCCCCTGCCAGTTCCCCGTCGGCCGTCACGCGGTCAGCCTAACGAACGCACCGTTTCGACCTCGGTATCGTCGGGCGCGTCGGCCCGTTCGCGGGGCCAGGCCAGGAGCGTTTTCCTGCGTCTGCCGCGCAGCTGCACCTCGTCGCCGGTTTCCCACTGGTCCTGCTCGCTTTCCTCGGCGAAATACAGCGCACTGCCCGAGGCCAGCGTCCGGCCGGGACGTTCTTTGGCCAGCTCGGTGAGCCGGGATGCCTCGTTGACCGGGTCTCCGATCACCGTGTATTCGAAGCGGTTGGCCGCGCCGATGTTGCCCGCGACGGCCAGACCGGCCGAGACGCCGATGCCGATGTCGAGACCGGGCACTTCCCGCAGGGTTTCGCGCAGTTCGCGCGCGGCGGCGAGCGCGGCGGTCGGTGCGTCCGGGCGATCCAGCGGCGCGCCGAAGATGGCCAGCGCCGCGTCGCCGACGAACTTGTTGACGAAGCCGTGGTGGCGGTCGATCACGTCGACCACGATGCGGAAGAACTCGTTGAGCAGGCTGACCACCTCGGTGGGCGGGCGCTCGGCCGCGGCGGCGGTGGAGCCGACCATGTCGACGAACAGCACCGCGACGAACCGGGTCTCGCCGCCGAGTTCGGTGCCGTAGTCCAGCGCCCGCTGCGCCACCTCCTCGCCGACGTGCTGACCGAACAGTTCCTGAAGCTGGCGGCGTTTGGCGGCCTCCTCCATCATCCGGTTGAAGCCGACCTGCAGCAGGCCGATCTCACTGCCGTCGAAGACCTCGACCTGCACGTCGCGCGCCCCGGCCTGGACCCGATCGATGGCCTGGCTGAGCTGGCGCACCGGGTCGGAGATGCTCGAACCGGTGAGCATCGACAGCGCGAGGGCCTGCATGATCACCACGCCGCACAGCAGCAGGATGGAGATGGCCAGCGACTGCGCGGAGAACTTCACGTCCGAGGAGATCTGGGTGACGCACAGCAGCACGATGGCGATGGTGGGGGCGAAGGTGCCCATGCCCCAGGTCATCGCCATCCTGGTGCCGACGCCCGGGGTGAGGGTGTGGTCGAAGGTGCCCTCGGTCAGCGCCTGGGCCGCGACCGGGCGCAGGATGCGTTCGCCCAGCATGTAGGTGAAGCCGAACACGATGGTCGCGGCCATGCACTCGGTGATGATGACCGCCCCGGCCAGCGCGGGAGTGTCCCGGATGATCAGCGTGGCCAGCACGGCGCCGCCGATCAGCCACAGCGCGAGATGCAGGATCGCCTGGCGCAGCGGTGCGTGCAGCGCGGCCATCTGCTCTTGGCGGCTCGGCGGGCCGCCGCGCATCTGCCAGCGCATCACCGGACGCAGCATCAGCGCGGACGCGGCCATGCTGAGCAGGCCACCCGCCACGAAGACGACGGCAGGGACCAGCAGGCCGGTGCGCCTGGCACCGGAGGCCTCACCCTCGGGAACGGGTAGCCCGTACTGGATGAACGCCCACACCAGAACCGCGCCGAAAGCGTTCGCCAGCAGCATCGATGTCAGGTACAGCGGCCAGCGCGTTCGCATGGTCTGTTTGACCGCTTCCAAGGGCGCCGACACGGGGTCCAATCTAGCGTTCCGATCATGTCGGCATGTCCGCGGCGCTGGCCGCCGGTCGCGCCGCCGCTGATGGCGGACAGGGCTCGGCCGAGCCGGTTAGGCTCACGGAGGTGACCGACGCGAAGTCAAGTCCAGAGCGGAAAATCACCCTGTCCCGGCCCGCCACGGAGACGGTGCACCCGATCGTCCGGGTGTCGGCGGAATGGGGCTGGCGGCTGCTGGTGCTGTTCGCGCTGGCGATCGCGGTCACGGCGATCGTGCAGAAATTGGCGACGGTGGTCATTCCGCTCGCCATCGCCCTGCTGGCGGCGGCCCTGCTCGCACCGCTGGTGGACTGGATGCAGCGGTTGGGCGTGCCGCGCGGGGTGGGGGTGTTCGTCGCGCTGGTCGGCTCGATCGGTGTGGTCGCGGGCATCATGACCTTCGTCGTGGAACAGTTCGTCGCCGGTGTGCCGGAGCTGTCGAACAAATTCACCGACAGCATTCATCAGATCCAGGACTGGCTGATCAACGGCAGGCTGCATCTGAGCAACGAGCAGATCCGCAACGTGGGCGATGCCGCCGTCAAGGCGATCCAGTCCAATCAGGACAGCCTGACCAGCGGGGCGCTCACCACCGCCACCGTGATCGGCGAATTGCTGACCGGCACATTCCTGACTCTGTTCATCCTGATCTTCTTCCTGTACGGCGGCGACCAGATCTGGGAGTTCGTCACCAGGATCGTGCCCACCGACCATCGGGAGCGGGTCCGCACCGCCGGGCGGCTCGGGTTCGGCACGCTGGTCGGCTTCGTCCGCGCGACCGTCGTGGTCGCCGCGGTCGACGCCATCGGCATCGGCGCCGGGCTGGCCATTCTCGGGGTGCCCTTGGCGCTGCCATTGGCCTCGCTGGTGTTCATCGGCGCGTTCATCCCGATCATCGGCGCGTTCCTGGCCGGGTTCATCGCGGTGTTCATCGCGCTGGTGACCAAGGGCCTGGTCACCGCGTTGATCGTGCTCGGCATCATCATCGCGGTGATGCAGCTGGAGGGGCATGTGCTGCAACCGCTGCTGCTCGGGCGCGCGGTCAGCATCCATCCGCTGGCCGTGGTGCTGGCCATCACGGCGGGCGTGGTGATCGGCGGGATCGCGGGCGGTCTGCTGGCCGTGCCGTTGGTCGCGGTGATGAACACGGCGATCCGGTCGCTGCTGGACGGGCCGGAGGAGTTGTACGAGGAGCTGCAGACCGGCGACGATCATCGGGGGCTGTACGCGGTCGAAGCCGATCGACCCGATCCCGGCCGGTTCGACCTGGCCGCGACGCTGATGGAGGCGGCCGCGAAGCGGGCGGCGGAGCGGAAGGCGGGATCCGATGGCGACGCGCAAGCGGGCGAAGGCAGCGCGCGGGACTGAGGTGCGCTCGGCCGACGTGGCGACCACCCCGCTGTGGCGGGCCGCGCAGGCGCTGCGGTTGGTCACGCTCCTGTACGCGGTCGGCCAGCAGATCGCCTCGGTGCCGTACTACACGAACCAGCGGTTGAGCTGGGTGCTCGTCGCGCTGATGGCGGTGTGGTCGGGCGCGTCGGCGATCATGTTGTCGCAGTGGCACTTTCCCGAGGTGGCCCGGCTGCGCATCTGGGTGGTGATCGGTGACCACGTGGTCGTGATCGGGCTGATGGCCGCCACCCGCCTGGTCGCCGATTACGGCTGGTACCACGGCCACCAGACGCTGCCGACCACGCTGTGGGCCACCAACGCGGTGATCGGGGCGGCGATTCTGCGCGGACCGTTCGCGGGCGTGCTGTCCGGAGCCTTGATCGCCGCGGTGTCGCTGACCGTGCGCGATCAGTGGGGCGAGGACGTGTGGACGGACGCGACGGTGCCGGTGCTCGTCTCGGTGGGCCTCGCGCTCGGGTTGGCCGCCAACACCGCGCGCCGCGCACAGGACCAGTTGGAGCAAGCGGTGCGCCTGACCGCGGCGGCCGAGGAGCGCGAGCGGCTGTCCCGCGAGGTGCACGACGGGGTGTTGCAAGTGCTCAGCTACATCAAGCGCCGCGGCAGCGAGATCGGCGGTCCCACCGAGGAATTGGCGCTACGGGCCGGTGAGCAGGAGGTGGCGCTGCGCGTGCTGATCACCGAGCAGGCCGATCACCGCGACGCGGGCGGAGCCGAGGTGGACCTGCGTCCGCTGCTGACGGCGCAATCCACCCCCACGGTGTCGGTGTCCACGCCCGGCGATCCGGTGCGGGTGGGCCGCTGGATGGCGAACGAGATCGCCTCGGCCGTGGCCACCGCCCTGTCCAATGTCGAACTGCACGCCGGGCCGGATGCTCGCGCATATGTGTTGCTGGAGGACACCGGCGACGAACTGGTGATCAGTGTGCGCGACGATGGTGTCGGCATCCCGCCCGGCAGGCTGGCCGAGGCGGAAGCCGAAGGGCGCATGGGGGTTTCCCGATCGATCGTCGGGCGGATCGCCGCCCTCGGCGGCAGCGCGGACCTGCTCACCGAGATCGATGGCGGAGTCGGGTTCGGCACCGAATGGGAATTCCGGGTGCCCAGATGACCGGAAGCGGGAGGCGCGGATGACAGACCGGGCGGATGGATCCATCTCGGTGATGGTGGTGGACGACCACCCGATGTGGCGGGACGGCGTCTCCCGCGACCTCACCGAGGCCGGATTCCGGGTGACGGCCACGGCCGACGGTGTCGCCGCGGCGGGCAGGCGCGCGGCGGCGGTGCGCCCGGACGTGGTGCTCATGGACATGCAGCTGCCCGACGGCAACGGCGCGCAGGCCACCGCCGAGGTGCTGCGGGTGTCTCCGCAGAGCCGGGTGCTGGTGCTTTCCGCCTCGGCCGAGCGCGACGACGTGCTCGACGCGATCAAAGCCGGCGCCACGGGCTACCTCGTCAAGAGCGCGTCGGCGGCCGAACTCGTCGACGCCGTCCGCGCCACCGCCGCCGGTCAAGCGGTGTTCACTCCCGGCCTGGCCGGCCTCGTGCTCGGCGAGTACCGGCGGATGGCGACTGCCCCCGCGCAGCCGGACGAGCCGCACCGGCCCGCGCTCACCGAGCGCGAGACCGAGGTCCTGCGGATGGTGGCGAAAGGGCTGTCCGCCAAGCAGATCGCGACACGGCTGGGACTGAGCCATCGCACCGTGGAGAACCATGTGCAGGCGACACTGCGCAAACTGCAACTGGCGAACCGGGTCGAGCTGACCCGCTACGCCATCGAACAGGGGCTCGAGTGATCCGGGTGGGCGCCCCCGAATCAGGGATCGCCCGGATGCGGTAGTAGCCCACGGCTCGGTAACCTCGATCGCATGGGCGGGCCCGAATCGGTATCGAACGCGGTCGGCTCCGGCGGCGCGGTGGGCGATCGGGAACTGCGCGTGTCGGACGCCGAACGCGAACACGTCGGTCAACTGTTGCAGCGCGCGGTCGGCCTCGGGATGCTCTCGCTCGGCGAGTTCACCGAGCGGATGGACACCGCACTGGCCGCCAAGACACGCGGCGAACTGAACGCCGTCCTCATCGACCTGCCCGGCGTCCGCCTGGTCGGGCAGCCCGCCGCGCCGCCGTCGGCGTTCGTGAACTCCTCGCCCGCTTACCCAAGGCGGGCTCCCGGCTCGAACGCCACGGGCGCCGTGATCCGTTCCCGCATGTCCGGGTTGAACCGCCGGGGCTCGTGGCAGGTGCCGCCCACGCTGCATCTGAACAACTGGCTGTCCGGGATCACCTTGGACTTCACCGAGGCGATCATGTCGACCCAAGTGGTGGAGCTGCGGGTCGACGACTTCTTCGGTTCGATCACCCTGGTCGTGCCCGCGGAGGCCACCGTCGACCTGAACGGGCTGGAGCTGATCGGTTCCAGCGTGAACAACAAGGTGCGCACCGGGCCGCCGCTGGGGCCTCTGCATCTGGTGGTGCACGGCAAGATGCGATTCGGATCGGTCACCGCGAAACATCCGCTCGTCGCGCAGTGGCGCCGGTTGATCGGTCGCTGAGCGGCCGGGTCAGGCCGCGGTCGGCACCGCGGCCAGCGTCGGGTAGTCGGTGTAGCCTTCCGCGCCGCCCACGTACATGAGGTGCGCGTCGCGAACCGGGTTCAGCGGCGCGCCCGTGCGCAACCGCTCGACCAAGTCGGGGTTGGCCAGGAAGGAACGCCCCAGCGAGATCATGTCCGCGCCACCGGCGAGCAGGCGCTGCGCGGCATGCCCGCCGCCGTCCTCGGGCAGCGGAACACCCCAGCCCAGATTCGGGTTGGCGATCAGGACGCCCGGCCACAGCGCCCGAATCCGCCGGAACAGCGGCTGATCCGGGTCGGCGAAGACGTAGTGCAGGTAGGCGAGTCCCCTGCCCGCCAGCGCCGAGACGAGTGCGGGATAGATGTCCTCGGTGTCGCCCTCGTCGACGCCGTTGACGGAAACTCCGGGGGAGATGCGCACCCCGACGCGCTCGGCGCCGATCGCGTCGGCGACCGCCTCGACCACTTCCAGGGTGAAGCGGATGCGGTTGGTCACGGTCCCGCCGTAGGAATCGGTGCGCTGATTGGCGTTCTGCGCGAGGAATTGATGCAGCAGATAACCGTTCGCGCTGTGCACCTCCACCCCGGCGAAGCCGGCCGCGATGGCGTTTCGGGCGGCGGAGACGAAATCGGCGACGGTGGCTTCGATATCGGCGGTGGACATCTCCAGCGGCACAACGGCATCCTGCGCGCCGCTGGGCGTGTGGATGGGTTCCGGTAGCGGAATCGGCGAGGGCGCCATCGGGGTCAGGCCGCTGTTGTCCGGATGGCCGACCCGGCCACCGTGCTGGAGTTGCAGGAACATACGCCCGCCCGCCGCCGAGACGGCGTCGGTCACCGCATGCCACCCCGCGATATGCGCGTCGGTGTAGATGCCGGGGATGTTCGCGTAGGTCTGGCCCACCCGGTTCGGTGTGGTCGCCTCGGCGATGATCAAGCCCGCGCTCGCGCGCTGGGCGTAGTAGGTAGCCATGAGCGGGGACGGCGTGCCGTCGGCCGCGGCGCGATTGCGGGTCATCGGCGCCATCACGAGACGGTGCGGCAGTACCAGGGAGCCGAGGGCCACGGGCTGGAAGAGGGCGGGATCCGCTGCGTCCGTCATGTTGATACGGTAAAACTTGACACTGATGTGAGATTCAAGCCGGAACGGGAAAGGCCAGGTGGCGGATGCGAATCGGGGAGCTCGCCGAGCGCACCGGCGTGAGTGAACGGTCGCTGCGGTACTACGAGCAGCAAGGCATGCTGGCCTCCGATCGCACGCCCGGAGGTCATCGAGACTATCCGGAACGGGCGGTGGACCGGGTCATCCACATCCAGGAGTTGCTCGCGGCGGGACTCACCAGCAAGAAGATCGCCCGCATCCTGCCCTGCATGCGCGACGCGGACGGCGGCCCCAACGAGTACGCCACCCCGGCGCTGGTCGCCGAGCTGCAGACCGAGCGGGAGCGGATCACCCGGACCATCGACGATCTCATGCGCTCGCGCGAGGTGCTGGACGAGGTGATCGAACGAGCCGACGAGCGGTCGTCGGCCTAGGTGTTGACCCCGATCCGGCGGGCGAACGCACGCAGCGGCACCTTCCGATCGTGGTCGAGCAGTTCGGACACGATATGCCGGGGCAGCGTCTGGTATTTCAGCCAGTCCGCGCCGCCCACCCGTTCGGCGGTGAGCAAGGCATCCAGCGCGCGCTGATGCCTGCCGGTGCGGGTCAGCGCGACAGCCGTGTCGGCGAGGTGCCGGGCCCGGGACGTTTGCGGGAGACTGCCGTTGGCAGGCATGGCCTTGGCGGCGGCCAGCGCCTCCGGGTAACGCTCCGAGGAGACGTTGACGTCGACCGTCTGCATGACGACCTGCGACGGGCCGAAATACGTCTCGTAGTCCTGCCGATCCGCGCCGATCCGCAGGGCGACTTCGCTCGCGGTCTCCACCAAGGACAACGCGTCGGGCACGTCCTGCGCCCGGCCCGCCGCGGTCGCGCCCTGCAACACCAGTGAGCCGTAGGCGGACAGGTGCATCGGTGTGACGTCGCCGGAGGGCTCCAGAGCCGCGGCCGCGTTCAGCGCGACGCCGCGGGACTCGTCGTAGCGGCCCTGCACCAGCAACTGCCAGGCCACCGATCCGCGGATGGTGGCCAGCAGCAGGGGATCGTTGCCGAGCTCGGCGGCGGCGAGCGCCTGCCGGATCGCCAGGAACGCCGGATCGGTCTGACCGAGATGCACCAGCGTGCATCCGGTCACCCAGTACATCCGGGCCAGCAACTCGTTGGCGGGCGCGACCGAACCGTTGTGCGCGGCGTGCACGGTGGCGCGGAGCTGGGTCAATCCGGGCGGCAGGATCGAGGTAAGCAGTTCGTAGCGACCGGACCAATAGGCGCCCCAGGCGTATTCGACCGAGCGACGGCCGTCGTCGAGACTGACCGCCGCCTCCTCCTCGGTTTCGCCCAGCAGGTCGTCGACCGGCGTCAAGGCGCGGCGGATGGCCACGATGCCCGCGTCCGGATCGGCGGACGGCACGCCCTGGCGCTTGCCGATCAGGTCGGCGATGTCCACGTCCAGGGCCCGGGCGAGCTTCTGCAAGCTGGCGATGGATGCGGTCTGACGGCCGCCCTGCTCGAGTTTGCGCACCAGATCCACACTGACACCCGCCTGATCGGCGAGCTGGCGCTGCGTGAGCGCCTTCCCGCGGAACTGGCGGATCCGAACTCCGATCGACGAGTCGTCCATACCCAAGTCCTTTTGTTAAATCTGGGTTTCAGAGTACGACGCTATGTTATCCGCGACTACCGGAGTGGGACATTGCGTACGACTCGTTCGCTGCTGGTTGGAATACCGTTGCCTTTCTGCAACTTTGACTGCAAAGGGCGGCGGCAATGAAAATCATGCCGAATACCACCGTGCAGGCCGGGCGCGCCGATCGCGCGCGGCGGCCTGGTGCACAGATCACGCGACCGGCGCGCCGCAGCGCGATTCGATCGGAACACCGCGTCAGCGCACGGCCCGCGAACACCGGAACACGGATGCGCGACCAGCGCGAGTTGCTATGCCGAAAGTCTGCCGCTATGACCGGATTCGGCTCTCATGATGCGGAGTAGAGCGATGTTCGAGGGCTGTCATACACCCCATGAAGTCGCACATCTGCTGCGGCATACCTACGGGCTTCCGGTCCAGCTGCTCGCCGGACGCCCGATCATCACCACCGGCTCCATCATCGGGGCCATCGTCATGCCGCCGGAACTGGGCCGGAAAGTTCTGGCTCCGTTGAACCGCCAGCACACCGCCCCCGTGATCGCCGACCCGGGCGAACGCTCATGGACCTTTCTCGTCACGCCCCCGAGCCCGGCCCGGCCGGTGGAGGTCCCGGTCCGGCGCTGCCTCGCCGGGCACGGGGTCACCGTGATCCCCGGCGGTCGCATCGTGCTGCTTCCCAGCTCCGATTCGACGCTCGGCTGGCATTGGGCGGGCGAACCGGCGCCGGGTGTCCTGCGCATGCCGCCGCGCGGCGCGGTGATCGACGCTGTGCACGAGGTGGTCGGACTCCGCGCGCACTGACCACCTGGCGCGACCGGTCCGCATCCGACTGCCCGGGTGCGGGCCGGTCGGGCCGGCTGGTCGGAAGCCGGGTAGAACCCGTCCGTCTACCAGGGGTAACTACTCATGCCCGCGCGCGGCGCGGAAACCAGCATGAAGTCATGACTACCTCCATCGATCCGGCGCTGCTCGCGCGGCTCTCCGGCGAGTTCACCACCTTGGGAACACAGCTGGGCGTGCTCGGACGGGATCTGGATCTGCTGCGTGAGCAGGTCACCGCGGAGACAACCGGCGTCCAGGGGGATTCCGGCGCATCCGGGACACCGAGTGCGCGCGTGCCTGGGGGAGCGAGCGAGCCGGTGTCCGGCAGGGCTGCTGCGCCCGGGGCTGATCCGACTCGCGCGCGCGTATCGGGTGCGCCTGGCACCGAGGCAGCGTATGGGCCGGTATCCGGTGCGCCAGGTGTGTCGGGGAGCGATGCGGCTCGCGGGTGGGCGTCTGGTGCGCTGGGTGTGTCCGAGACGGGCGCTGCTCGCGGGTGGGAGGCCGGCGTGCCGGGTGCGGAGGGGACCGGGTCAGTGTCCGGCGCGCCAGGTCTACCCGGGAGGGATGCTGCTCGTGAGTGGGCGTCTGGCGCGCCGGGTGTGCCCGGGACCGGGGCAGCGCGCAAGTTGGCGGCCGGGGAGGTGAGCGGTTCGGTATCGCGGCCCTCGGTGCCAGGCGGAAGCGACGGCCAGGCACTCGGAGTTCCCGGTGCAGCGGCATCCGATGCGCCCGGTGGTCCTGTCGCGGTGCCGCCGGGTGGAGCCGATGCGTCCGTGGGCGGCCGTTCCTATGCGAGTGAGTCCGGTGCGTCCCACGGGAACATCGGCGAGGTACACGCGGGATCGGCGCGCGTCCCGTCCGATGCGGGCCCACCGGTGATGCCGCCCTGGCCGGGCCACGCGCCGACGGCCGGTATGCCGGTTCCCCCTCCGCAGCCCGCGTATGTTCCGCGTTTCGCCCCGCCGCCCGGCGGCGCGTGGGGTGGCGCTCCGTGGCCGCCGAACGCGCAGGGGCCGATGCCGCCTCGTCCTCCCGTACCACCGCCCGCGAGGCCACCGGCGCCGCACACGCCGTGGTGGCAGCGCGACGGCGTGATCAGCCGGATCCTGGCGCTGGCCGGTGTCGCGGTGACGTTGATCGGCGTCGCGATGCTGCTGGTCCTGGCCGCACAGGCGGGGTTCTTCGGGCCGGTACCGAGAGTGGTTGCCGGTGCGGTGTTCTCGGTCGCGCTCGTGGGCGCGGGCGTGCGGGTCTTCCAGCGGACCGGCGGACGGGTCGGTGGTATCGCGCTGGCCGTCACCGGTATCGCGGGTGCTTACCTCGACGTCGTCGCGGTGACGGTCGTCTACCACTGGCTGCACCCGGTGTTCGGGCTCGCCGTCGCCTTCGGTGTCGCCGCCGCGGGCGTCGGGCTGGCGATGCAATGGCGGGCACAGCCTTTGGCGGTGCTGGTCGTGCTCGCCGCGGCGGTGCTGTCTCCGGTGCTGACCACGCGGCCGGTGCTCCTCGCGTTCTTGATCGTGTTGCAGTTCGCCTGCGTACCGGTGCAATTGGCCAAAAACTGGCCGTATCTGCACGTGGCACGGACATTGCCGGCCGTACTGGCGACGCTCGCGTTCGTCGCGGGGGCGGCGCTCGGTACGCCCGCGGCCGCGGAGCGCGCCTGGGTTCTCGCGGCCGCCGCGGCGGTCGCGCTGGTCGGAGTCGCCGGGACGATCGTCGTCGTCCGGCGCCGGGCCGCCGATCTCACCGCCTCGTCGACGATGGCGGCGGCGCTCGT
This sequence comes from Nocardia sp. NPDC004573, assembly GCF_053602135.1. Taxonomy (NCBI): domain Bacteria; kingdom Bacillati; phylum Actinomycetota; class Actinomycetes; order Mycobacteriales; family Nocardiaceae; genus Nocardia; species Nocardia sp. NPDC004573. The sequence continues at coordinate 50,665 of NZ_JBSGDA010000018.1, forward strand.
GCCGATCCTGGTCGCCGCGGGGATGTACGAGCAACGAGTCGTCACCGTGTCGGTGGCGTCGATCATCGCGACGGTGCTCTTGCTCGTCGCTGCGGTGACCTTGGTGCCGAAACTGAATGCGCTCCTGCGAATTCCGGGGCATACCGCGCTCGTGGCTGCCCTCGCCGGCTCGGTCGCGCTGCTCGAGGCGTGCGTCGGCGCGACCGAGACGCGGACGCTGCCCACAGCCTTGTTCCTGGTGGCGTTGGCCTTCCTCGGCGTGGCGGGCCAGCGGAGGTCGCGCCCGGCGGCGGGCCTGGGCACGGCCTTCGCGGTGCTCGGCGGCTTCGCGTTGCTGAACGTCGCGAGCCCCGAAATCCTCGCTTCGCAGCATCGCTCGGAGGCGAGCCTCGGTGTGGCGAGCGTGCTCGGGGCGGTACTGGCCCTCGGTGTGGTGGCCGCGGCGCTCTGGTGCGCGCGGCGACTGCCCGGCCTCGCCGGGGGCAGTGCGTGGCCGTGGATCGCCGCGAGCGTCGCGGGACTCTACGCGGTCACCACGGCGACGGTCTCGATCGGCGTCGCGATCGGCACGCCGAACGGGTTCCTCCTCGGCCACAGCGCCGCGACCATCCTCTGGATGGCGGCCGCGACCGGCGCACTGCTGTTCGGACTGCGCGAACTCGCCGACGCACCCGCGGTCGCCAAACTCGCGCTCGGCTCCGGTCTCCTGGTCACCGCAGCCGCATTGGCGAAACTGTTCCTCTTCGACCTGGCCACCCTGGACGGCTTGGTCCGCGTCGCGGCGTTCCTGATCGTCGGCATCCTGCTGCTCTTGGCTGGAACCCGCTATGCCCGCGCCTTCGCCGACGCGGGCGCCGGCTCTGACGGAAACCGCGATGACGCTGGGGAAGCGGCTGAGCGAAAGATCGACGCCGACGGCTGAGCTGGTACTCATCAGCGGGGTGCTGCGCGGCCGATCGGGCTTGCCTTCGCAGACCTGGTCAGCGGTACCACACAGCGTGTCCTGAGGAGAAGAAAGCCGCTGTGCCCGACGGGCGCAGCGGCTCTCCCATAGCTCAGCGGCTACGGCTCATTCGCGTTCGCGGCGGCGCAGCAGTTCGTTGACACTCACCGTGCGGCCGTCACCGCCGTGGTGCCTGCCCTCCTCGGGGACCCTGCCGATGTGGCGGCGGGAGGAGCGCAGTTCGGCCATCCAACTCTCGATGCTGCTGCGGTTGGTGGTGTCGGGACCGTTGTACGGCTCCGCGGGGGCCTCGGGTTCGGGGGCGCGATGCGCGGGACCTTCGGATGCGTCCGGAGCCTCGGGCGGCAGGTGCCGCGCAGCATGGGGCTGCTGTGCGAGGTCGACGGTCGGGTCCCGCGTGATGCCGGCGAGCGGGCGAGGTTCCGGTGCCCGCGTCGGACGCGGAGCGGGCGGCGTGATCGGCGAGACGGCGGGCCGCGGGCTCGGCTCGGGAAGGATCACCGACGGCACACCGGCATACGGCGCGTTCCGGTCCTGGGACAGACCGGTGGGCGGCGCCGGTCGCGGCCCCGGGTTCGCGGGCGGCGCCGGCGGCCGCTGTTCTGCCTGATCGGGTGCCGAGCGAGGGTCGTTCGGGACCTGCGAGATCCGCCGCGGGCGAATCGGTTCGCCCTGCGGGGGTGTGGAATTGCGCGGCGGTTCCGGTCGCTGCCTGCCCGGATCGAGCGGCGGCGGCGCGGGCGTCGCCTGCGCCGCGGATGACGGCGGGACCCGGTCCAGCCGCCTGGTCGGCGCTTCGGCCTCGATCTCGGCGACCGTGCGCGGTTTGCGCCTGCGCGGCAGCTTGTTGGCGTCGGCCACCGCGGGGATCTGCATGGTCACCGGGTCGGTGATCGGCGTGGTCTTGACCAGGTCGACGACATCGCTCCCGCCGACCCGCTCGTCGTCGAGGATCGGCTCGCCGAGCCCGACCTTCTCCTGCACCTTCTTCATCCAGGCCGGGGCCCACCAGCAGTCGTCGCCGAGGAGTTTCATGGTGGCCGGGACGAGCAGCATGCGCAGCACGGTGGCGTCGATGAACAGCGCCGCGATCATGCCGTAGGCGATGTACTGCATCATCACCAGGTCGGAGAAGGCGAACGCTCCGGTGACGACGAGCAGGATCAGCGCGGCGGCGGTGATGATCCGGCCGGTCTGCGCGGTGCCGATCCGGACGGCCTCGGTGGTGCTCGCGCCCTGGGCGCGCGCCTCGACCATGCGCGACATCAGGAAGACTTCGTAGTCGGTCGACAGACCGTAGATGATCGCGATGATCAGCACCAAGACCGGTGACATGATCGGTTGCGGAGTGAAATTCAACAGCCCGGCGCCGTGGCCGTCGATGAAGATCCAGGTGAGAATGCCGAGCGTGGACCCGAGACCGAGGGCGCTCATCAGTGCGGCCTTGATCGGCAGCACCAGCGAGCCGAAGGTCAGGAACATCAGCAGCGTCGTCACGAACAACACGAGCGCGATCATCAGGGGCATCCGGGCCAGCAGCGCGTCGATGCTGTCCTTCTGGATGGTCGGCTGACCGCCTACGAGCATGGTGACGCCGTCGGGTAATTCCAGCGATCGGAGATAATCGATGGTCGGTTCGGCGTCCTCCGAATTGATCAACGTGACGGAGGTGTTGTAGATGGTCTTGTCTTTAGGGGCCGTGCGCGGCGGGTAATCGAATTCGCCCGCTAGTCCAGGGGCTTTGCTCGCCTCTTTGACCACCTTGCCGACCTGGGGGGCGAGGCTCGGATCGTCGACCACGAAAACCAGTTCGATCGGGTCCGATTTGCGCAGCGGAAAGACCTTGTCGAATTCCATCTGCGCCAGACGAGTCGGATTGTCCGGCGGCAGATACCGCTCGTTGATGCCGCCGAAACTGAGGTTCTTGACCGGGATGATCAGCAGCAGCAGAACGATGCACAGCGGAATCGCGATCTTGAGCGGATGCTTCATCACCCAGCGGGTGGACTGGCCCCAGAAGCCGCTTTCCACTTCGTCGGCGGTCTTCGTCTTGCGGAACCGCTTGAGCCCGAGCATGTCGACGCGCTTACCGAGCACCGCCAGCATGGCGGGCAGGACGGTGATCGAGGTCAGCGCCGCCAGCGAGACCGTCGCGATGGCGCCGTAGGCGACCGATTTCAAGAAACCCTGTGGGAACAGCAGCATGCCGCCGAGGCTGGCGACGATCATCGTGGCGGAGAACACCACGGTGCGGCCCGCGGTCATCACCGATCTGCGGACGGCCGCTCTGGTGTTGTAACCCTCGGCGAGTTCCTCGCGGAATCGGCTCACGATGAACAGGCCGTAGTCGATGGCCAGGCCGAGGCCGATCATCGAGACGACCGGCGAGACGAACGAATTCACCTCGGTGAACTCGGTGATGAAGCGGACGATGCCCCACGCGCCGACCACGGTGAGGCCACCGACGATCAAGGGCAATCCGGCGGCGACGATACCGCCGAAGATGAAGAAGAGCAGCAGGGCCACCGCCGGAATGGCCAGGATCTCCATGCGCTTCTGGTCGTCGGCCATGGTGTCGTTCAGCGTGCCCGCCACCGCTTGCAGGCCGGTCACCTGCACATCCACACCGGGGATGAAGAAGACGTTCTTCACCTTCCGGTAGTTGCGCACCATGTCGGTGTCGTTGTCGCCCTTGATGGCGATGGAGGCGAAGGCGTACTTCTTGTCTTTGGAGCCGAAAACGGAAGCCTGAACCGGGATATTCGCGTCGTTGCGCCAGTAGATGCCGTTGACCTTGGTGATCTCGTCCGGATGCTCGCGAGGCAGACTCGCCAGATTCGCGACGATCTTGCCGCTGAATTCCGGATCATCGATGGTCTTGCCCTCCGGCGCCGTGTACAACACGATGACGTCGGAGTTGTGATCCCGTTCGAAGGCTCCGTCTTTGATTCGCGCCGCGCGCGCCGACTCCGATGTCGGGTCATCCCACCCGCTGGAGCTGAGGTGGTCCTCCAACCCGAGGCCGTAGCCACCGAGAGCCAGAAGACCGGCCACGACCACGCCGATGACGGCGAAACGCAGCCGGTATACCAGATCGCCCCAGCGTGTGAACACTAAGCGACTCCTTGGGCGGGGCGAGAGGTGAGCAGTGCCGACAGCGGCCGGAACGGCTGCAGCCAGGCACCCTCGTCGGGCAACGAGTCGAGGCTCACCCGGGGCAGGGGTTCACGGAACACGCCCGGAATGTCCTCGAGGTCGATGAATTCGAGAGTATCGGATGTGACGGCCCAACTCGCGTGCTCGCGGAAGCCGAGTACCTGAACCGGCACTCCTTTGGCGGCGAGTTCCTCCAGCGGTTCGCGGAACGCCTGGCCGTCGGCCGAGGCGACCATGATGCCCGCCAGGCCGGCGCCGCGACTGCGCAGGGCGATGTGCGCGAGCATGTCGGCGTCGACGTCGGAGTCCTCGTCGATCTTGGGTTTGGCGAAGACCGCGTAGCCGACGTTGCGCAGCGCCTCCACCCAGGGCCGCACGACGTCGGCGGTGCCCGGCGCGATGTTGGTGAAGACGGTGGCCTCGGGTTCCACGCGATGCACCGCGCCCACCGACAGTTCGGCGGTCCGGGCCAGCAGCCAGCGGCCGAGCGCGTCGAACCGCGGGCGGTAGGCGGCGGTCGGCCGACCGCCCAGGATGGCGCCGAGGCCCATGTCGAGGTTCGGGGCGTCCCACACCAACAGGACGCGGCGCACGTCCGGCCCCGCGCTGCCCAGGCCTTCCGCTCCGCTTCCGTGCACCTCCCCGGCAACATCGACCACTTCGTGGGCCATCTCACTGACGCTCATCGGTCGATCTTCCCCCATATGAGCTCGGTGATGGCGCTACCGGCGCGATGTGCCTTGCCTTCGAATTTCGTGACGGGACGCTCGAAACCGATCGGCGCGGTGGCGCGATGGTCGGCACTGACGCCGCCCGTGGCCTCGTTCAATCCGCTGAGCAGGGGCTCCGCCATACCGACCGCATGGATGTGCTCGGCGTAGCCGGCATGGTCGGTGGCGACGTGCAGTACGCCGCCCGGCTTCAGGCGGCTGGCGATCAGCGCGACCGTCGCGGGCTGCAGCAGCCGCCGCTTGTGGTGGCGCGCCTTCGGCCACGGGTCCGGAAAGAACACGCGGACACCGGTTAGCGACTCTTCGGCAATCATGTTTTCCAGCACGTCGACCGCGTCGCCGCGCAGCAGCCGGATGTTCCCGATCGCCTCGCGTTCGATGCGCTGCACCAGTTGCGCGAGGCCGGGCTGATAGACCTCGATGCCGATCAGGTTCAGGTGCGGTTCGGCCTGCGCCATGGCGGCCGTCGCGGTGCCCGTGCCGCAGCCGATCTCGATCACCAGCGGCGCGTCGCGGCCGAACCAGGCGGCCGCGTCGAGCGGCTCGTCGGCGACCTCGCGGCCGATCGACGGCCACATCCGGTCCCAGGATTGCTGCTGGGTCGCGGTCAGCGCTCCCCTGCGCGACCGGAAGCTGGTGACTCGTGGGTACAGGCGGGAGCCGGTCTTGTGCCGGGGCCCGCCCTCGGCCGGAGCCGAAGCTGTGGACGGCGGGCCCGGAACTGACTCGGCAGTATGGTTCGCGGCGTCGTTCACGGCGTCCATTGTCCAGCATCCGGCGATCAGCGCGGCAAGCGGTTGGGCGCGCACCGCTGAGCAGGAGGTCAGGCGGCGCGCGCGGGCGCGACTGCGGCCACCGTCGGACGTTCCTGGCGCAGTGGTCTGCCCAGCGCGACCTTGGCCGCCGTCACCGCCATCTCCAGCAGGCCACGCACGCCCGAGGGCGAGGCCGCGACCGACCAGACGGTGCGGTCGCCGACGTCGCTCACCGGTTGCCCGGCGAACCGGTCGGCCAGCCAGTCCAGGCTGATCGGCGTGGACAGCGGCAGCAGGGAGAAGTGCTCGCTGAGCCGGTCGCGGACGTAGGTCACCGCGGCGCCGCCGCGGCGGTAGCGCGACACCTGGCCGTCGATCCCCTCGATGTGGATGACCTGATCGTGGATCGGTTGCACCACCAGCAGCGGGCAGGCGGGCGTCGTGTTGCCCAGCCGCAGGTCGTCGAACATGGCCCGCAACTCGGGGGTGTCGAGCACCTCCGCGAGCGGGCGGTCGAGGAAGTCGTCCACTTTCTTGCCGGCCAGCCCGAGGATGGCGCCCACGGGGGTCGCGTTCTCCGCGCGGACGACGAATCGGTGGCCTTCCGGGCTCAGTTGGTCATCGATCAGCGAGCTCAACGCGGGATACAGCCTCCGCAGGGCGGCGATGACGATGGCGGGCAGGCCGGCGTAGGAGGTGCCGTTGAGCCGGTCGAAGACCTGGCGCGGGTCGCCGACCGGGGCGCCGAGCACCGCGCCCACGATGTCGAGCTCCGGGGCATAGGTCGGCGCCATCTCGACCGTCCAGGAGCTGGCCATACCGCCGCCGGAGTAGCCCCATACCGCGACGCGGGTCTGCGGGCCGAGGCCGAGCGGGCCGAAGCGCAGGGCGGCGCGGATGCCGTCGAGCGCGCGGTAGCCGGGCTCACGCGGCGCGCCGAAGTTCCCGTGCGGGCCCTCGTGGTCGGCGATGGTTACCGCCCAGCCGCGCCGCAGCGCGTTCGCGACCAGCAGCCATTCGAGCTGGGTGATCGAGCCGAGGGCCCGCGCGCCGTGCCGCAGGGCGTAGGACGGGGAGCATTTCTCCGTGACCGCGTCCATCGCGGTCTGGAAGGCCAGCAGTGGGCGATCTTCGTCGGGTTCCGCGTCGACCGGCAGCAGGACCGTGGTGATCGCCGCTTCCGGCGCCCCGTGCAGATCACAGCTGCGGTACAGTAGCTGCCAGGCCGAGACCTGCTGCGGCACAATCCCGAACAGCGCTACCTCGATTTTCCTGCTGCGCAGGATGGTGCCGGGCGCTTTGGCCGCGAACCCTTTGGGCGGTCGATGGAACGGGTCCGTGCTGGGCAGCAAAGGCTTGCGGGCCGCGGGACAGGCCGGTTCCGGGTCGACAGCGCCGATGACATTCGCGGTCATCGCAACCTCCTCATCGTCGAGGTCGGTTGCCGCATGCGAAAGTTCAAGTTGCGCACCGGGTATGGTGCCGACCACTTCAGCAGGGTAAGTGACCGGCGGGCGTCTGGGAACCCCGGAGTACACGTCATTCCCGGCACTAGACTTCCCGGGCATGAGCAGACCGACAGTATTCATCACCGGCGCGGCGGCTGGTATCGGCCGGGCCACGGCCTTGCTTTTCGCTGCGCAGGGGTACCAGGTCGGGGCTTACGACATCGACGAAGTCGGGCTGACCAGGCTTTCCGGTGATATCACAGCTGCGGGTGGCGTCGTTCACACCGGGGTGCTCGATGTGACCAACGCCACTCAATGGGTGGAGCGCCTCGCGGAGTTCCATGCCGCGACCGGACGGCTGGACATCCTGGTCAACAACGCGGGCATCCTGCGCGCCGGGCCGTTCGACGCGATCGAACTCGCCGCCCATCGGGCGATCGTCGAGGTGAACCTGGTCGGCGTGCTCACCGGAACGCACAGCGCCTTCCGCTACCTGCGCGACACCCCGGGCGCCCAGGTGGTCAACCTGTGCTCGGCGTCGGCGATCTACGGCCAAGCCGAACTCGCGACTTACGGCGCCACCAAGGCGGCGGTGAAGAGCCTCACCGAGGCGCTGGACCTGGAGTGGGAGCGCTACGACATCCGGGTGCTCGCGATCTGGCCGTTGTTCGTGGCCACGGCCATGGTGGACGGGGTGACGACCGGGACGACGAAGTCGCTGGGAGTGCGGCTGACCGCCGACGACGTCGCCGCCGGAATCTGGGAGGCCACCCGCAAGCGCGCGCGGCTGCCGAAGGTGCACTACGAGATCGGCGCGCAGGCGAAGGTGCTGGCGACGGTGGCGAAATACGCGCCGAACTGGGCCGTGCGCACCGCGAACAAGTACTTCAGCGGCAGCTGAGCGGTCGCGCCTGCCCAGGGAGCGGACTTCTGACAGAATTGCGCACCGTACAAGGGGGTGGGCAGCATGCCGACAGCCACGGATTCCGACGGGCCGGTGCGGGAGCGCGGCGTTCCCACATCCGCCCATGATCAGCTCGACAAGCTGCTCGCCGAGCTGCGCTTCGGCACGGGGCGTGATCCGCAGATCGGGTACGCCGCGGCCGCCGCCGTCACCGCTTGGCGCAAACCGCCGCGCATCCAGGTGACCGGGCGCGCGCACGCGGGCCGCTCCACGGTGCTGCACGCGCTCGCGCTCATGTCGGCGGTGGAGACCGATCCGGTGGACCGGCCCGGAGCGCCCGACCCCGAACTCGACGCCGACATCGTCGTGTACGTGTTGTCGGCCGCGCCGACACCCGCCGACCGCAGGGTGCTGGCCACGCTGCCGCCGCAGCGCGCGATCGCGGTGCTGAACAAAGCCGACGCGATCGGCTCCCGCTGGGGTGATGCCGTGGCCGCGGCCCAGCAGTACGGCCGTGAGCTGCGGATACCCGTGGTTCCGGTGGTCGCGTCACTGGCCGTGCGCACCAGGTCGGGCGCGTTGAGCGGCGCCGATCTGGAGCTGCTGCGCAAGCTCGCCGCCGACGCCGACCCCGCGCTGGTCCTCGCGCCCGACCTGTTCCTCGCGCCGGGACCGGACGCCGCCGAGCGCGAACAGCTGCTGCGGCGCTGGGACCTCTACGGCGTGGCCTGCGCGTGCACGGCCCTGCGCCACGATCCGGACCTCGCTCCCCAGGCGCTGCTGCAGATCCTGCACGCGGCCAGCGGCATCGACGCGCTGCACCAGTTGTTGCACCGCCGCTACGAGCAGGTGTCCGCGTTGCGCGGCGGCGAACTGCTCGACGAGCTTGCTCGACTGGCCGCCCGCGCGGTCCCCGAGGAGGGCGGCCGCGCGCGCGACCTGCTGGAGTCCTATCTCTACGGCGACGATGCCGTCTGGCTCGGCCTCTGCGCGGGTCTCGCGGGGCCGGAGGTGGCCCACCTCGCCGCGGGGTATGCCGCCCCGGCGCCCACCGACGCCGACGACGCGCTCGCCCGCGCGACCCGCTGGCGCGCCGTCGTCGCCAGCGATATGCCTCCTGCCGCCCGCCGCGCCGCGTTGCGCGTGCACAACGGATACGTCCGACTATGGGAACGGATGAGCAGTGCCGGTCTCTGAACCTCCGGAATCGGCGACGGCGAGTAGGCCGCCCGAGGCGGATGCCCCGGCGCGTGCGGGGGACTCGTCCGCCGACGGTGCATCCGGACGTGCCGCGACCGCGCTGACGCCCGAGCTCGCGGCCGTGGTGGAGCGGTGGAATCCGCAGGGCATGGCGCTGCTGCGCGCGGTGCACGGCTCCGGCGGCGCGGGTGCCGTCGTGGTGATCGGCCCCGCCGACGTGAACACGACCTTGTTGCGCACCGAGCTGGCCCGGTTCGAACCGCGCGTCACGCTGTCCGAGCCGCCCGCGGACGCGGGCGCGGGGGTAACGGCCACCGCGCCCGCCGGTGCGGCCCCGCCCGCGGTGGCGTTGATCCTGCTCGACGCGGGCACCATCATCGGCGCGGACCTATTGGGCGTGATCGGCCGGTTACGCGCGGACGGCACCCGCCTGCTGCTCGCCATGAACGGCGTCCACGCCTACCAGGACTGGCGGGCGGTGCGGGAGCGCGACCTGGAGTTGCTCGCCGCGCACGGGGCGGGCGACCTGGACATCGTGCCGGTCTCGGCGCGGCTCGCGGCCGCGGCGCGCACCGCGGGCGACGCCGGACTGCTCGATCGCTCGGGTGTCGGGGCGCTGCACGCGCAGCTCACCGCGGCCGCCGCCGCGGGCGGTGACCGGCCGGGCGCGGTCACCGCACGGGTGCTGGCCGATACCCGCCAGCGGGTGGCCGAGCAGGTGGCGACGCTGCGCTCCGGCGCCGAACCGGCGCGGCTGCGCGAGGAACGCGCCGTCCTGCTGGCCGGACGCGACGGCGGACGAGCGACCGCCATGTCCACCTTGCGCGGGCAGCTGCACCTGGCCCGGGTGGATCTGATGACCGAGATCGGAGCGAGCATCCGGGCGCTGCACACTGCCGTGCGTGCCGATCTGGACCGGCTGCGCCCCGCCGGTCTCGCCGGCTATCCGGCCCGGCTCCAGCAGTCCGTCACCGAACTGACCGGTGCTCTCGACCATGTCATCGACGAACGCATCGCCGATCTGAGCGCCCGGATCGAGAGCGGAGATCGCGGTGCGCCGACGCGACGGCGCGACCCGGCTCCTCGGGTCGGCCCCGATCCGGAGCCGCGCCATCGGGGTGTCGAAGATCACCTTATGATCGCGCTCGGCGCGTCGGCCGGTGTCGGCCTCGGTCGCTTGCTGGTTGCTCCGTTCTCCCTCGTCCCCGCCCTCGACGTCGCGACCGTGCCGGTAACGCTGCTGCTCGGCGGGGGTGCGGCGGCGTGGGTGGTGCGCGCCCGACGCCAGCTGGCCGATCGAGCGCACATCCGGCAATGGGTCGCCGACGCGCTGGTCAACGTAAAAGCACAGCTCGAGCAACGTGTGGTGACCGCGCTCGTGGAAGCGGAGACCGTTTTGGCCGATCATGTGGTTCAAGCAAGCACCGCGCGAATGGTCGAGACGGATCGCCGGGTGGCCCGGTTGGAGGCCGATTTGCGCCGGATCGCGGCCGAACAGCCGGGGCAGCTCGCCGCGTGCGAGCGCGACATCACGATCCTCGATCGGTGGATCCTCCCTGTTGAAACGAACGACCGATTGGGTACACAGTGAGGAACCCGATACCGTACCGGCCGTCACATCGCGTTAACCTCTATTCAGGAACTTGGGCGTCCGCTAAGTCCTGATCTGCCGCCCTCGGTGGGTGCGTGTTCGACCGGTCGGAGCGGGCGCCTTCCCGCCAACGGTGGCGCTCGGTGCATTCGCGCTGGTCATGGGCCTAGGGCCAGGCGGCGAAGCAGCGAGTAGCCGCCCATCTCAGGAGAGTTTTCATGACGTCAGCGACCATTCCTGGTCTTCGTGGATCCGACGGCAAGGCGCCGACCGAGCACAGCGAACTACTCGCCTGGGTACAAGAAGTCGCCGAACTCACCCAGCCGGATCGAGTGGTGTGGGCGGACGGCTCCGACGAAGAGTGGGAGCGGCTGACCGAGCAGCTCGTGGCAGCGGGGACGTTCAAGCGCCTGGATGAGAAGAAGAAGCCGAACTCCTTCCTCGCTCTCTCCGATCCTTCCGACGTGGCGCGGGTGGAGTCCCGCACCTTCATCTGCTCCAAGACCGAGGCCGACGCGGGCCCGACCAACAACTGGGTCGACCCGGCCGAGATGCGCGCCACGATGACCGAGCTGTACCGCGGCTCGATGAAGGGCCGCACCATGTACGTGGTGCCGTTCTGCATGGGCCCGCTGGGCGCCGACGACCCGAAGCTCGGCGTCGAGATCACCGACTCCGAGTACGTCGTGGTGTCGATGCGCGTGATGACCCGTATGGGCGCCGCCGCTCTGGAGAAGCTGGGCGCCGACCGTCCGTTCGTGAAGGCGCTGCACTCCGTGGGCGCGCCGCTGGCGGAGGGTCAGGCCGACGTGCCGTGGCCGTGCAACGACACCAAGTACATCACCCACTTCCCCGAGGACCGGGAGATCTGGAGCTACGGCTCCGGCTACGGCGGCAACGCGCTGCTCGGCAAGAAGTGTTACTCGCTGCGGATCGCCTCGGCGATGGCCCACGACGAGGGCTGGCTGGCCGAGCACATGCTGATCCTCAAGCTGATCTCCCCGGAGAACAAGGCGTACTACATCGCCGCCGCGTTCCCGAGCGCCTGCGGCAAGACCAACCTCGCGATGATCCAGCCGACCGTGCCGGGCTGGCGCGCGGAGACCCTGGGCGACGACATCGCCTGGATGCGTTTCGGCAAGGACGGCCGCCTCTACGCGGTGAACCCCGAGTTCGGCTTCTTCGGCGTCGCGCCGGGCACCAACCGCAGCTCGAACCCGAACGCCATGGCCACCATGGAGGCGGGCAACACCGTCTACACCAACGTCGCGCTGACCGACAACGGCGATGTCTGGTGGGAGGGCCTGGAAGGCGAGCCCGACCACCTGATCGACTGGAAGGGCAACGACTGGTACCTCCGGGAGACCGAGACGCTGGCCGCCCACCCGAACTCCCGCTACTGCACGCCGATGGCGCAGTGCCCGATCCTGGCGCCCGAGTGGGACGACCCGCAGGGCGTGCCGATCTCGGCGATCCTGTTCGGCGGCCGCCGCAAGACCACCGTCCCGCTGGTCACCGAGTCCTTCGACTGGCAGCACGGCGTGTTCATGGGCGCCACGCTGTCCTCCGAGCAGACCGCGGCCGCCGAGGGCAAGGTCGGCACCGTCCGCCGCGACCCGATGGCCATGCTGCCGTTCCTGGGCTACCACGTCGGTGACTACCTGGGCCACTGGATCAATGTCGGCAAGAACGCCGATGCCGCCAAGCTGCCCAAGATCTTCTACGTCAACTGGTTCCGGCGCGGTGACGACGGCCGCTTCCTGTGGCCGGGCTTCGGCGAGAACTCCCGCGTGCTGGAGTGGATCGTCGGCCGTATCGAGGGTTCCGCGCAGGCCGAGGCGACCGCGATCGGCAACGTGCCGACCGCCGCGCAGCTCGACCTGGACGGGCTGGATGTCGACGCCAAGGACGTCGACGAGGCGCTCGCCGTGAACGCCGAGGAGTGGCGCAAGGAGATCCCGCTCATCGAAGAGTGGTTCGAGTTCGTCGGAGACAAGCTGCCTTCCGGCGTGCGTGACGAGTTCGAGGCGCTCAAGCAGCGTCTGGGCTGACACTCCACCCAAAGTAGCATTCGCCCGCACCATCTGGCAGATGGTGCGGGCGTTTTGTTCTGCGCGACAGACGTTTTGCGCGCACTGCCGGGGAATCCGGTGCAGCGACCGCGTTATTCGTGGAACGGTGACAGCCGGATCATGGTCAGGAAGCCCGCTCGGTTGAGCCAATGGATCCGGCCTTCCGGCATGGCCTTCGCTTCCGCCCGGAACGCCGCGATCACGCGCCGCTCGAAGTCCAGGCGCGGGTGCCGCCGCAGCAGTTCGGTGACCCAATCCCGGTCCAGCTCCGCGAGCCGCGTCCCGAGCACGTCCACGGACGCTCCCGCGGAGACGAAGCCGCCGGGATCGCCGAGATCGTCGGCGACGCCGGGCGTGATGTGCGCGGCGATCGCCGCGCCGATCGCGTCGGCCCGTTCCGGCGGGGCGCCCGCATCCCGTGCGATCGCGGCCGCCCGTTCGCCGCCGACCACCGCGAAACACCTTCCGGTTGTCGGGCTTTCGAGTTGCAGGTCGTGCAGCAGGCAGGAGACGTAGACGAGTTCGTCGTCGTAAAGTGCGCCGTCGAGCTCGGCGAGGACCCGCCCGAAGTAGTAGGTCCGCAACGAATGGTGCAGGACATGCGGAGACAGCGACTCCCGCGCCTCGGTTTCCGCCGCGACGGCGAGTTTCGAATCGGGTAGCCGCAGACCGGCGAACTCCAGCTTTCCGCGGCCGCGCCTGCCCAGCGCGATCCGGACCCGGTTCGGCGCCATGGCGGGCAACGTACGGGCGATCGCGACGGCGAGTCGGCGGCGTTGCTCCTTCGACAGCGCGCCCCCGGTACGGGTGGCCCATGCCCAGTCGAGACCCGTCGGTGCGGCCACGATGTCCTCCTTCTCTCGGGTCGCTCGGTATGCCCTTGGAGTCAAGTGTGCGGCGAGGCCCGCGACGAGTGGCGGAAATGACAGTAATACTCGGATTCGTGCCAAACTGCTGGTGATGAAGCAAGTGGTGGCGCTCGCGCTCGACGGGGTGATGACCTTCGACCTGGCCTGCGCTGTGCAGGCGTTCCGGCACGGGCCAGGGAAGACCGGGGAGCCGTCCGGGTTCGAGATGCGGACGTGCGGGGTGCGGCCGGGGCCGGTGTGGACGCCCAACGGCTTCGACCTGCGGGTCGAGCACGGACTGGAGGCGCTGGCGGACGCGGATGTGGTCGTCGTGCCCGGAATCGGCATTCCGACGCTGCCGACGCCGCCGCGGGCGTTGACCGCGTTGCGGAGCGCGGCCGGGCGCGGCGCGACCATGGTGAGCATCTGCGTCGGTGCGTTCGTTCTGGCCGAGGCCGGACTCTTGGACGGACGACCGGCGACGACGCACTGGGCCTACTGCGGCGAGTTCGCCGAGCGGTATCCGGCGGTGCGGCTGGACCCTACCGCGCTGTACGTGGACGACGGTGACGTACTGACTTCGGCCGGGTTGTCGGCGGGCCTCGATCTGTGCCTGCACATCGTGCGCCGGGAGCTGGGCGCGCACGCGGCGGCGGAGCTGGCGAGGTGGAATGTCACCGCGCCGCACCGGGAGGGCGGCCAGGCGCAGTACGTCCCCGATGGACCGGCCGCGCGTGCCACCGACGGGGGTCTCGCCGCGACTCTGGCCTGGGCGGTCGCCGAACCCGCTGCGGCGGTGGACGTTTCCGCGTTGGCCGCGCACGCGTTGCTGAGTGAGCGCACCTTCATCCGCCGCTTCAAGGCGGAGGTGGGCACTACGCCGCGGCGCTGGCTGGACGCTCAGCGCACCGCTCGGGCCAGGGAACTTCTGGAAACCACACGTTTGCCAGTGGAAGTCGTCGCGGCCAAGGCCGGGTTCGGCAGCGTCACCGCGTTGCGGGTGCACCTGCGTGCGGCGACGGGCGCCACCCCCGCCGCCTATCGCCGATCAGTGGGCGGGTGAGTTCGCCGCCGTGACCACGAATGCCGTTGCCTGAGCGCTCATTCCGCCGAACCGCAGCAGTGATCGGCGGTCCGCCCGGTGCGGGGCCGTCGTGGCGTCGGCCGCTTGTCGGCGAAACTCGTACGGATGAAGGGGTTTAGCCGGGTGTGGGAAGGGGTAATGATCTTGTTGAGAGATTTCGTGTATTCGTAACTTATGCTTGGCGTGTTCTTCCTTCCGCATCACCCAGTCGGATTACTGACGGTTAACTGATCGACTGAACTACTTCCCTACCGACATCGGACCCGCGATGCCGCGGCGCACGGCGAGATCGACGCGAGAGGTGGATGGAGCATGGCCGATCTGGAGACGGCGACGTCCCTTGCCCCCACGGTGGCCGAATTCGAGTTCGCGACCGCGAGCACCCCGCTGCGCCGGGTCGCGGGGCGGCTGCGGGCAGTGCTGCCGCCGGGGTGGCGCGTCGAGATCGTCGAGGCGCCACCCCGGCGTTACGGCAACCGTGCGCCGCTGCTGCGGGTCGTCATGCCACCGGACTGATCACCCGGTCCAGCCGAGCGGCATGAGCAGCGACTTCTGCTCACAGAACGAATCGAGACCCTCCGGGCCGTTCTCGCGTCCGAGCCCGGAGGCCTTGTAGCCGCCGAACGGCGAAGTCGGATCGAAGGCATACCAATTGATCGCGTAGGTACCGGTGCGCACCCGCGCCGCGATCTCGGCGCCGTGCTCGATGTCGGTCGTCCACACCGAGCCCGCGAGGCCGTAGACCGAGTCGTTCGCGATGGCGACGGCCTCCTCCTCGGTCTCGTACGGGATCACCGACAGCACCGGCCCGAAGATCTCCTCCTGGGCGATGGTCGACTTGTTGTCCACGTCGGCGAAGATCGTCGGCTCGACGAACCAGCCCCGGTCCAGACCCTCCGGGCGGCCGCCGCCGAGCACGAGGCGCGCGCCTTCGGCCTTGCCCTTGGCGATGTAGCCCTCCACCCGGTCGCGCTGGCGTTCGGAGATCAGCGGGCCCAGCTGCACGCTGGGGTCGTTCGGGTCGCCCACCTTCATCGTCTTCACGTGTTCGACCAGTGCGTCGAGGATCTCGTCGTACCGGCCGCGCGGCGCGAGGATGCGGGTCTGCGCGACGCAGCCCTGCCCACTGTTCATCAGGCCGGAGAAGGCGAGCACCGGGATGCCTGCCGCCACGTCCATGTCGGGCAACAGGATCGCCGCCGACTTGCCGCCGAGTTCCAGCGAGACGCTCTTGAGCTGACCGGTCGCGATGGCGCCGATCTTCCGGCCGACCGCGGTGCTTCCGGTGAAGGTCACCTTGTCCACGCCGGGGTGCGAGACGAGGTATTCGGCCGCGTCGGGCTCGGCGGGCAGCACCGACAGCACGCCTTCGGGCACTCCGGCCTCGGTGAAGATCTCGGCCACCAGATTGGCCGTGATGGGCGTCAACGGGGCGGGCTTCAGGACCACGGTGCAGCCGGCCAGCAGGGCGGGCGCGAGCTTGTTGACCGCGAGAAACAGCGGAACGTTCCACGCGGTGACCGCCGCGACGACGCCGCGCGGCTCGCGCGTGACGCGCGTGGTGCCGAATCCGCCCACCCTGGTCTCCTGCCAGGGGAAGGACTCCGCCAGGGCCGCGTAGGCGTCCAGGGCGGCGACGGCGGGGAGCTGATTCAGGGTCATCGCGATCATCTGCGGCGCGCCGACCTCGGCGGTCAGCGCGGCGAGCAGGTCCGCGGAGCGCTGTTCGATCAGCCGCGCCGCGCGGGTGAGCACTGCGGCGCGCTCCTTCGGCGGTGTGGCGGGCCACGGGCCGTGGTCGAAGGCGTGCCTGGCCGCGGCGACCGCGGCGTCGACGTCGGCCCGGCTCACCGCTGGGACGCTGCCCACCGGCTCGACCGTGGCCGGCGAGATGACCTGGATGCGCTCGGCGGTGGCTGGCGCGGTCCAGCGGCCGCCGATGAACAAGCTGTCGTAATGCATGAGAACACGTTACAGTTTTGCCCCGCTTCTGTCTGTAACATGTTTCAGTTTTGCTCACCGCCGAGGCGCTGACCGGTGTGAATCCCGACCTCTCGGTTCGCTTTTCGCAGAACGCACTATTGCGTTCTGTTGCTGGAAGGGGGATGCTGTAGCGACATATCAGCTCGCTCCATTACCGAATCGTTACCGCAAACTGGGGAGTCCGAGTCATGGCGGTGCAAGTGATCGGCCGGTCGCTGATGACAAGTGATCAAACCGAGCATCAGGCTAAAAGTGTCGGCAGCGGCGGGTGGGTGGTCTCCTTCCTACCCGGCCGCACCCTGACGATCGAGCAGGCGACGGCGGCTATGCAGGCCGCGGAGGCGGTCGCCGCCGTCGGAATGCTGGCCGACCTGGTCGGCCTCACCACGCTCGAGACCGTCGGGCTGGCGATGCGCGAATCGCCGTGGAGCGAGCCTGTGCATGCTCCGTGCGGGAAGCGGCACTGGCGCCGCGGATGGCTGGAGCCTTACCTCCGCTAACTTTTGGTTGCCACCACAACCAGATTGCTGACAAGTAACTCGCGCACCATCGGCACCCGGACCAACCACCACGCCCAGCGGGGGTGGTAGCGCGGAAACACCGTGTGCACCTCCGCCGGAGTGCCTGCCGCCCAGCGCAACCCGTCCGCGGCCCGCACCGCGAACAGCGACGTGCCGAACCTGTTCTTGGGTTCACGTCCGTGCTTGCGCCGATACCGGCGCGCGGCGTACTCGCCACCCAGGTAGTGCCACGGCCCGGTCTCGTGCCCGCCGAACGGGCCGTGCCACACCGTGTAGGACAGCACGACCAACCCGCCGGGCCTGGTCACCCGCACCATCTCGTCGGCCATCAGCCACGGCTTCGAGACGTGCTCGGCGACGTTCGACGAGAAACAGATATCCACCGCGTCGTCGCGGAACGGCAGCGCCATCCCGGACCCGCGGACCGCGCCCGCGACCGAGAGGCCCGCGGCGTGCATCTCCGTGGGGTCGGGCTCGACCGGGATGTAGCGCGCGCCCGTGCGGGCGAACTCGTCCGCGAAGTAGCCCGGCCCGCCACCCACGTCCAGGATCGTCGCCCCGTGCAGTGACCGGCCGGTGAGGTCGGCGTAGAAGTCGCCGATCATCGCCACGCTGTCGGCGGCCAGACCTCCGTAGAACAGCGCCGGGTCGGTCTGCTCGAACCGGAAACTGCCGAGCAGCCGCAGCGACCGGCGCAGGGTCGCCCGGCGGGCGAACCGGAGCGAACTGCTGCGCGTCGGCGTCTTTTCGGCTTCGAGCACGGCGCCGAGTTTCGCACAACCCCGATGCCGGGTATCTCGGGCGGGTGCTCGGGTTAGGGTGTAGCGCGACATCCGGCGTTCCCACCGGGACCTACTGACCGAGAGAAGCTCCACCGTGCGCGAAGTCCTCCTGCTCTGCTGGCGTGACACCGGGCACCCGCAGGGCGGCGGCAGCGAGCGGTACCTCGAGCAGGTCGGCGCGCAGCTCGCGGCACGCGGGGTCAAGGTCACCCTGCGCACCGCAGGCTACCCGGGAGCGCCGCGGCGGGAACACGTCGGCGGCATCGATATCAGCAGAGCGGGCGGTCGCTACACGGTGTATCCGCGAGCGCTCGCCGCGCTGCTGCTCGGCAGGATCGGCCTCGGTCCGTTGCGCGGCGTGCGGCCGGACGCGGTGATCGACACCCAGAACGGCATCCCGTTCTTCGCCACCGCCGTCACCGCGGCGCCGTCGGTGGTGCTGGTGCACCACGGCCACCGGGAGCAGTGGCCGGTGGCGGGCCGACTGGTCGGCCGTATCGGCTGGTGGATCGAGTCGCGGCTGTCACCCCGCGTGCATCGCCGTAATCAATACCTGACCGTTTCGCTGCCTTCGGCGGAGGAGTTGGCCACGCTCGGTGTGGACCGTTCGCGAATCGCGGTGGTGCGCAACGGTGCTGAACCTGTTCCAGTCGACGCTCCCACCGGCGCGGCGGAAACCCGCAATGCCGCACCCACTGTCGTGGTTCTGTCCCGTCTGGTGCCGCACAAGCAGATCGAGGACGCGCTCGCGGCCGTTGCCCGGCTGCGCGACCGCGTACCGGGGCTGCGCCTCGACGTGATCGGCGACGGCTGGTGGGCGGACAACCTGCGGGACAACGCCCGCGCACTCGGCATCGCCGACGCCGTCACCTTCCACGGGCACGTGGACGAGCGCCGTAAGCACGAACTCCTGGCCCGCGCGTGGGTGCATGTGCTGCCTTCCCGGAAAGAGGGGTGGGGGCTCGCGGTGATCGAGGCCGCCCAGCACGGCGTGCCGACGGTCGGTTACCGGAGCTCGCGCGGCCTCACCGATTCCATCGTCGACGGCGCCACCGGAATCCTGGTCGACGACGTCGCCCAGCTGGCCGATGCCGTCGGCGATCTACTGGACGATCCCGGCGCCCGCACGGTCATGGGTGAGAAGGCGCGCGCCCGCGCCCGGGAGTTCTCCTGGGAGCAGACCGGGAACGGTGTGTACGAAGTGCTGGCCGCGGCGGCCCGAGGCGAGCACAAGAGCGGGTTGATCGTGCCGCGGACGGTCTGCTGAGCCGTTGCCGCCCGCGTCGGACAAGACGTCTTCCTCTCGGCGCGGTAGCCGGCATCTGCACGCCGAAGCGGCCTGCCCCGCGTGGGGCACAGTGCGCAGGACGCCGAGGACCTCGCGGAGTTCGGTGATGCCGTCCTCGGCGAGGAAGTGGCCCGTGAGCGACGAACTCGACCGCATCGCCGCGCGGCTCGCCGCGCAGCAGAAGGCGCTGGAGGCGACGCGGCGCAGGCTGGACGCGCTGCGGAGTGCGTGACAGCGCGCGCCGTCGAGGTTCGTCAGTTCCGCGGTCTCCGCTGGAATCGGGCTCGTGTGCCGAGGGCGGTGAGTGGGCCCGCGACGAGCAAGGTTCCCCACAGTAAGTGGGCCGCGGCGGCGACCGAGCGGTCTGTGGTGGTCGGCCGGGCGCGCTCCGCCACACCGGGCACGCGATACAGCGCGAAATCGGCGTCCTCGTAGACGCGCTCCAGTCGGCCGAGAGCCGAGGCGGATTCCCCGAGCGGCCCGGGAGTGGTGCGTTCGACGAGGACCCAGCCCACTGCGAGACGGGCCAACTCCGTGGCGGAACCACCCCCGAGCAGCAGCGTTTCCACTTCCCTCGCGCGGGCGCCCTCGCCGGACACCGTGCGTCCACGCACAGGCAACTCGCCGGTCTGCAGAACGTCGTTGGGCAGCATGCGCGGCGCGGGGTCGAGAACGGGGGCTGCGCCGCTGTAGCGGAACTTCCGGAACATCCCGCCGGGCAGCACCGCGATGTCGCCCGGGCCATCGATCCGTTCGGCGACCCGCTGCCAACCGGCGGGGTAGCGCACCGGGCGAACCGCTCCACCGACGCCCCAGGCGAGGTCGTACAACGGCAAAACCAGAAGCGCGATGAATACCACCGCGGCCGTGGAAGCCCCGGCGGGGTGCGCTGTCGTGCGCCGCTGCGCCGAGGCGCTTCGGTATACCGACGAGAGACGCCGTGCCGTCACCGCACATCCAGCGGCCGCACACAGGGCGTAGGCGGGCATAGCCAGGGCCACGTACTTCTGGGTGTCCCGCAGCAGGCCCGCGCCGGGCACGTGAGCGACCAGCCACTCCATGACTGCCATGCCTCCCGCCGTCGCGCCGAGCGCGGGAAGCAGGATCGCGCCGGCGGCGAGCAGCAGCAGCGCGCGGCGAACGTGCCGATTGTCCGGATCGGCGCCACCAGTGGCCACGGACCGCAGACCCAGCGCCACGATCGCCAGCAGCGCCACCGTGCCGATCGCGGCCAGCGGTGTGGTGCGCGAATCAGGGACCGCCTCGGCGTTCCAGATCCCGCCGAGACCGGCCAGGCTGCCCAGCGTGCCCAGGCCGGGTTCGGCCCGTGCGGCGAAGGCCGCGATGCCCGCTGGATCGGATGGTTCCGCACCTGCGCCCGACAGCACGGTCGCGGCCAGCCATGGCGCCGAGGCGGCGAGCCAGACGACGAGCGTCCCGGGTAGTTGTCGCCGCTGTACCAAGGCGAACGCGGTCGCACCCGCCAGCAGCGCCCCGGTCGGAGTGAGCCCGGCCGCGGCCAGCGATCCGGCGAGGGCCGCCCAGGCGGACGCGGTCCGGATGGGCTCGCGCTGTGCCGCTGTGACGCTGGGGCGATCCGGACCTCCTCTGGCCGCCGCACTGATCGGCGCGGAGCGGGAAGGGCCGGTCGGATCGGCCGGTGCGTCGTCGTCGGGAGCGCCCGAGGAACCAGGCGTTTCCAGCGGTGTTCCGGTTCTGCGGGACTCGGCGGTGTGGGCCGCGTCAACTTCGCCGATGCGGTCCGGCGAAGCGGGAACACCCAGCGGTGATCCGGCTCGGTCGGCCGGTGCGGGCTGCTCGGGAATTTCGGTGCTGCCGATCGGTGAGGCGTGCTCGCAGTGGTCGGCTTCCCGCGGTTCGGACGGTTCGAGAAGGTCGTTCGGGTGTTTCGCCGGTGTGTTCGACAGCAGCCGTCGGCGTCGCTGCACGGTGGCCGTCGTTCGGAGGTGGTGCGCGGCCAGTGCCGTCCACGGCAGCGCGGCGTAGCCGGCCAGCAAGCTCCAGTGCCCCTGCAGCACCCGCTCGGCCACGTACGGATTCCACAACGCGACCGTCGCGGCGACCAGTTGCGGGCCGAGCGACGCACGCAGCAGTTCCCGCGCGAGCGTCGCCGCTCCATACGCCGCGGCCCACAGCGCGACGACGAGAATCGCTTTGATCAGCAACCCGCCGTCGATGAACGCCGACAGCACGGCCAGCAGCGCGTCCTGCGGCACCGCTCGCGGCGCGGCGTCGCCGAGGCCGAGCGCCGAGTCGGTCGGATAACTGCGCGGCGTGCTCACCGCGTCGCGCAGCAGCAGGTAGCCCGGCGCCAGCAGGGGCGCGGTCACCAGCAGCGCTCCGGCCGCGCTGTATCCCGCAGTCACCGCCCGGTGTCGCCCGCTCCCACTCACGCCTGAGCACTGTACGTCCCGATCCTGGCCACCGCCGAGCCAGCGGGCCCGGCGATGTCTCCTGGCTCGGTATCGGTGTCCCACCCACGCGGTGCAGCGCCTTCCCGGTCTTGGTGCGTATTTCGCCTCGATAGGACGAGACCGATCCGGTGATGTGCGCCGGCGTGCATGGCGGCCGGGCGAGTGTGCGGCGGCGTGTGATGTGGGAGTGGTTCGGCGCGCGGGATGTCGGGTGAGCACGCGCTTCGCCCTGCGGCGGCGTGTGAGCGGTCCCGTCGCAAGCGTATCCCGTCTGAGGTGCACCCGGTGTGGATCGTATGGAGACGCGCTCGGCCCGGCAGTTCGGTGCGGCGCCGTCTGGCACAGAGAGCTGCCGCGTGAGTAGTGAGCGGGCACCGCGCGGGGGTGCGCGGTTCGGTTCGTTGGAGGGGTGCCGATGAGTGGCGGTCACCTGTGGCTGCGGCGGGGCGGAGCGCGCGACGGCCGCTGTGGGTGGGACGATGAGCGCGTGTCTGCTGTCCGTCGGTTTCCTGTGGTGGCGGATCTGACGTGGGTGACGGCCGGTGCGATGACCGCGAACGTCGCCGGGTATCTGTTGCAGCTGCTGGCCGGGCGCTGGCTGGGGGTCACCGGCTACAGCGAGTTCGCGAGTCTGCTCGCGGTCCAGCTGTTGTGCGCGGTGCCCGCGCTGGCGTTGCAGAACGTGGTGGCCAGGGAACTCGTGCGCGGCGCGGGAACGGCGGCGCTGCGCGGGCTCCAGTGGCGCTGCGCCGTGATCGTCGCCCTGGTGGCCGCGGTGCTGGTGCCCCTGGTCGCCGTCACGCTGAACGTCGGGGTGGCCGCCACCGCGGCGGCGCTGGGCGCGGCGCCCGCGCTGGTGTTGTTGTCCGGTGAACAGGGGGTGTTGCAGGGCGGCAAGCGGTTCCGGGCGTTGGGCACGGTGCTCGGCCTCGCCGGGATCGCCCGGGTAACGCCCGCGCTGGTGCTCCTCGCGCTGGGCGGCGGCGCGACGCTCGCCTTGTGGGCGGCGGCGGGTGGGATCGCGGCGGCGGCGCTGCTGGCCAGGATCGTTGCCGGTGCGCCGTCCACGCGCGCCCGCGCCGTCGAGCCGGGCGAGGTCGCCGCGGCCCCCGGCGTACTGCCGGTACTGCGGGCCGCTCAGGTGCAGGCGGCCATGATGGCGCTGTCGTCGGCGGACCTGATCGTGGTCCGGATCGTGCTCGACGACGTGGACGCCAGCCGGTACGCCCTCGGCACGATCGCTACCAAGATCGCCTTCTGGCTGCCGCAGGCGGTCGGTGTGGTGCTCTACCCGCGGATGGCGCAACCCGCGCACTCCGCCGGCGCGATCCGGTCGGCGCTGGCGGTGCTCAGCGGAATCGGCCTCATCGCGGTGCTCGGAGCCGCGCTCGCCGCGCCGCTCGCGCCGCTGTTGGCGGGCGAGGACTATGCCCCGATCCAGGGCCTGCTGTGGCTGTTCGCGCTGCACGGCGCGCTGCTGGCCGTGCTGCAAGGCGCGGTGCTCTCGGCGATCGCCGTCGACCGCACCTCACTCGCGCTGGTCGCCTGGCTGGGGCTGGCCGTCGAGGTCACCCTGATGTTGTCGCTGGCCCGCTCGATTCCCGCGCTGATCACCACGGCCGTGTCGGTCGCGGCCACCACCACGGTGGTGGTCGCCGTGATCGTCCTGCGCGCGGCCTCCCACACGACGCGGCCGGAACCGCTGCGCCCGGTCGGCTGACCCGGCGCCGCCTACGACGTTCCATGATCACCGTGGTCCACGCGGACGATCCGGACGCGGCGCGGGCGTTCTTCCGCGATGTCCTACGCCGGCCGAACCTCGACGCCCACGACGGCTGGCTGTTGTTCGCGACCGGCCCGAGCGAACTGGGCGTGCACCCCACCGAAGGACGCCGCGTCACGAGATCTCGCTCATGTGCGACGACCTGGATCGAACGATGGCCGAGCACGTGGCGCGCGGTTCGAGGGCGAGGTCGCCGAGCGGGGCTTCGGCCGCTGCGTGGACCTGCGCGTGCCGGGCGCGGGCACGATGCTGCTGCATCAGCCGCGGCATCCGCTCGCCGAACAGTAGCGGACCCGGAAACGAAGTCGGCTCCCCCGCCGGAAGGCGGGGGAGCCGAAGTCAGGTGCGGTCGATCAGGGTTCTTTGTTGATCCGGATCTGTTCGGTCGGCGCGTCGTCGGCACCGCGGTTGACGCGCGGGGCAGGAGCGGCGGGAGCCGCGCCGCTCGGACGCCGACCGGGAGCGCCACCCGTCCGAGCCGGCGTCGGAGCCGAGCCGCCGCGGATGCCGAGGACCACGCCCACGATCAGCGCGATCACGCCGAGAACACCGAGGATGATCGGCAGCACCCGACCGTACAGCGACAGCTTGTCGATGTTCTCCTTGGCCACCGCGAGCTGCGACTCGACCGTGTTCTCGTCGAACACGAGGTGCGACTTCAGTGCGGTGACCTCCGGCTTGTCCGCGGTGCGCGAGTAGTAGAGGTGCAGCGCCTCGCCGCCCTTGACGACCGTGCCCGTCTGCGGTTCCACCCACAGGTCACGGGTGTTGGTGTAGTAGCGGGTCATGGTCACCGGGGCTTCGCCGCCCTCCACGCCCCACTTGGCGGCGGGCAGGCTCAGCCGGTTGGTCGGCGCCTGGACGACGTCCCACAGGCTGGTGGCGGGCACCGACATCTGGAAGTGGTAGACCTTGGTGTTGTTGATCTCGGTCTCTTCGATGAAGTTTGCGTCGTAGGTCTTGCGCACGTTGAGATCGAAGTACGGGTAGGTCTTCTTCTCGGTGCCGATCGGGAACCGGTACTGCAGACCGGTGTGCTGCACCGGCTCGGCGATGCTCTCACCCTGCGGGTTCGTGGTCACCGCGATGGAGCCGTTCGGCTCCTTGGCGACCGGCTCGCCGGTCACCCGGTCGATGGTCACGCGGTCGATGGTCGCGGTGAGCAGGCCGGTGTCGCCCTGCTTGTCGATGCGCCGCAGCGTCTGGCCCGCCTGCACCGTCATCTGTTCGGCGTCGGCCGGATCCTCGACGGTGAGGAAGCGCTGCGAGACCAGCGGGACGTTGGTGTCGACCTTCGCCGATCCCTCCGGAGCGGTGAGCGACTTGGCGTCGAGCACCAGGCTGTCCTCACCCTGCTGGTTCGTGGCGATCGTGGTGATCTCCAGGTCGAGGGGAGTTTTCGCCAGCTTGTCGACGGTGTAGGTCGGGATCATGATTGCGGCGACGATCAACAACGCGCCGAGACCCACGAGCAGGCAGGCCACCGTCCTTCTGGTACCGGCACTCAGTGCCATGCAAACTCTCCTCGTCGTAGAACACAGGTCGCTCCGTCGAGTACTGCGGGCAGGCCGCGGCACTCGTGAGCCCCGACACTAACAGTCCGATGTCGTACTATGCGCCGTCGAGGCCGAAACGGCCGAGAAATCGCCCGAGTCTAGCGCGAAATCTGAAACGTCGGGTTATCAACTGTGGATTCGGCAAGGCAGACTGGAGCCCGATGACAGCGACCCTGCCCACCGCCGCCCCCGTGACCGAACGGGTGCGCCCGCGCGCCTTCGTGCCGGCCTTGGAAGGCATGCGCGGCATGGCGGCGCTCGGCGTGCTGCTCACCCACGTCGCGTTCCAGACCGGCGCCGCGGGCACGCCGGTCATCGGCCGGGTGTGGGGCCGGTTCGACATGGCGGTCGCCGTGTTCTTCGCGCTGTCCGGATTCCTGCTGTGGCGTCCGCACGCCGCGGCCGCGCGCGGGCTCGACACCGCCCCGCCGGTCGGCTACTACCTGCGTCATCGTGCCGCGCGCATCCTGCCCGCGTACTGGGTCGTGGTGTGCGCGGTCCTGGTGCTGCTGCCCGGTGCGTCCGGGACCGCGGGTCTGCGGGTGTGGGTGTCGAACCTGGCGCTGTGGCAGATATACGTGCCCCTGACGCTCACCGACGGCCTCACCCAGATGTGGAGTCTCGCGGTGGAGGTCGCCTTCTATCTGGTCTTGCCCGTGCTGGCCTTCGCGCTGGTGCGCCTGCGCGGGACAGCGGCGCGGTGGCGAGTGCCGGTGCTGCTTTTCGTCGCTCTGCTCAGCCTCGGCTGGAACTTGATTCCGGTGCCGACTCCTGACGCGATCCACGCCGACAACTGGCTGCCCGGCTATCTGCCCTGGTTCGCCGGGGGCATGATCCTCGCGGAGCTCGCCGAACATAGCGTCCGGCTATCACGCTGGTGGAAAGTCGGCGCGAATCAGCCACTGATGTGGAGCGTCGCGGTGGCGGCTTTCCTGCTCGCCGCGACCGATCTGGCCGGTCCCGCCGGGTTGACCCGGGCCGAACCCTGGCAGTACGTGGTGAAGATGGGTCTGGGCGCGATCATCGGATTCGCGTTGCTCGCGCCGCTGGTGCTGCGGGACCCGGCGGCTCGGGGGCACCGCTGGCTGGAGTCGCCGGTGGCCGCGACCCTCGGACGCTGGTCCTACGGGATCTTCATCTGGCACCTCGCGGTGCTGTCGATCGTGTTCCCGGTCTTCGGCCTACTGCCGTTCCAAGGGGACTTCGGCTATGTCCTGGTCCTCACGATCGCCATCACGCTGCCGGTCGCGGCCGCAAGTTACGCCCTGGTGGAGGAGCCGGTACGGCGCTGGGTCCGTCGCCGGGACCGGGTGCGGCGAAGCGCAGAGCACGAGCCCGCGCCCTGATCGGCGAGCCGCGAGCTCAGCCGTCGAGCTGCCGGTGGATGTCCAGCAGGTGGTGGCGCAGTTCGTGCAGGGTGTGCACCGCGAGCCAGCGCAGGGAACGATCCGCGGGTTCGGGGTAGGGGAAGCCGAGGGTCCGCTCCCAGTCGTCGTCGCCGAGGCGCTCGAGCACGTTGGCGAACAACAGGGCGGCATCGCGGATCTGACGTGCGACGTCCGCGGGGTTCTGCTCGGCGTACCCGTCGTGCTCGACGCGCTCGTCGCGGCCCATCGCCGTGGCGAGCGGGTTGTCCGAACGGCGCGCGGCCAGCACCCGCTCGCGTTGCGCCAGCAGCACGTCCCGCACATGGCAGGCGTACTCCAGCGGCGACCACACATCGGGCTTGCCGCGCTCGCGCAACTTGGCGCTGTCGGCGCCGAGCAGGTCGGCGTATTCCACTGCGTGCTCCCGCGCCAGCGACGGCACATCGGCCGCCGAAGCCAAGTCGTAGACGAAACCGCATTCGGCACAGGTGTTCACGCGGGGTCACGTTAGCAACGAGTGCTCTTGCGGTGCACGGCGAATGCGCGTCCGATCGGGCGCCGACGCCACGCATCACGTGGGCCGGGGCTGCCAGGCCGGTGTGCGGCGCGGGCGGTCAGTGCTCGTGCGTCCCGGATTCGAAGTCGTCGGACCGGCTCACTCCGGGCCGATCGGCGCGTTTCGACCAGGGCAGCGCCGCGATGCCCACCGCGATGATCGCGAGCAGAGCGGGCAACTGCACCAGCACGGATCCACCCATATAGCCCTCGGGCGAGCGCCAAGGGCCTTTGGACAGGGCGGCGGCGGAGAGGGTGGTGCCCACCCCCGCCACGACGACGAGCACACGGGCGGTGACATACGGCGTGAATCGGGTTGCGGCCAACGCCATCACCGTGCCGGCGGCGCCCACCGGACCAGCGATCAAGGTGGCCGCCCCGGTGAGTCCCACCGCGCCCATCCAGCGCCTGCCCCAGGTGCCGGGCACTGCCGCGCTCGCCTCAGGCCGGTCGGTGGATCTCTCCGGCTCGGCTCCGTCCGGCTCGGCCCGGGCGGCATCCGGCCGCGTGCGACGTGGGATGGCCAGGACCATGAGCGGCAGGAGCAGCAGGAGGCCGCCGAAGATGGCGACGCGGTACCACCGGTCGACCGGGAAGGCGATCGTCACCGGACCGGTGGCATCGGCGGGCAGCAGCCAGCCTTGCTGCCAGCCGTCGACCACCACGGGGTCGAGAACCTGCCCGTCCGCGCTGGTCGCGCGCCACCCGACGTTGGTGCTCAACGGCAGCACGAGCAGCCGGGTCTCCGAGTCCGCACCCGGTGCGGCATCGGCTTCCGCCCCGCTCCGCGGCAACCGCAGCCGATCGACGAAGAACAGATCGGTCGGCCCGACCGCCACGTCGGCCCGGCCCTGCGGCAACGCGAGCTCGCCCGGCGCCCCGGTCGGGTCGTCGGCGCAGACCCGGGCGGGAACGGGTGCGCCGGAGCGCAATTCGCCGACGGTGGCGGTGACCGTGGTGCGCAGTGTCCGCCCGCCCGCGTCGATCGTCGGCCCCAGCTCGCAGGGGACGGTGAGCTCGCGGTCCAGCGGAGCCGCCGCGGGATAGTCCGGCCCCAGCACCGTCACTTCCGCCAGGCCGGGCGGCTGGGTCTGCACGAAGCCGAGCGCGGTCTTGTCCAGCACCGGCCGCCACGTTCGCATGCTGAGTTCGATGCGGTCGGTCACGGTGGGATACAGAGAGATCCGGGTGGGTGTGCCCGGTCCGTCGTCGTCCAGCTCCCGTACCTGCGGACCGTCACCCAGGTTCACCGTCACCGAGGTGGGCGCCGCGGGCAGGCCGCCGAGGGAGGGGGTCAGCTCGAGGCCGGTCACCAGGGTGGGTTCGGGCAGCTCGAGGGTCAGTGTCGGCCTGCCGCCGGTCGGTTCGCGGACCGAATCCTCCGGCGCGGTCCAGCTCGTGCGGGGATCGCCGTCGGTCGCGGCGAAAGCGGCCCCCCGCAAATCGCCGACGTCGGCCTTGCCGCGCGCCACCGGCCGGGCGTGGTCGGTGAGCAGCGCCTCCAGGGCCGGGCCCGGTCTGGTGCGGACAGTCAGTTCGGGGACTACCGACATCGGTTCCGGGACGGTCAGCGTGCGCTGGTACGTTCCGGGCTCCTCCGGCGCCAAGGCGAGGCCTTTGCTGCAACGCACCCGGTCGGGCGCGTCGAAACAGGCACTGCGGCCGGGGAATTCCTGACCGAGATCCCAGCCGCGCACCTGTGCGGCCGTCGGAGCGGAGGGCACCACGGTGCGGTGGCGGATGTCGACCCGGACCGGCGCGTTACGTATCGAGTAGTCGTCCAGCGCGAGTTCGCTGATACCGAATTGCCCCCCGCCGGAACCATTCTCGGTGCGAATGGCGGTGATGGTCAGCCATTCCGTGCGGCCGGCGGGAAGCGAGACCGACACCGGCGCACCGGGTTCGGATACCCGGACCGAGACGGTGCCGTTCGCGGTGCGCACCTCGATCCATTTGACCGGGTCGCCGATGGCGGCCGAACTCGGGGTCAGGTTCAGCTGCCCGGCTCGGATCGGGCGGTCGAGATCGAGCCGCAGCCACTGCCCGAGGGCGTGCTCGGTGCCGTTGCTGATCCACGCGGTGGCCGGATCACCGTCCACGACGGCCGCGGTCGAACTGCCCGGCGCGGAGCCGCCGAGCTGGGTGGCGTCCGCGGCCGAACTCGACGCGGTGATCGTGGCGCCCGACCATTCGCCGCGCACGAGTTCGGCGCCGGGCACCGGATAGTCGGGCACCAGGTTGAAGGTGCGGCGAGCGTCGTCGGGGGCACGCAAAGCCGAGTTGTGGTTGTCCACCCGGCCGAAATCGGCCTCTCGATCCATCGGCGTGTCCGTGACGGTCACCGGACCGAGCGGCAGCCCGGCCCTGGTCGCGTCGGCGGCGAGCAGCGCGGGCATGCGGGCCGGGCCGGAATCGCGGCGCATCCGCTCCAGCACCTCGGGTCCGCCCTGCACCACCGGTACTTCGCCGAGCGGGACGGTGTACGCGCCCGGGAACGCCTTCGGCGCGCCGGTGCCCGCGCGCACCTCGGCGGGCGTTCCCCGCCCCGGCGCGTCGACCCGGTAGATCTCCACCGCCCGATACGGCGGGCGCAGGTCACCGTCGGCGACCAGGTCGTCGGCGATCACCACCGATTCGATCGGGTTGCCGAACTCGGCCACCTTGCGCAGGCCGGGCGATCCGTCGAGCGCCTGGTGGGCCAGCATCGGCCGGGTCGAGCGCGAGGTCTCCGGATCGAGGTCATTGCGCAGGACGACGACGCCGATGCCCTGTGCGTTCAGCGTCGCGGCCAGCCCCGCCGACGGTCTGCCGTCGGCGATGAGCCGCTGCACCGAGTCCATCGCGCGAATGGTGCCGGGCGGATTCAGCGGCACCGCGTCACGGATCGCCCACGGCGTCGCGGCCAACGCTTGCAGCGGTTCGTCGCGAGTGAGTCCCCAGACCTGACTGCCGAACGGCGCGCCCGGCACGACCAGGGCGCGCGTATCGGCGGCGTTGTCCTTCAGCCACTCCGCGGTCTGCTGCCAGTACTCGGGCACCCGGTCGTAGGCGCCGCGCGGCGCGAGCTTGCCGGTCCAGGCCAGCGAGGTGGACAGGGCCAGCGCGGTCAGGATCAGCGCCGCGACGGCGACCGCGCGGTCGCGCTCCGGGTGCGCGAACGCGCCGCGCCAGACCTTCCACGGCACGGAGGCGGGCAGCGGAACCCGGGCGAGCAGCTGCGCCAGCCCCAGCACGAGCGGGATGCGGATCAGCGGCTCCAGCTTGTGCACGTTGCGCAGCGGGGCGCCGCCGGAGTCCAGGAAGACGCGCACCGACTCCGCGAACGGCCCGCCCAGCTCACCGACGAATCCGGCGCAGATTCCGACCAGCCCGACGCACAGGATCAACACGAGCCTGCCCCGGTACGGCATGGATCGCAGGGCCAGGCCCGCCATGCCCGCCGCCGCCACCAGCCCGGTCGCGAGCACCGCGGCGGGCTGGGTCACCAGCACAGCGCCCGCGATGCGTTCCGGCGAGACGAACGGCGTCCAGCTGTCGGTGCCGCGCAGCACCTCGCCGAGCGAGGCCCACTGCGTGGTCACTCCCGACGACTCGATGTAGTCCAGGAACGGCGGACTCACCTTGCCGAGCAGCAGCAGCGGCACCGCCCACCAGAACGTGGCCAGCGCCAGCAGCGGAATCCAGGCCGCGGTGAAGCGCCACCACCTGCGGTTCGGCCGATAGGAGCCCCACCACAGCAGCGCGGGCAGGAAGGCGGCCACCGTCGCGACCGCGTTGACCGAGCCCATCAGGGCGAGTGCCAGCGCGCTGCCGGCGGGCGAGGCGGCTCCGCCCCGCCGCCGGGCGTGCCCGGCGACGCCGAGCGCGGCGGGCGCGAGCAGCACCCACGGCGCCAGCATCATCGGCAGCGTCTCCGAGGAGATCGACCCGACGGTGGTCAGGACCCGCGGCGACAGGGCGAACGCGAGCGCGGCGACGACGCGCGACCCCCGCGTGCCGATGCCCAGCGTCTCGCACAGGCGGACGATTCCCCAGAATCCGGCGAGCAGCAGCAGTGCCCACCAGATCCGTTGCGTCATCCAGGCGGGCACGCCCAGCAGATGGCCGAGTGAGAAGAACGCGCCGTGCGGGAAGAAATAGCCGTAGGCCTGGTTCTGCACCTGGCCCATCGGCGCCTGGCTGCTCCACAGATGGCTCGCGCGTTCGAGGAAGCCGAGCGGATTCTGCGCCAGGTCGTATTTGGTGTCGGCGACCGTGAGGCCGGGCGCCTGCACGAAGGTGAGCAGGAACGCCACGACGACGGTCGCGGCGAACCAACGTCTGCCCAGCGGCGCGGTGCTGTGCTGCCCCGGCGCCGCGGACGATCCGAGCGAGTCGGCGGGTGAAGCGGAGGTCAGCGGGTCAGCGGCTGCCGTACTCAACGTTGTTCAGCAGCGAGGAGTCCTTGTCGCCGCTGCGATCGATCTCCGGCCGCGAGTTCTGCTGAACCGCGAGGGTGATGAGGAAGACGCTGAGCACGCCCAGCGCGGCGCCCGCGACAGCACTCGCAACACCCGGGACAGCAAACTTCATCGCGGCACTCCAATACGTCGATGCAGGCACGTTCCCGGCCAACCTAGCAGGACGTCCGGTATTTGTATGCGTTCAGGCCGCGGATTCTCCTCCGGATCGCCGCTGCGGCACGCGGCGACGCCGCGGAAACGGGCGGAACCGGACGCGTCAGGGGGTGGGCAGAGCGCAGTGCAGCGCGCCGAGCAGGGTGCGCAGTTTCGCGGTGGTCTCGTCGAGTTCCGCCTGCGGGTCGGAGGCAGCGACGATGCCGCCGCCCGCGTACGCGCGCGCCGTCCGGCCGTCGGCCGAGAGTTCCGCGCACCGGATGGCGACCACCCAGGCGCCGTCGCCCTCCGCGTCGCACCAGCCGACGGCGCCCCCGTAGAACCCGCGGTTGTCCTCGATCCGCGTGATGGTGTCCAGGGCCAGTTCGGTGGGCGTGCCGCAGACCGCGGGCGTGGGGTGCAGCAGCAGCGCCAGGTCGAGCGCGGTGATCGCGGTGTCGCGCAGGCGTCCGGTGATCGGCGTCGCCAGGTGCCACACCTCGTGCGTGCTGACCAGTTCCGGGCTCTGCGGGATCGACAGCTCGGCGCAGACCGCTCCGAGCCGCTCCCGGATCCAGTCGATGACGAACGCGTGCTCCTCGCGATTCTTGGCGCTGGCCAGCAATTCGCGGGCCTGCGCGGCGTCGGCGTCCGGGTCGGCGCGCCGCGGCGCGGTGCCCGCCAGCGGGCGCAGCGTCACCAGGCCGCCCTGCCGGGCGATCAGCACTTCGGGCGTCGCGCCCACCAGCGTCGCGCCGGGGCGCCCGGCCGGAGTGAGGTCGACCGCGAAGACGTTCGCGTGCGGATGTCTGGTCAGCAGGTGCCCCGCGACGACTTCCGGATCGAGCGCGGCCTGCGCCTCGGCCAGCACCGATCGCGCCGCGACCACCTTGCGCAGCGGTTGCGCGGGATCGTTCAGCTGCTCGACCAGTTTCGTCACCCGCGCCACGTGCTCGGCGGGGCTGGGGATCTCGGTCACCACCCGCACCGCGGGCAGATCGGGCAGTGCGGCGGGCCGCCATGGACCCGCGGTGTGCACCGCGCGCTCCGGCACGCTCAGCGCGGCGGGCTCGCGGGGGTCGAAGGGCAGCGCCCCGACCACCAGCGGCGCGCGGCCCTCGCGCAACGCTGCCTGCGCCGAGCGCACGTCATCGAAGCAGGCTCGGCTCCCATGACCCCGAACAACCCCGTCGGCCCGAGCTAGCAGGAACCCATCCATGACCCCAACCTAGCCCCGGTGCGACGCCCCGAGGCGATGGAGCGATTTACATCTCACGGTGCGCGATTCGAGGATTCCTTGCAGGGCGGGACGAGCAGGACGGGACGGTGGCAGTGCTTGAGGACGGCGTCGGCGACGCTGCTGTGCAGCAGCGCGCGGATGCCGGTCGCGCCGCGGGTGCCCGCCACGATGATGTCGACGTCCAGTTCGTCGGCGCAGTCGATGATGGCGTTCCAGATGGTCGTGGTGCATTCGGCGGTGCGCGCCTCGGCGTTCAGGCCCGCCAGTTCGGCCAGCCGCACGCCCTCGGCATTGGTGGCGCGCGCGTCGACGTAGGCGATGTCCTCGAGCTCGTCGTCCGGCACCCACTCCGGTTGCATGACACCCGACAGCCCGGACAGGCGAGCGGCTTGCCGCACCATGGGCTCCCAGGCGGTCAGCACGACGGCTCGGTCGGCGCTGAGGAACCGACCGGCGTAGATGATGGCGCGCTTGGCGTTCTCGGAGCCGTCGTAGGCGATGAGCATCAGATCGCAGGGCACGATGACCTCCTGAGAAGGACGCACGGCGATACCTCGAGATTACCCCGCGCAGACCCGGGCGAACCGCCGTTTTCCTCGGTATGACCTGCGCAAACGTCGGCGTGGCCGACCACCCTCCCTCGCGGTCGCGGCATACCGACCGAACACGCCGGTACATCACCCTGCCTGACGGCTTCGGGAGTGCCGGGCCGGATAGGTGAGCCGTCCGGGCTACGGCTCGGCCGGTCGGACTTCGCTTGCCTTGCTGTACTTTCCGTGCCGACCTTCGCCGATGACCCATGTCACCGGCATGCCCGGCGTGATGAGTTGTTCGTCGCCCTGGTACTGCCAGAGGGAGAACCACACGTCGCCGGAGCGGCTGGCGATGAGTCCGTCGTAGGTGTCGGGCAGCCACCACCGGACCACACCGTCGAGGCCGGCATCAGGCTCCTTCGCCGTCTTGACCTGCCCGTACGGGATGACGCCGCCCTTCCCGTGCCACCCGTCGGGAGTGGGGAGCAAAGGCTGGTCCCCGCCTTTGGGGTCGGCGGGCCAGATCTTTCCACTGCGGGACAGGACGTCGTCGTGGACTTCCCGGGCCAGTCTGCACGCCACACCGTTGGGAGTGCGCTCGACGGGGGTGGTGCCAACCATGACGCTCAAGGTCGGGACGGTGAATTCGATCCGCCATCCCGGTGGATCGGCCAACCGGCGAAGACGCTCGGGGATCGTTTCGTCGATGTGTACCTCGAAGCCGAGAGCCGACTCGATGTCGGCCGCCAGCAGGTCAGCGCCTCGCCTCGAAATCTCCTGACTCATGTAGCTATCCTGCCGTGTAGGGGACGGTGCAACGGTTGATTGGCGTCACATACAGGTTTTTGCCAGCGGCGTGGGAAGCGATGACCTGGATTTCGTCCCCCGACCCGTACCGGTAATGACCATCTAGATACCGGGGGATCGTCATGTGAAAGTTGTCGTCCTTGAACCTGTTATCCGTCTCGATAGCCCTGCCGTTGACCAATATCTGGTAGTCGTACCTGGTATATCGGCGATGTTGTTGAGGAACATGGCCCATGCGATGTTGCCGATGGGGTCCCCGTCCCTCGGCCTGGTGTCGACTTCGACTCTGCCCCATTGGGTGGTGACTCTGTAGTTGGTGCATGGCTGATACGAGGCTTGTGCGTTACCGGAGGCCAGTACGCTCGCGATCATAGCGATGGTCAGTGTCGCTGCGAAGAGAAGCGTTCGACCGACTCGGCTCGTCGGCGCAGCTGATGAATCGTTGCGGACCTTCATGGGATCCCCCTCTTTCGTCGAAATACGAATCGACCTGCCCACCCGGCACCGGTTCTGTGTCACCCCGAGCACGAGACACCCCCCGATCTGCGAAATAAAGGCAGTCGATTCATTGGACGCACCTAGACCCGGATCGGTTCCACCGCAACATGATTTATGTGTCATGCATCCTCGTGTAGGCGGTTCCGCAATCGACTCGCACACCACTGCCCGCCGGACGTGCTTCCTGGAAACGGCCCCCCGCGCGGCCTGGAAACGGCCCGCCGCGCGCGGCCCGGCCTGCGGCAACTCCTCAGCCTGGTACGACCGCCGACGAAGGCCGCCGGCACCCGCGTGACCGGTTGTCGCATGTCGATCAGTGCTATGTCCGCGCCCTGCGATCCGGGGCAATCGGCCGCGTCCGCACAACGGCAGGTGGTGGACCGCCATCTGTCCTAAATCGTCAGCGCCCGATTTCTGGTCGTTGCTCCCGGGTACCGGTACGGCCCGCCCCGGGCAACGATTCGATACCGGTGCGTGAGTTGCCTGCTCGGTAGCGACGTAGCGAGTGCGGTCGCGCAGGTCGCGACGAGTACGGTTGACCTCTATGCGGAAGACGCCCCTGCTCGTCCTCGCCGTTCTCGCCGCCGTCGCGACCGCCTGCTCGAACGGCGGCTCCACCGAATCGGCGTCGTCGAGCACCACCACGCGGGAAGCGACCACCGCCGTGATCCCCGCGACCACCGCGCCGCCGCCGGACTGCAACGCGGGGTACCTCGGGCAGTTCACCACCCGGGAAAAGCTCGCGCAGTTGCTGACGGTCGGTGTCACCGGCGCCGACGACGCGACGAACGTCGTACGCAACGAGCAGATCGGCGGCATCTTCGTGGGCGGATGGACCGAGCAGGCGCTGCTCGCCTCGGGGCAGATCACGCAGGTGAAGCAGGCGGCCAAGGTGCCGCTGATGGTGACCATCGATGAGGAGGGCGGCCGCGTCTCGCGGGTGCGCGACCTGATCGGCGCGGCGCCATCGGCGCGGGAGACGGCGCAGACCATGACCCCCGAGCAGTTCCACAGCGCGACGCTGACCAGGGGCCGCGCGCTGAAGGATCTCGGCGTGACGGTGGACTTCGCCCCCGACGTGGACGTCAGCTCCCAGCCGGACGACTCGGTCATCGGCGACCGCTCCTTCTCCGACGATCCGGAGGTAGTCACCCGCTACGCGGACGCCTACATCCGCGCCATGCGCGAGGTCGGCGTCGGCACGGTGATGAAGCACTTCCCCGGGCACGGATCCGGTTCGGGCGACTCGCACACCGGAGCGGTGCGCACCCCTCCGCTGGATCAGATGCAGAACGTGGATCTGGTCCCGTTCCGCAACCTGATCGGCTCGGGCGCGGGCGTGATGGTGGGGCACTTGGACGTGCCCGGACTGACCACCCCCGGCGTTCCGGCCAGCATAAGCCCGGAGGCGATGCGGTTGCTGCGTGACGGCACCGGGTACGGCGCCGCGCCGTTCTCCGGGGTGATCTTCACCGACGATCTCGGCGGCATGGCGGCGATCACCAGCCGGATGTCGATCGCGGACGCCGTCGAAGCCGCACTGGTCGCCGGCGCGGACAATGCCCTGTGGATCACCACCGACGCGGTGCCGCAGGTGCTCGACCGGCTGGAGCAGGCGGTGTCGAGTGGACGACTGCCGATGGCGCAAGTGGATGCGTCGGTGTTGCGGGTGGCGGCTTACAAGGGTGCGTTGCCGCGCTGCTGAGGCGCGCCGCACGGCCGAGTCGGGCGACTGGTGAGCAAATCGGACCGCCGGAACTTACCTTGGAGTAATATATGAGATTAACCTGTGGTAGGAGTGTGGATGGCGGGCGGTACGAAGCGGCTTCCGCGGGCGGTACGCGAGCAGCAGATGCTCGACGCCGCCGTGGAGGTCTTCTCGCGTAAAGGCTTCCACGACACGTCGATGGACGCGATCGCCGCCGAGGCGAAGATCTCGAAGCCGATGCTGTATCTGTACTACGGCTCCAAGGACGAACTGTTCCGCGCCTGCATCCAGCGGGAGGGGATGCGCTTCATCGAATCCGTCGCACCCGCGGGAAATCCCCTGCTCACGCCGCACGAGCAGGTGCGCACCGCGCTGGAGGGCTTCCTCGGCTTCGTCGACCGCAACCGCCGCTCCTGGCAGGTGCTCTACCGGCAGGCCATCGGCCAGCAGGCGTTCGCCTCGGAGATCGAGAACGCGCGCGAACGCGTCATCGAGCTGACTGCCAAACTCCTGGAGTCCAGTGCGAAGCACGCCGAGCCGGGGACGAATTTCGACGTCGTCGCGGTCGCCGTGATCGGCGCGGGCGAGGCCATCGCCGACCGGCTTGCCAGCGGGCGGATCGAGGTCGCCGAGGCGGTCGACCTGCTCGACGATCTCGCCTGGCGCGGTCTCGCCGGCCGGAAGAAGGCCGAGTAGCCCGCCTATTGCCCGGACCGGTTGCTTCCGCGCCGCCCTCCTGCCACAGTGCGTGAGTTCGCACAGCGCGGACCGGCTCCTTCGACGAGCCGGAGAGAAACGGGGCGGAAGTGTTCGGGTTGCTCAGGCCGTGTGCGCACGGCGCTCAGAAGTATGGAATCGATGCGGCCGAGTGGCGGGCGCATCTGTGCGGTTTGTGTCTCGGGCTGCGGGACGGGCACGGTCAGTTCGCCCGCGCCACCACCAACAAGGACGCGCTGGTGCTGAGCATGCTCACCGAGGCGCAGTCCGGTGCTAAGACCCGCACCATCGCGGCGCCGTGTGCGTTGCGCGGTATGCGCCGGGCGTCGGTGGTCACCGCCGACTCGCCGGGTGTGCAACTCGCCACCACGGCGTCGCTGTTGTTGGCGGCGGCCAAGATTCGTGATCACGTGGACGACGGCGAAGTCGCCGCGCTCGCGCGCAGGCCGCTGGCGAAAGCCGCGACGCGCTGGCACAGCGAGGCTCGCGCCGGCGCGGCGCGGATCGGCCTGGACGTCGAGCCGCTCGTCGCGGCGCTCGACGCGCAGGTAGGCCTGGAGCGCGAGGCGAAAAATACGGCCGCCGTGAGCGGTTCGGGTTCGGGGGCGAGACGGGTGCCACATTCCCTCGCCGCTTCTCGGTATTGGCATGCGGCGATGGCGGAGTCGTCCGATCCGCTGGACCGCTTGACCGCGCCCACTCAGCTGTGCGCGTCGGAGTTCTTCGCCCACACCGCCGTGCTGGCCGACCGCCCGGACAATGTCGAGGCGTTGCGCGCGGCGGGGTGGCAGTTCGGCCGGATCGCGCATCTGGCCGACGCTCTCGCCGACTACGACGACGACGCGGCCCACGATCGCTTCAACCCCCTCATGGCCACCGGCACGACCATTCCCGAGGCTTACGGTCTACTGCGGCAATCGAATTCGCGCTTGCGCGCGGCCGTCGCGGCGGCCGAACTCAGCCGCGTGCCCACCGTGCGCTGGATGCTGCTCGACCCGCTGACCGCGGTGGTGCGGAGGCTCGGTGGCGGTCTGGGAGCGCTTGCCACACACACGTGCTCGGTGCCGTCCGAAGGGGCTTCCCGCGCCGGCGTCCACGCGCGCACGGGTCATCGCCCGCCGACGCGGCGGCCGGGGGTGGGCGAATCCCTCGCGCTCATCTTGGGCGGTTACTGCACCGGCTACGCGTGCTGCGCCGACCACACGCAACCGTGCACCGGCGAACGCAAGGAGGCGTGGATCAACAACTGCGATTGCAGCGATTGCGGCGAATGCGATTGCGGCTGCTGCAATTGCGGGGACTGCAACTGCTGCGACTGCGGTTGCGACTGCTGATCGGAGACGCGCGGCGGCGAGCCGGCCGCGCGGATGCGGGACGGAGGGGCCCGAGCCGATCTCGCCGAAAATACGGAGCCGCACCCGATCGCGAATCGGGTGCGGCTCCGGTTCCGCTCAGCGCAGGGTCGCCGTCAGATGCGGGTATCCCTTCTTCGGGTGGCGCAGCGCCAGATCCCACCCGCCTTCGGCCTGGTCGGCGTACAGGTTGACGGTGGAGGGCAGCAGGATCGGCTTTCCGAACTTGACCGAGTACGTGGTCTGCTCCGGAATCCGGCCCTCGACCGCGCCCAGAACGGTCGCCGCCGACCACATGCCGTGGGCGATCGACCGCGGGAAGCCGAACGCCTTGGCGCCCAGCGCCGACGTATGGATCGGATTGTGATCGCCCGACGCGGCCGCGTATCGGGTGATCGTCTTCTGATCCACCCGCAGGGTGCGCAGCGGCGGCGGCGGAACCTCGTCCGGCTTCGGCTCCTGCTTCGGCTCGCCCGACAGCGAGGTGCGCTGCTGGTGCAGGAACGTGGTCACCTGGTGCCACACCAGCTCCCGGCCCACCTTGACGTCGCTGATCGCGTCCACGAGCAGACCCTTGGGGTGCTCGCGCAAGTTCTCGATGTGCGTGCGAATGTCCAGCGGCTCGCTCACCGAGATCTCCCGGGTGCGCTCGATGACGTTCTGCGCGTGCACCGCGCCCACCGCGACGAACGGGAAGTCCCGCGCCACCACCAGCTGCATGGCCAGTGGGAAGGTGAGGATGAACGGATAGGTCAGCGGGAGCGCGTCGCCGAACCGCAGACCGGTCGCGCGGCAGTAGGCGGCCAGATGGTCCGGATCGACCCGCAGCCCGTCGAGCTGCACCGCCCGGTCCGGAGGCGCCGGCTTGCGCGCCGACAGCAGCGGCACGGCGCCGAGCGCGGCCTTGACGAACAGGCGGCTGTTCTTCGGCGGTTCGGTGAGGCTGATCACCTCGGTCTTCTCCTTGCCTGCCGGAGCCTGGGTCATCATGCCCCGATCAGGCTCTGGCCGCAGACCCGCACGACGTTGCCGGTCACCGCGTTCGACGCCGGGCTCGCGAAGTAGGCGATGGTCTCGGCGACGTCCACGGTCTGGCCGCCCTGCAGCAGCGAACTCATCAGCCGCCCGGCCTCGCGGGTGGCCAACGGGATGGCGGCGGTCATGGCGGTCTCGATGAAACCGGGCGCGACGGCGTTGATGGTGATGTTCTTCTCCGCCAGCTTCGGCGCCTCGGCGTTCACCATGCCGATGACGCCCGCCTTGGAGGTGCCGTAGTTGGTCTGCCCGCGGTTGCCCGCGATGCCCGCGATCGAGGACACGTCGATCACGCGGCCGCCCTCCTTCAGCGCGCCCCTGGCCACCAGGCCTTCGGTGATCCGATGCGGCGCGGCGAGATTCACGTCGATGACCGCGTTCCACCGGCCCTCGTCCATGTTCGCCAGCAGTTTGTCGCGGGTGATGCCCGCGTTGTGCACGATGATGTCGATGCCGCCGAAACGCTCGGTGGCGAACTCGGCCAGCTTCTCCGCCGCGTCGGGCGCGGTCACGTCGAGCGCGAGCGCGGTGCCGCCCACTTTGTTCGCGGTCTGCGACAGCGCCTCGCCCGCGGCCGGGATGTCGGCGACGATCACTTGGGCGCCGTCACGGGCGAACACCTCGGCGATGGTCGCGCCGATGCCGCGCGCCGCGCCGGTCACCACCGCGACCTTGCCTTCGAGCGGGCGGTCCCAGTCGGCGGGGGCGCTCGCGTCGTCCTTGCCGACCCGGATGACCTGGCCGTCGACGAACGCCGACTTGGCCGAGAGCAGGAAACGCAGGGTCGACTCCAGGCCGGTCGCCGTGGCGGACGCCTCCGGGTGCAGGTAGACCAGTTGCGCGGTGGAGCCGCGCAGCAGTTCCTTGGCCACCGAGCGGGTGAAGCCCTCCAGCGCGCGTTGCGCGATCTGCTCGTCCACGCCGGAAGCCAATTCGGGGGTGGTGCCGATGACCACGATGCGGCCGGACGGGGTGAGGCTGCGCAGGGCGGGCTGGAAGAACTCGAACAGCTGCGAGAGGTCCTCGATGGTGCCGATGCCGGTGGCGTCGAACACCAGGGCGCCGTACTTGGTGCCCTGGCTCAGCGCGTCGGCGAAGGTGTAGTCCGACAGCAGGGCGCGCACCGGCTCGGCGACCCGGCCCTTGCCGCCGATCAGCACCGGACCGGACAGCGGCGGCTCGCCCTTGACGTAGCGGCGCAGCGTCTCCGGCTTCGGAAGGCCGAGCTTGCCGGCCAGGAACGCGCCAGGCGCGGAGTGTACGAACGATCCATAGAGGTTGGGAGCACCCTTGCTCTTGCTGGCTGCCACTATTCCTACCTTTTCTGAGTTCTGTCTCTCGGGTCTGGGGTATCGCCCCGGCGTGGTCTGCTGGCGCACTTTTGCGGGGTACGTGTCGACATTAAACTTACTCCAGAGTAAGTTTAATGTAAACCACCGCGACGGGGCGCCGAGCACGCGGAAATGTCCGCGTTCGACCGGGCCGCCGGGACACCCATCCACGAGACCTTGGAGACTCGAGTGACTAGCAAAGCCCGTTCGGCGAAGAGCACCGCCAAGACCGGTAAGACCACCCGCCCGGTCGCGATCGTGGGCGGCAACCGGATTCCGTTCGCTCGTTCCGACAAGGCGTACGCGCACGCCTCCAACCAGGACATGTTCACCGCCGCGCTGGACGGACTGGTCAGCCGTTTCGGCCTGCAGGGCGAGCGGCTCGGCATGGTCGTGGGCGGCGCGGTCCTGAAGCGGGTCGGCGAGCACGGCCTGATCCGGGAGAGCGTGCTCGGCAGCAAGCTCAGCCCCTACACCCCGGCCCACGACCTCCAGCTGGCCTGCGGCACCGGCCTGCAGGCGATCGTCACCGTCGGTGACGCGATCGCGGCAGGCCGGATCGAAGCAGGCGTGGGCGGCGGCACCGACACCACCTCCGACGCCCCGATCGGCGTGAGCGAGGGCATGCGCGAATGGATGCTCGACGCCAACCGCGCCAAGACGAACAAGGACCGTCTCAAGCTGGTCGGCCAGCTGCGCCCGAGCATGCTCGGCATCGAGATCCCGCGCAACGCCGAGCCGCGCACCGGCTTGTCGATGGGCGAGCACGCCGCCATCACCGCCAAGGAATTCGGCATCCCGCGCGAAGCCCAGGACGAGCTTGCCTACCTGTCGCACAAGAACATGGCGGCCGCCTACGACCGCGGTTTCTTCGACGACCTGATCACTCCGTTCCTCGGCCTCACCCGCGACGACAACCTGCGGCCGAACTCCTCGATCGAGAAGCTGGCGACGCTGAAGCCGGTCTTCGGGGTCAAGGCGGGCGACGCGACCATGACCGCGGGCAACTCCACCCCGTTGACCGACGGCGCCTCCGCGGTGCTGCTGTCCAGCGAGGAATGGGCCGCCGAGCGGAACCTGCCGGTGCTGGCCCACCTGGTCGACAGCGAGGTCGCGGCGGTCGACTACATCCACGGCCCCGACGGTCTGCTGATGGCGCCGACCTACGCGGTGCCGCGCCTGCTCGCCCGCAACGGCCTGACCTTGCAGGACTTCGACTACTACGAGATCCACGAGGCCTTCGCCTCGGTGGTGCTGGCCACCCTGGCCGCCTGGGAGTCCGACGCCTACTGCAAGGAGCGCCTCGGTCTCGACGGCGCGCTCGGCTCGATCGATCGCAGCAAGCTGAACGTCAACGGCTCGTCGCTGGCCGCGGGTCATCCGTTCGCCGCCACCGGCGGCCGTATCGTGGCCGCCACCGCGAAGCAGCTGGCCGAGAAGGGCTCCGGTCGCGCGCTGATCTCCATCTGCGCCGCGGGCGGCCAGGGCGTGGTCGCCATCCTGGAGCGCTGAGTCGCGTCCGCGTGGTCCGGCCGGAATTCCGGCCGGACCACCTTTTGTCCCGGCCTAGTCACCGGGGAGTTCGATGTGCCCGCCGAAGGCTTTGCGCATCGCCGAGAGCACTTTGTCCGCGTAGAGTGCATCGCCCCGCGAGGAGAAGCGCGCGAACAGCGCGGATGCCAACACGGGCACGGGCACACCGGTGTCGATAGCGGCATCGATCGTCCAGCGGCCCTCGCCCGAGTCGGACACCCGGCCGCTGTAGGAATCCAGGTTCGGGTCCGCGTGCAGGGCGGCCGCGGTCAGATCCAGCAGCCAGGACGCGACCACCGACCCTCGACGCCACACTTCGGTGATCTCCGGCACATTCAGGTCGTACTGGTAGTACTCGGGATGCTCCAGCGGCGTCTCCTCCGCGGAGAACTCGCCGCTGTGCTCGGCCCCATAATTGGCCCGCCGCAGGATGTTCAACCCTTCGGCGTAGGCGGCCATCGCCCCGTACTCGATGCCGTTGTGCACCATCTTCACGAAGTGGCCCGCCCCGACCGGCCCGCAGTGCAGATAGCCCAGCTCGGCCGTGGACGGTTCGCCGGTGCGTCCCGGTGTCCGTTCCGCCGCCTCGAGGCCCGGCGCGATGGATTTCAGCAGCGGGTCCAGGTACTTCACCGGCTCCGACTCGCCGCCGATCATCAGGCAGAAACCGCGAGTCAGGCCGAACACCCCGCCCGAGGTGCCGATGTCGACGTAGTGAATGCCCGCGGGCTTCAACCGTTCGGCGCGCGCGAGGTCCTCGTGGTAGCGGCTGTTGCCGCCATCGATGACGATGTCGCCCGGGTCGAGCAGCTGGGCAACTTGGTCGATCACCGCCCCGGTCGCGCCGGCCGGGATCATCACCCACACCACGCGCGGCGTTTCGAGCATGCCGACGAATTCGGTGAGATCGGTGCTTCCACGGAAACGTTTCCCGAGTTCCGCGCTCAATTCGTCGATGTGCGCGGAGTGACGCTCGTATCCGACGGCGGTGTGTCCGTCCCCGACGACGCGACGCACGATGTTCGCGCCCATCCGGCCGAGGCCGATCATTCCCAGCTGCATGCCATCCATCTCCCTCGTGTATGCGAAGTCTTGCCGCGGGGTCGTCTCGATTCTCCCGCGTGGGATCGGTCACGGTTGGGCGCGCGGATGTAACGCCGCCCGCACCGACCCGATAAACAGGTCGGCTCCGCGCAGTTGCCAGACCCCCGACCCGGCAACTGCGCGGGCCTCTTCATGTGGTGTACCCGGTTCTCCGCGTCGGATGTGCGCTGTGCCGACCACTGTCGGCGGAACCGTTATCTTGGTGGGGACTCGCATCGGCGCGGGTCCACAATTCAATCGAACGGGGAGGACGGTTCGTGACGAGCCAGCCGAGCACCGGAGGACGCGGCCCACAGCCAGGGGGCGAAGTCGGATGGCGCCAGCTCCTCGGGGCCGAGCGCCCCCAAGGATCGGACCGGTCGGTCGCCTGGAGTGGTGACGAACAGCTCACTCAGCCTCTGCAAACTACCCGGCGCAGGCCCGCGCCGCCCGCACCCCGCCGTGCGCCCGCGCGTCGCCCCGTCTCCACTCCGCCGCGCAAGCGCCTGGACCGCGCGACCGTGCGCCGGGCGGGTATCGCGGTCGGCGCCGTGCTCGCGGTCGCGGGACTCGGCTACGTGGTGGATTTGGTGATGTCCTCGGGCGAGGTGCCGCGCGGCACGGTCGTGGCAGGCGTCGACGTGGGCGGCATGGACACCTCCGCCGCCGACGCCCGGCTGCGCGCCGAACTCGAGCCGAGGGCGGGGCGGGAGCTGCCGCTGCGCATCGGCGACGTGCAGACCCGCATCGTGCCGAGCGCTGCCGGACTCGGCGTGGATTGGGACGCCACCTGGTCGCGGATCGGCTCCCAGCCGCTGAATCCGTTCACCCGGCTCGCCTCCTTCGTCACCACCCG
Source organism: Nocardia sp. NPDC004573 (assembly GCF_053602135.1). Taxonomy (NCBI): domain Bacteria; kingdom Bacillati; phylum Actinomycetota; class Actinomycetes; order Mycobacteriales; family Nocardiaceae; genus Nocardia; species Nocardia sp. NPDC004573. Next base: position 94,976 of record NZ_JBSGDA010000018.1, read on the forward strand.
CGATGTGTCGATCGTCAGCGCGATCGACGAACCGGCGCTGGATCGTCAGCTCACCGAGTTGCGGGTGCACGATCGGGCTTCGGTCGACGGCACCGTCACCTTCGACAAGGCCGAACCTGTCGCTGTCCCGCCCGTTCCGGGGCGGGTCCTCGACGTGGCCGCCGCACGCACGGAATTGGCCGACAAATGGGTCACCGGGTCGACGGTGGACTTGCCGGTCGTCCCCGCGCCGTTGCAGGTGCGTCCGGAGGCCGTGGACAAAGCCCTGCGCGAGGTCGCCCAGCCCGCCGTGCGCTCGCCGATCTCGTTCGCGGGCAAAGGCGGGTCGGGCAAGCTCGATCCCGAGCAGATCGCGTCGGTCCTGGCCTTCGTGCCGGACGGGCAGGGCGGTCTGGCCGTGTCGGTGAATCAGGACGCCGCGATCGGTCTGCTCGCGCCACAGCTGGCCACCACGGAGGTCGAGCCGAAGGACGCGACGTTCGCGGTGTCGGGCGGCAAGCCGTCGGTCGTGCCCGCCGTGGTCGGCGACAAGATCAACTGGCCGAAGACCTTCGAACAGTTCACCGCGTTGCTGGTCGCGCCGGGCGAGCGGACCGCCCAGGTGGTCTACGAGCGGATCGAACCGAAGCTGACCACCGAGGCCGCGCAGGGACTCGGCGTCATCGAGCCCGTCGGCTCGTTCACCACCGGTGGTTTCAGCGGTCCCTCCGGCGTCAACATCCGAACGGTGGCCAAAAAGGTCGACGGCGCGATCGTGAAGCCGGGAGAAACCTTCTCGCTCAACGATTTCACCGGTCCCCGCGGCACCGCCGAGGGCTACGTGGAATCCGGCATCATCGACCACGGCCGCCCGAGCACGGCGGTCGGCGGCGGCATCAGCCAGTTCGCCACCACGCTCTACAACGCGGCCTATTTCGCCGGTCTGGAGGACGCGGGCCACACCGAGCACAGCTACTACATCTCCCGCTATCCCGCCGCCCGCGAAGCCACCGTGTTCGACGGCGCGATCGACCTCAAGTTCCGCAACAACACCCCCACCGGCATCTACATCGAAACCGTGGCGACCAGCACGGATATCACCGTCCGCCTGTGGGGCACCAAGACGGTCGAGGTCGAATCCATCACCGGCGAGAAGACCAAGCCGACCGAGCCGAACACCATCACCCTGCCCAAGGGCAAGGACTGCATCGCCTCCGAGGGCGCTCCGGGCTTCACCATCTCCGACACCCGCGTCATCACCGACCGGAAAACGGGCCGCGAAGTTTCCCGCAAGACCCGCACGGTGAAGTACGACCCGATCCCGGTCGTGAAGTGCGAGTGAGGGCGTAAACTCCCGCGCGCCGGGAGCGAGTACGCCCGGTCAGTCGCCGGACCGGGCGGACGCTCGCAGCCTCACAGCGGTGTTCTCATCAGCAGCACGTTGTACTGAGTGTGCTGCGTGACCAGGAAATAGAGATCGCGGCCGGTCTGGTAGGGGTAGATCATGGGCGCGTACGCGGTGGGGAGGGAGCGGGCGTCGATCAGGACTCGGGGTTCGCTCCACGGCCCTTCCGGCGCGGGCGCGGTGCGCAGGACGACGCTGTTGGCCGGGTCCGTGGTCAGCATGACGTACTGGCCGAGGTAGTCGTTCCACATCACCGAAAGTTCGGCGACGCCGCCGACGACGGGAGCCGCGGTCTTGGCATCGGTTGGCTTCCACTCCTTGCCGTCCCAGTACTCGTAGGCGTCGATATTCGCGATATCGGATTCCTTTGCCCGGGAGACGAATCCGGGGTTGTTGCGGCCCGCGGGCGTGCCGTAGCGGTAGACGTGGCCGCCCGCTTTCAGGAAGGCGTTCTGCTGGAAGTTCTCGTGGCCGTCGACGTTGGCGCGCCGGGTGTGGGTGAGCTGCGTCCAAGTGGTGCCGCCGTCACCGGAGGCGGCCAGGGTGGAGAAGTTGGTCTTCCACTTCCCGTGGTCGCCCCATTCGCGGACCGACATCAGGCTCATGTATTGCACGCCACCCGCCGCGATGCCCGCGGTGGGGATCAGGCTGATCTCGATGCCCGGGATCTTGGGGCTGGGTAAGGGATTCGGGACCACGTCGTCGAAAAGGATGCCCTCGGCCGGGTCGTGCGAAGAACTGCGGAACAGCACGTTGCTGGTCCACGCCCAGATGCTGCCCGCGAGGAGATTGGGGACGCCGAGACCCGCGCTGTCACCGAAGGCGGTGATCATCCGGCCGTTGCCGTCGTCCCACATGATGCCGAGGTCGGTGCCGAGCACGTTGACGCTCTGGGTGCGGTTCGGGCTGTCCATGCCGGTCACCTGGAACACCGCTTCGGTCGGTCCGGGCAGTCGGGGCAGGCCGTGAATACCGTTGAGGGCCGGGATCGGGATGACGTTGTTCGGATCGGCTCCGGCGGGCGCGGCCGCGGCCACCGCGAGGACCGCGGCGAGCGCGCCGGTTCGGGCGAGGGCGGACAGCGATCGGCTCATGCTGGGTCATTCTGCCCGCTCGCCGTCGCGCTGTCGCCTACATCCGCGCCCGAGCCTCGGGCGTTCGACCGATCGTCACCAGCCGGAAAAGCCACCACGGGCGTTCCGGGAGTTCGGGGCTGTAGACCCGCATGCTCATCGTGCGGACCCGGCCCGTGGCGAGCTCGCGCACCTGCAATCGGCGGCGCGGGATGCCCGCGGCGCGGACTTCGGTGGTCCACATGCGGTCCCAATCGGGGGAGCGGCGGCAGCGTTCGGCGATCTGCTCGACGCGCTCGCGCGGGGCGAGGGGGGACAGGAAGCGGAAGGCGTCGACGAGCAGATGCGCCTCCACGGCCCAGTCCACCATCACCCGTCGCGCCGCCGCGTCGAGGAACATCCACTCCAGCACGTTCCCACGGGCCACCGCACCCGGGAACACGCGCTGGTAGGCGGAATTGGCCTCCACCAGATCCTGCGTGGGCATCCGTTGATAGCAGGCCGGGTCGGGAAGGCTGTGCAGGTCGGCTTGATCGTCCGGAGTCGGCACATCGGGGCCGGGTCCGTAGGCCGTCGCGAAGAAGCTCGGCTGGGTCAGTGCGACGATGTGCTTGCGGTACCAGATCGGCACCTCGAGCGCGTCGAACAAACGCTGCAGCAGCGGGTGATTCGGCGCTACCGCCCCGGTTTCGATCTGGTCCAGTCCGGCCTCGGTGAGTCCGGCGCGGGCTGCCAGATGGGCGGCCGTCAGCCCCGCGGCGAGGCGTCGTTCGCGCAGATAAGCGCCGATGCCAGTTGCGTTGCGCGTCACCTCGGGCACCTCTGCCGACATGTCCTTTGCCGAACTATGTGAAGCGGAAGGTTGCTGTGGCCTCCCGGGAGCACGCAATCTACCGGAGAGGATCGGCGTCGAGCGGTGATCGAACGTCACGAAACGACAAATCTAGACGACAACGGCCCGGAGAAGATCTCCGGGCCGTCGTGCCGTCTGCAGCTGCCTCGCCGTCGCTCTGTCCGGCCGCGATCCGGCGGACGGGCCAGCGCATCGCCGAGGCGGGCGTGCGCGCGTCAGAACGCGGCTTCGTCCAGCTCCATGATGTCGTTGTCCAGGTTGGACAGCACCGCGCGGGTGGCGGTCAGCTCCGGCAGGATGTTGCGGGCGAAGAACTGCGCGACCGCGATCTTGCCGTTGTAGAACGCCTCGTCGGCGCCGGTCGCGCCGTTGTCGAGGGCCGCGATGGCGACCTCGGCCTGGCGCAGCAGCTGCCAGCCGATGAGCAGGTCACCGACCGAGAGCAGGAAGCGCACCGAACCCAGGCCGACCTTGTACAGCTCGCTCGGCTGCTCCTGCGCGCCCATCAGATGGCCGGTGAGCGTGGCGGCCATGGCCTGCACGTCCTCCAGCGCCGTGGCCAGCAGCTTGCGCTCGCCCTTCAGGCGACCGTTGCCTGCTTCCGCGTCGATGAACTTCTGCACCTGCCCGGCCACGTGGGCCAGGGCGACGCCGCGGTCGCGGGCGATCTTGCGGAAGAAGAAGTCCTGCGCCTGGATGGCGGTGGTGCCCTCGTAGAGGGAGTCGATCTTCGCGTCGCGGATGTACTGCTCGATCGGGTAGTCCTGCAGGAAGCCGGAACCGCCCAAGGTCTGCAGCGACTCGGTCAGGTACTGGTAGGCCCGCTCCGAGCCGACGCCCTTGACGATCGGCAGCAGCAGATCGTTGACCCGCGCGGCCAGATCCGCGTCCGCGCCCGAGACCAGCTGCGCCACATCGGCGTTCTGGTGAGCGGCGGTGTAGAGGTACACAGCCCGCAGGCCCTCGGCGTACGCCTTCTGGGTGGCCAGCGACCGGCGCACGTCCGGGTGGTGGGTGATGGTCACGCGGGGCGCGGCCTTGTCGGTCATCTTGGTCAGGTCGGCGCCCTGGACCCGCTCCTTGGCGTAGTCCCGCGCGTTCAGGTAACCGGTCGACAGGGTCGCGATGGCCTTGGTGCCCACCATCATGCGGGCGTGCTCGATGACGTCGAACATCTGCGCGATGCCGTTGTGCACCTCGCCGACCAGCCAGCCCTTGGCCGGGATGCCGTGGCCGCCGAAGGTGACCTCACAGGTGGCCGAGACCTTCAGGCCCATCTTGTGCTCGACGTTGGTGACGAAGACGCCGTTGCGCTCGCCCAGCTCACCGGTCTCGTGGTCGAAGTGGAACTTCGGCACGAAGAACAGCGACAGGCCCTTGGTGCCCGGTCCCGCGCCCTCGGGGCGGGCCAGCACCAGGTGCATGATGTTCGGGAACAGGTCGTCGGAGTCGGCGGAGGTGATGAACCGCTTGACGCCCTCGATGTGCCAGGTGCCGTCTTCCTGCTTGATCGCCTTGGTGCGGCCGGCGCCGACGTCGGAACCGGCGTCGGGTTCGGTGAGCACCATGGTGGCGCCCCAGCCCTGCTCGGCGGCGATCTGCGCCCACTTCTTCTGCTCGTCGGTGGCGTTGTTGTAGAAGATGTTCGCGAAGCCGGGGCCCGCGGCGTACATGAAGGCGGCAGGCTGCGCGCCGAGGATCAGTTCGGCGACGGCCCAGTAGGCCGCGCGGGGGATCGGCAGGCCGCCGAGCTCCTCGGCGATGCCCAGCTTGTCCCAGCCGCCGTCCTGCAGGGTGCGGTAGCTCTTCTTGAACGATTCGGGCAACGTGACCGTGTGGTTCTCGGGGTCGAAGACCGGCGGGTTGCGGTCGGCGTCGGCGAACGACTCACCGAGCGGACCTTCGGCCAGGCGACGTACCTCGTTGAGCATCTCCTTCACGGTGTCCGTGTCGAGATCGCCGTAGGCGCCGCTGTCCAGGATCGACCCGAGGCCGAGAACCTCGAAGAGGTTGAACTCCAGGTCGCGGACGTTGCTCTTGTAGTGACCCATTGTCAGTACTCACTCTCCGTTGAGTTGGTGCGGTCGGTATGGTTGCCGTTCCCGCCCGTTGTTCGCTCCACCGGGTAGTCGTCGCCGGTTTTCCGCATGCTACTCGCGGGTAACTTATGTAACATATTACCGGCCGGTAATGACTGCGCAAAGAGCTGAGCAGGCAATGTGACGCGTTTTACAGTGTTTGATTTGCCGCGCCTTCGCGCGAACGGCGGATGCTCGGTCTCGCTTCGCTCGAAAGATGTGGTCGAGGTGCGTTGGTGGTGAAGCTCGTCGCCTGTCCAGCGGCTGCTCGAAGCGGGCCGGGCCGCGAACGGGCGGACGTTCGATCTCGGTTCCTCTACCGAGGTCGAGGCGTGGCGGTGCGGCTTCGCGGGTGTTGTGGAACCGGCGCGGCAGAATGACTTCGATGCGGATCGAGACGAGTGCCGGGCCGGCTGAGGTCGAGCTCGAACAGCCGCGTAGGCCCGCGTTTCTTCTGCTGCTCACGCATGGCGCGGGTGGTGGGGTGGAGGCGAAGGACCTGCTCGCGGTGCGGGATGCCGCGCTGCGGTTGGGGGGCGGGGTCGCGCGGGTGGTGCAGCCGTATCGGGTTGCGGGGCGGCGCGCGCCGGGGTCGGCGGTCAAGCAGGACGAGGCGTGGCTGGAGGTCGTCGCTCGGTTGCGGGGGCGCAAGCGCATTCCGTTGATCCAGGGTGGGCGTAGCAACGGGGCTCGGGTGGCCTGCCGGACGGCGGTCGCGGCACGGGCCCGTGGCGTGCTCGCGCTCTCGTTCCCCCTGCATCCGCCGGGCAAGCCGGAGAACTCGCGCCGGGACGAACTGCTCGCACCCGGCGACATCGAGGTCGTGGTCGTCAACGGAGCCAACGACCCGTTCGGCATTCCCGATCCCGCCGACGCCGCGGAGGTCCGTGTCATCCCGGGACAGCCGCACGCCTTCCGGGCCGGGTTCGACCTGATCGCCGCGACCGTCACCCCGTGGCTGGAGCGCTGGTCCTGACTCCCTACTCGGCCGGGCGGGTGGCGATGACCAAGGCGTCGATCGCGTCGCCCGTCTCGGTGGGCCGGTAGACGCGGTCGGCGAGGCGCACGCGCACCTGGCTCGCCGCCGCCAGGGGGCCCAGGTCGGCGACGATGTCGTCGGGAGTGAAGAGGATGGCCGGGTCCTGCGGCCCGCCACAGCCGTCGGTGATGTTGGTGGTGTCGTGGCCGAGCACGAGCAGGGTGCCCTCCGGAGCGAGCAGGCCGGCCGCCTTGCGGACCAGCGCGCGACGCGGCTGCGCGGGCAGGTGCAGAAAGACCATCAAGACCAGTTCGAACGGCCCGGTGATCCCCGCCTCGTCCAGGTCTGTGACGTCGGCGCACTGCCAGGTGATGCGACTGCGGACCGAGCGGGACAGGCGCGACGCCACGGTGCGGCCCTTGTCGATGCCCACCTGGGAGTAGTCGACGGCGTGCACCTGCCAGCCGTGTGTGGCGAGCCACAGGGCGTTGCGGCCCTCCCCGCACGCCAAGTCGAGCGCGCGGGGGAACTCCGGCGCCTCGCCTTCGGGCGTGGTCTGCAGGGGCGCACGGCGTTCCAACCCGTAGACGTGCTCCACCACGGTGTTGTTCGGCGGTGCGCCCCAGACCAATTCCGTTTGCGCGTAGCGCTCGTCCCAGTCGGCCGCGTCCATATCTCGAGTCTATTGATCGCGCGGCCCGCGCTCCGTGGGTTGCCGGAGTCAGTCCGATACCTGCGAGAGCCACTGCACCGGCGTGGTCTCGCGCAGGTGGATCAGCACGTCGAACGCGTCGACGAGCGAGGAGAGCCGGATGTGCGCCGTGGCGTCGGCCGCCGGGTCGTAGACGCCGCTGATGGTGCGCAGTTTCGCCGGGCCGGTCAGCCACTCGCGGACCGGTTCCGGCGCCGCGGCGTGCAAGTCCACGTAATAGGCCGGGAGTTCCAGCGCACCCAGTGCGGCATCGACCAAGTCCGGCTGCGGGTCGGGCGCCACGGTCGCGCCGAGATCGCCGTGGTGGAAGCCGATACCGACGGACACGTACCCGTCACCCAGCTCAGCGCGCAAATAGCTTCCGGTACCGCGGAATTCGGCTGAGCCGAGCACGATCGGAAGACCGCTGGTGTGCGCGAGCCCGTCCCAGTAGACGATCTTGGCGCCGGTCGAGCGTCGCCGTTCCAGCACCCTTTCCGCGGTAGGCCGTTCGTCCCGGGCGAATCCTCGGTTGGCGACGCTCTGCCGGTGGAAGTCGAGGATCAGGCGGGCATGGGCAAGCGCGGTGGTCCGCTCGCTCGTGTCCGGCAGCTCCGCCAGCAGCGCGAGGGCGTCCGCGGCATGCTCTACGAACGGGCGACCGGGGTGGGTGCCCTGGTGCCGCTGGACATGCTCGTCGACCTGGTGTGCGGTGCGGATGGGGGCGAGGTGCGCCTCGATCGCGGCGAGCCGGTCGGGCGCCACCTGGCGCACATGGTCGAACACCGCGTCGTAGTCGCTCGGCTCGGCACGCGGTGGTTCGACGCCGAAGATGCGTACCGGGTCCTCCGGATGCGCCAGGTTGTACGCGCGGATCCAATGCAACGTGGCTACCGATTCCTCGGTGCGCCATGGGCGCCAGGCCCCGGCGAGCACCGTTTCCGGGTCGCCTGCGCCGGTAGTGACGAATCGGTCCCAGCGCTCGCCGGAGCGCGCGCTGTCCTGAATGGCGAGGGCGCGGAAACCATGCCGTTCGACCAGTCCGCGAAACAGCCGCTCGCGCACCCCGAAGGTCTGCCGGGAGAACCGCGTCGACTCACCCAGGCCGACCACGTCGGCGGCGCCCAGCAGCGCGATCAGTGTGTCGAGATCCGCGCCGGACGCATCCGGATCGAAACTGTCGATCGCGGCGGCGTTGTCGCGCAGCCAGGCGCGGACGTCGACGGTGGTGTTGAGCACGGTGCCTCCCGGAAATACGAACGATCCAACGCGATGCAGCCTCATACATAAACCAATGTTGAGGTCAAGCGCCGCGTCGGTTCGCCGCTCCGTACTACAGCGTGGTGCGCATCAGCAGGACGTTGTACTGGCTGTGCACCGTCGTGAGGAAGTACAGATCACGCCCGGTCTGGTACGGGAAGATCGAGGGTGCGTAGGCGCTCGGCAATTCCCGTGTGTCGATCAATACTTCGGGTTCGCTCCACGGGCCCACCGGCGAGGAAGCCCGCCGCATCACCACGGAATTGAATCGGTCGGTGGTGAGCGAAATGTATTGGCCGAGATAGGCGTTGTACATCACCGACAACTCACCGACACCGAACATGATCGGCGCGGCGGCATCCACGTCGTTCTTTCGCCACGCGTGGCCGTCCCAGTACTCGTATTCGGCGAGATTCGCGATGTCCGGCGCGCGGACGCGGGCCACGTGGGCGGTGTGATTACGCCCGGACCGCGTGCCGTATTCGTAGATGTACCCGCCGTCGGAGAGGAAGGCGTTCATCTGGAAGTTGGCGTTCCCGCCCTCGTTGTTCCGCCGCGTTTCCGGCAGTTCGGCCCAGGTCTCGCCGTTGTCCCCGGAGACGGCGAGCCCGGAGAAATTGGTGCTCCACTGCCCGACGTCGTCCCAGGTCTTCACCGACATCAGGCTCATGAACTGCACGCCCTCGACCGAGATGCCCGCGGTGGGGATGCGGCTGATCTCCAGGAAAGGGATCTTCGGGCTGGGAATCAAGTCGCGCGCCTGGCCGAATACATCCCGCACCACGCTGTCGAAGAAGATGCCCTCGGCAGGATCGGTGGTGTGGCTGCGCAGGAGGATATTGCTGCGCCAAGCCCACATGCTGCCCGCGAGCAGATTGGGGAATCCGACGCCCGCGGTGTCGCCGAACGCGGTGAGCATTTCGCCGTGCCCGTTGTCCCACATGATGCCGAGATCGGTGCCGAGGACGTTGTAGGTCTGGGTGTTGTTCGGGCTGGCCATGCCGGTCACCTGGAAGACCGCTTTGGTGCGGCCGAGCAGATTCGGTAAACCGGTCGTGCCGTTGAGTACGGGAATCGGATTGATGGCGTTCGGGTTGGCGATGGCGGGGGTAGTCGCTGTGCAGAGTAGGGCCGAGACGCCCGTCAGCGCCGAGAGCAGGAAAGATGCGGTCTTTCGCACTGTCTGTGAGCCCTCCGGTTTCTTCCCGAGAGCGGTGCGAAACACAGACGTCCCGCGATACACAGACCCTTCGCAGCGTGCCTCGCACCACTAGTCGACTGGCTGGCAAATCGTGCAAATGCTAGCAGTGGAATCGGTCGCGAGAAGCCGTCTTCAGCATATTGGCAAATTTACAGCTATCTACCGATCGCCTTACGTATGATCAACGGGAATTGGGTCGCGCGCTCGACGGCGAGAGTTCGCCGGGTGGATGCTTGCCACGACTTATCGAAGAGTCGTTTGGCTGCGGCGACCGCGTGGGGCGACCGCGTCGCGAGGCGGTCGGCGAGCTTCTCGGCCGCCGCGACGGGGTCCGGCGCCAGCTCGGTGACCAAGCCGATCCGTGCGGCGTAGGCCGCGTCCACGGTGTCCGCGGTCATCGCGAGCAAGAGGGCTTTGTCCATGCCGATCAGCCTGGACAGCGTTGCCGCGCCGGTCATGTCCGGAACCAGGCCGTGCTTGACCTCCATGACCGAGAACTCCGCGTCCGGAGTGGCGAAACGGACGTCCGCCGCGAGCGCGAGCTGCAACCCGCCGCCGTAGCAGCGCCCGTGGACGGCGGCGATCACCGGCACGGGCAGGCGGCGCCAAGCCCAGCACGCCTCCTGGAAGGCATTCGTGCCGCGCCAGGGCAGGGGAACGAAGTTGCGGACGATTGCCAGAGGATCGCTGATGGCTGCGGCGACGTCCAGTCCGCTGCTGAAGCTGGGTCCGTTGCCGGACAGAATCACCGCCCGAACCTCGCTGCGACGAGCCACCAGCTTCGCACTGGCAACCAGCCCGTTGAGCATGTCGACGGTCAGCCCGTTGTGTTTGTCCGGCCGGTCGAGCATGACGTACGCGCGATGATCGTCGAACCGCACGGCGATGTTGGTGCCCATTCCCGAATCTTACTCGTGAGTCAGTTGGGTCGCTCGTGCTGTTGCCCGAGACCCGGGCCTCTGTTCTAATCGAACTCGAGTTACCGTCAATGTTGACGGTTCTGGAGCGGAGGACACATGCTGCCAGCCGGGATGGACCCGAGGACGCCGGTGCTCGTCGGCGCCGGGCAGGTCGTGCACCGACCGGGTGAGCCGGGCTTGCCCGGTCCGGTCGAACTCGCCGCCGAGTCCCTGCGCCGGGCGGGCGCCGACAGCGGCGTCGGCGACCGGCTGCTGCGGTCGGCCGATCTGATCGCCGCCGTCGCCCCGGTCAGCCGCCCATACGGCGACTTGGGTGCGCTCGTCGCAGCCGACCTCGGCGTCACCCCGAGAAGGACCGTGCAGTCGGTGCGTTTCGGCGGTGACGCGCCGCAGCGGCTAGTCAACAGCGTCGCCCAGGCCATCGCCGACGGCCGCTCGGACGTCGCCCTGCTCACCGGGGCCGAAGCGGTGTACTCGGGGACGGCGGCCGCGCGGACCGGCACGGCGGTGGACTGGCCCGATCAACCCGAGGACGTGGGCCCCGACGAGATCATCGGCTCCGATCGCGGCCCGAACTCGGATATGGAGACCGCCGCGGGCCTGTGGGGCCCTGTGTACTTCTACGCGCTCATGGAAACGGCGCTGCGCCGCAGACTCGGGTCGAGCGCGGCCGCGCACAACGAGCGGATCGGTGCCTTGTGGTCGCGGCTGTCGGAGATCGCTGCGCGCAACCCGTACGCGTGGCAGCCCACCGCGCAGTCCGCCGCCGACCTCGTGACGCCCGCGCCCGCCAACCGGATGGTGTCGACGCCGTACCCGAAACTGATGGTCGCGAACCTGACCGTCGATCTGGGAGCCGGGCTCATCCTGTGCAGCGCGGCGGCCGCCGACGCCGCCGGTGTGCCACGGGACCACTGGGTGTTCCCGCACGCGGGCGCCACCGCGACCGACGAGTGGTTCGTCTCCGAGCGCGCGGACATGTCCCGCTCGCCCGCCATCGCCGCCGCGGGCAAAGCGGCGCTCGGTGCGGCGGGCATCGCGATCGACGACGTCGCGCACATCGACCTCTACTCGTGCTTCCCGATCGCGGTGCAGATCGCGGCGGAGGAACTCGGCCTGCCGATCGATGATCCGGCCCGGCCGCTGTCGGTCACCGGCGGCCTGACCTTCGCGGGCGGGCCGGGCAACAACTACACGACGCACTCGATCGCGACGCTGTCCGGCATCCTGCGCGCGGAACCCGACGCCTACGGCCTGGTGACGGCGCTCGGTTGGTACAGCACCAAGCACGGCGTCGGCGTGTACTCGGCCGAGCCGCCCGAGCGGCTGTTCCGTGCGAGCGAGGCGGAAGTGCCCGCGGCGCGGCGCGAACCGGCGCCCGGGTACACCGGGCCCGGCACGGTCGAGTCCTACACCGTGGCCTACCGCAAGGGCCCCGCGCCCGACCGCGCCGACGAGCCGGAAGCCGTTGTGGTGAGCGCGTTGACGCCCGCGGGGACCCGCATACTGGTCCGGGCGTCGGATGCCGACACCCTCGCGGCGTTCACCGCGGGCGACCCGCTCGGCGCGGACGCCGAGCTCGCCGCGGACACGTTCACCCTGCTCACCGAGAGGAGTGCCCGATGAACGACTCGGTCCTGATCGAGCGGCGCGACGCCGTCACCGTGCTGACGGTCGACCGTCCCCAGGCGCGCAACGCGATCGACCTGGCCACCGCCCAGGCCATCGAGGCCGCCGTCGACGAGTTCGAAGCGGACGCTTCCGCGCGCGTGCTGGTGCTCACCGGGGCGGGCGGAACCTTCAGCGCGGGTATGGATCTCGTCGCCGCGTCGAAGGGCGAGATGCCGATGACGCCGCGCCGAGGGCCGCTCGGCATCACGGCGAAGCCCCCGGTGAAGCCGATGATCTCCGCGGTCGAGGGCTTCGCGCTGGCCGGTGGTTTCGAGCTTGCCCTGGCAGGCGATCTCATCGTCGCGGCACGCGACGCGCAGTTCGGCATCCCCGAGGTCAAACGCGGTCTGGTGGCCGCGGGCGGTGGCGTGTTGCGCTTGACCCAGCGGTTGCCGCGCAGCATCGTCGCCGAACTCGCGCTCACCGGCGGGCGGATCGGCGCCGAGCGGCTCTACCAGCTGGGTCTGGTCAATCGGGTCACCGATCCCGGTGCGGCGCTGTCGGTGGCGCTCGAACTCGCGGCCGAGATCGTCGCCGCCGCACCGCTGGCGGTGGCCGCGAGCAAGCGCATCATCGACGAGTCGCCGGATTGGCCGGTCGCGGAGGCGTTCGCGAAGCAAGGCGAGATCGCCCTGCCCGCGTTGATCTCCAAGGACGCCGCCGAAGGCGCGCTGGCGTTCGCGCAGAAGCGCGAGCCGCAGTGGCAGGGTCGCTGAGGGGCGGGCCGGGACACGTCCGGCAGCCGCAGGCGCAGCGCAGGGAGCGGATGCGCACGCGGTTGCTGGACGCGGCGGTGGAAAGCTTGGTGGAAGTCGGTTACGCGGGCACCACCACGCTCGAGGTGCAGAAGCGGGCGGGCGTGCCGCGCGGGACGTTGCAGCACCATTTCCCCACCAGGGCCGACCTGCTCGCCGGCGCTGTCGAGCACGTGGCGCGTCGCCGATTCGACCAGCTGACAAGCGAATTCCAAGCCATTCCGGACGACGCGGACCGGTTGGAGACGGCCGTCGAGCTGACCATGCGGATGCTCAGCGGCCCGTCGTTCTGGGCGGCGCTGGAGATGTGGGTGGGCGCGCGGACCGATCCGGAGCTGCGGGCGGCGTTCCTTCCGTTGGAGGTCCGCCTGTTCGAGGTGATGCACACCAGCATTCGCGACAGCTTCCGGCGCGAGTTCCCCGACGACCCCCGGGTGCCGACCATCACCGAGTTCACCATCGAGATCATGACCGGCCAGGCCCTGCGCGTGTTGCTCACCGGCGACATGTCCCGGAACCGGATTCTGCGGCATCGGTGGGGCAACGCCGTGCGCGTCCTGCTCGGCACGGCGGGCTCGGACACCTTGCTCGACCCGCCCGCGGGCCGCGACGGGCAGACGCCTACCGCCGACGGGTGATCGTCTCCAGCAGGACCTGTGCGCAGCCCGCCGGGTCGTCGAAGAACGGCGTGTGCCCGCTGCCGTGCAGCGTGACGTGCTCGGCGTCGGGCAAAACGCTGCGTGCCTTGCGGCTCTGCGTCGCGTAGGTGAGCAGGATGTCGCGGCTGCCCCAGGCGATCGTCACCGGAATGTCGGCCAGCGCACGGATTTCGAGCGGCCGGACGTCGGTGAACGAGGCGATCGCCTCGTCGAAGCCGGCCGCGTCCGCCGCCCCGAGTGCGGTGTCCACCGCCACCTTCGCATCCAGTGCCCATGGTTTGCCGAAGACCAGCGAGAGGAAGACGGTCCGGCCCGCGGCGGTGCCGAGGACGGACGGAAGGGCGGGACGCAGCTTGCGCGCCAGCGCCCGCGACTTGCCCAGCGACTGCTGGCACCACACCCGGCCCGCGGTGTCCCAGAACCCGATCGGCGAGTAAGCGGTCACCGAGCGGGCCAGCCCGCGGGCGCCCAGCTCGAGTGTGATCAGCCCGCCCATCGAGTTGCCCGCGAGATGCGGTTGTTCGATCCCTTGCGCGGCGAGGAATTCGGCGAGCGCCTCGGTGAGATTGGGTACCGTGTTGTGCGCGAGAGGGTGCGTCGTTCCGCCGAAGCCGGGCAGGTCGACCGCGATCACCTCGTACGACGCGGCCAATGTGTCGATGATCGGCTCCCACACCTGCCATCGGCTTCCGACCCCGTGGACGAGCACGAGCGGCTCGCCCGCGCCGACGCGGTGGTGGTGCAACGTCGTCATGTGCCAACCCTAACAGCAGTCACCTGTCGTCAGTTGGGATCGCGGACCGTGTGGCGAGGGCTGGCGCCGAGTTGCGTGTTGTCGGTAGGATAATTGGTATGGCAACGCGTAAGGTCACCCTTTCGCTGGACGAAGCCGCCTGGTCGTACGCCGAACAGGCGGCAGCTCGCGCGGGAATGTCGCCGTCGGCTTGGATATCGAAAGCGGCGCGCCGGGAGGCCGTGCGCACCGGGGTCGGTCCGGTGTCGGATGTGACCGCCGAGGCCGCCGCGGACGCGGCCGAGCTGGCGGCCGCCGAGGAGGAGATGCGTGCGTCGGGGTGAACTGTGGACCTACAACCCGCATGGTTCGCCGCGTCGCCGAACGGTGGTGCTCATCAGCAGTGACGGCATCAACGAATCGCCGCGCCCCTGGCTGATCGCGGCCGAGGTGATCGAGGACGATCCGCAGGACATCCTCGCGGTTCCGGTAGAGGAACACGGCTGGGTGCACGCCGGGAACATCGGGCGCATCTTCCGCGGTTGGCTGGCCGAGCGGGTGGATGTGGTGGACACCGACACCCTGGAACGGCTCGACACCGCGCTGCGTGCGGCGATGGATCTCTGATTCCGGGCGTTGTGCGGCAACGTGACTCGCGTAGGTCACCGCGGACGACTACCGCTGGACGGCACACGGCATTATGGTGGCCACGCCACCGACAGTGGTCAGTCGAGGAAGAGGAGTCAGGTGCGGATCTGCATGATCGCCGCGGCGCTGATCGCGCTGCCGGTGCTCGCGGCATGCGGCAGTGACGAAGAGACGGCGGCGCCCACGGTGACGCAGGCCGATCTCGCCAAGTCGTTGCAGGACAAGGGCCTCAAGAACAAAGAGCTGGCCGACTGCGCCGCGAAGGTGTTCGTCGACCAGGGGATCTCGCAGGACGGACTGCGGATCATGATCAGCGACGAATACGACACCAAGGCTCCCAACCAGGAAACACTGGGGATGAGCAAGGAGGACGCGGACAAGGCGCGCTCGGCCAGTGGTCGCATCGCCAGCGAATGCATGTCGGCGGCCCAGCCTCGGTGAGAAATGGGCGGTCGCCGTCGCGGTGCGGCGGCTGCCGATTCGCGTAGCGAGGCGGTGCGCCAGACCGTACGCTGACGCTACGTCGACACGGGTGTCGACCCGGAAGCCGAGGATCCGACCGTGTCACAGCCGCCTTTTCCGACCTCGCCGAGCTCGGTCGGAACACCGGCCCCGCCACCGATCACCCCGTCCGGTCGCTGGTTCGCGCTGGGTGGCGCGCTGATCGCCCTCGGCATCATCGGCGGGATCGCGCTCGGCGGCTTCGGTTTCCTGCAGACCTCGGCCCGGATCGACGACTTCCAGCGGGTGAAGGTGCCCGGCTCCGGCGTCGTGAACTTGTCGGAATCCGGCGGATACACGGTGTACGTCGAGTACTCCGGGGCGTCGTCCCGGGGCACTCCCGGCACGGTCAACCTGCGGGTGCTCGACCCGGACGGCAAACATGTGGAGTTGCAGAAGTACGACGCGACCATCACCTATTCCTTCGGCGGGCACGAGGGACGGGCCGGATTCTCGTTCGAGGCCGCGAAGCCGGGCGCCTATCGCGTGACCACGGCCGGTAGCTCCCAAGTGACGGTAGCCGTCGGCCAAGGTCTCGGCTCGTCGTTCGCCGGCGCCCTCCTCGGCGCGCTCGCCTTGGGTTTCGGTGGCGTGGCGCTCGGTGTACTCGTGATCGTGCTGGTGGCGGTCAAGCGAAGCGCGGACAAGCGCGATGCCGCGGCGGGACGGTCTTCGGGTCGTCCGCTCGAATACTGAGCTGCGCGCGGACGCGTGTGCGATCCGTCCGGCTCACAGTGCGACGGTAAGCTCGATCAGCGCGCTCGACCCCGCTTCCAACCCCTCCGCGACCCGGATCGCCTTCTTCATCGGCAGCACGTAGGTCGCCCGCGATTTGTCCGGGAACAGCGACGTGGACCAGCTGCTGTCGCCTACGACCACATGCACCCGCACCGCGCCGAAGCCGCCGGACCGATGCGCGTAGCGCTCCTCGATGTCATCGGCCACGTCCTCGGGCAGCGAGACGAAATGCCAGGCGGCGTCCCCCTTGTGCTCCCACACTTCCGCCGTGAACGAGTACCGCGAACCACTCACGCCGCGACTGTAGCGGTGGGCACCGACAGCGATCCCGCCTCGGCAGCTGAAGTACTTACGACCATCCAGGACGGCGTCGGTCCGTCACGCACTCCACGCCATTGTCCGACGTGCGCAGGCCGATCGACCTGTCCGCGTCCTCTCGGATCCACGCGACGACGGGCGGGCGTTCGACCTCACCCGGGAGGCGCGAGTCCAGCAGCAACGGCCGGAAACCACGGATCGCGGAGTAATCGACCTGGTGATGTACCCCCAAACGTATTTCCGGACCGGTCAGGCGGTCCGGGACGGATCACGTCGGGCCAGGATTCCGATCGCGCTGCGTGCAACCCGTGAGCGACCGGACGGGGTGCGCGATCGTGGGCTGATGACGACCACCGAGGCCCAATCCACCACCGATGCCGAACTGGATGCGATCTTCGGCCCGATCTTCGACCGGATCGCCCAGGGCGCCGTGGCGCGGGAGATCGATCGCACCCTGCCCTACGACGAGGTCGGCGAGTTGCGCGCGGCGAAATTCGGCGCGCTGCGCGTTCCGGTCGAGTTCGGCGGGTACGGCGTCACCGTCCGGCAGCTGTTCCGGTTGCTCATCGAACTCGCCGCCGCCGAATCGAACTTGCCGCAGGCGCTGCGGGTGCACTTCTCGTTCGTCGAGGATCAACTGCTGGCCGAGCATGGGCCGGAGCGGGACCGCTGGTTGCGCGCGGTGGCCGAAGGCATCCTGGTGGGCAACGCGATCACCGAACCGGGCGTCGGCGCGGTGGACCGCTACCGCACTACGCTGACCGAGGACGGCGGGCGTTGGCTGCTCAACGGCGTGAAGTACTACAGCACGGGGTCGCTCTACGCGGACTACATCCTGGCCGCCGCCGACCGGAACGGTGAGCGGGTGGGGGTCCTGGTGGACGCGAACGCCGACGGAGTGCGTCAGCACGACGACTGGGACGGCTTCGGTCAGCGGTTGACGGCCAGCGGCACCACGGAATTCACCGACGTGGTGGTGACCGAGGATCGGATTCTCGGTCCCGGCTACGGTGCGCCCGGCCCCACCTACGCGACTTCCTACCTGCAACTGGTCCAGCTCTCGGTGCTCGCGGGCATCGCCAAGCGCGCCGAACGCGACATCCGGGCATGGGTCGCCGCGCGCACCAGGGGCTACACGCATTCCGCCGCCGATCTGCCGCGCCATGACCCGCTGGTGCAGCAGGTGATCGGGCGCCTTTCGGCGGCCGCGTTCGCCGCCGAAGCCAGTGTGCTCGCCGTCGCCGACGTGCTCGACGGGGTGCTGGCCGGCGGCGCGAAGGAGGAGAGCGCCCTGGTCGCGGCCGAACTCGCGGCGGCTCGGGCGCAGCTGGCGGTCATCGACCTGGTGCTGCCCGCGACCTCGCTGCTGTTCGAGGTGGGCGGCGCTTCGGTGGTGTCCGAACAGCTGCGGTTGGATCGGCACTGGCGCAACGCCCGCACCATCTCGGTGCACAACCCGGCGATCCAGAAGGCGCGCGCGATCGGTGATCACCTGCTCAACGGCGCCGACCTGCCGTTCGCGTGGAGCGCGGGCGAACGCACCCAGGCCCCCGGAGCCGCGCGGTGACCCGCCGGACCTGCCCGGACGGCGCCGGAGCCCTCGTGGCCCGGCGCCGTCCGGCTTTCCGGCCGACGACTCAGGTCGCGGCGAGGAATATCTCGGCCAACGCTTCCAACCCAGCTCGGTCGATTTCATCGAAGCGCTCGGGCAACGGACTATCGAGATCGAATACTCCGATCAGCACGTCGTTCCGGACCAGCGGAACGACTATTTCCGAACGCGTGTCGGCGTCGCACGCGATGTGCCCGTCGAATGCGTGTACGTCGGGCACGAGCTGGGTTGCCCTGGTCCGCGCCGCGGTGCCGCACACGCCTTTCCCAACGCGATGCGCACGCACGCGGGCCGGCCTTGGAACGGGCCGACGACCAGTTCGCGGCCGTCGTAGAAATAGAAACCCACCCAATTCACATTCGGCAGCGCGTGGAATACCAGCGCGGCGAGATTGGCGGCGTTGGCGATGCGGTCGGTCTCGCCCGCGACCAGCGCTTCGGCCTGGGCGGCCAGCTGGCGATACTGCTCGGTACGGTCTCCGGTGAGTTCGGCGACGACGAACGACATGGCCCGAATGGTACGCGCTGGGAATTCGCTGTCTGCCCATTGATTCTCGATGATCGCAACACTCCGCGACCACCGTGCGGCCATCGCATCATCCCTGCATGACTTCGCAGCAATCCGTTTCCCGTTCCACTCGTTCGGCCGCGGTTATCGGTGCCGGACAGACCGGCGTCACTGCGGCGCTAGGACTTCTCGACGCCGGTTTCGACGTCACCCTCTACAGCGAGCGCGATCAGCGCGCTCTGCGCGACGACGTGCCCGCCACCGGTACCGCCCTCGAATTCGGTGAGACCCAGCAGGCCGAGGCCGCGCTCGGATTGGACGGTTACACCGCGCGAGCGCCCCGGCACACCGGCTTGAGCGTGCGCATCGCGGGACCCGGCCCAGAGCGTCCCGAGTTGATCCAATTCGATGGTCATTTCGACGGATACGTCGGCGTCGCGGTGGACACCCGGCTCAAGGCCGACGAGCGGCTCACCGCGTTCCTGGAGCGCGGCGGCCGCTTCGTGGTCGAACCGGTGACGCCGGAGACACTCGACGGCATCGCCGCCGCCAACGACCTCACCTTGGTCGCGACCGGCCGTGGCGGGCTGTCGGACCTGTTCCCCGTCGACCCGCAGCGCACCCCCTACGACGCGCCGCAGCGCTCGCTGCTCACCGTCGTCGTGACCGGACTCGGCCACGACGAGAACGTCTTCGCCCATCGCAGCGTCGCGGGCGGCGCGCACAGCGGTTTCTCCATCCTCGCCGACCAGGGTGAAGGGTGGTGGGGCCCGTACCTGCACAAGGACGCGGGGCCGAGCTGGGCGTTCCTCGGCTGGGCGCGTCCCGGCAGCGATTGGGAGAAGCGTTTCGCCGCGGCGGACTCCGCGGAGTCGGCGCACCGGATCGTGCAGGACCTCTACCGCGACTACATCGACTGGGACCTGCCGGAGGTGCTGGCCACCAAGACCATCCCCGAGGACCCGCACTCGTGGCTGAAGGGCGCGGTGCGCCCGGTCGTGCGGTCGGGTGTCGGGCGCACGGCGGGCGGGCATGTGGTCGCCGCCCTGGGTGACACCGCCATCGCCTACGACCCGATCGCCGGGCAGGGCGCGCAGAGCGGCCTGATCCAGGCGCAGCGGCTGGTCGCGGCGGCCGCCGTGCACGAAGGACCGTTCGACGAGGCGTGGATCGCGAAGCAATACGCAGCGTTCCTGGCCGCGCGCGCCGACGCGGCGAACAAGGTGACCAGGCTGTTCCTGAGCGATCCCGAGCTGGCCGAGGTCGGCAACGCGTTCTTCGCCGCGGCGGCCGTCGACCCGGCGTTCGCTTCGGCGCTGGTCGGTCTGCTGCACCGGCCGCAGCCGTTGCTGCCGGTCGACTCGCCGGAAGCGGTCAACGAGTTCATCACGCGGGTCACCGGCGAGGACGCCGCCGCGTTGCTGGGCCGTTTCGCCCCGGCGGGCGAGTTCGCCAGGTCGAACTACTCGCCGGCCCTCGCCGACGCCTGATCCGAATCGCGCAGATTCAAAACCTCGTCCCGTCCGGGGGCCGGTGCTGGAGTGGAAGGAGGCCGGACGCACGCGTGGCGTCCGGCCTCCGATCCGACGGCTACCCCCGATAACCATGGAGCAGCTATGACCACGGAGCAGATCGCCGAGCAGATCCGATTCGCCTACTGGGTGCCCAACGTCAGCGGGGGACTGGTCACCAGCGACATCGAACAGCGCACCGGCTGGGACTTCGAATACAACAAGAAGCTCGCGCAGACCGCGGAGAACAACGGCTTCGACTATGCCCTCTCCCAGGTGCGCTACACCGCCTCCTACGGCGCGGAGTACCAGCACGAATCCACCTCGTTCAGTCTCGCGCTGCTGGGTGCGACCGAACGGCTGAAGGTCATCGCGGCGGTGCATCCCGGGCTGTGGCATCCGGCGGTGCTGGCGAAGTTCGGCGCCACCGCCGACCACCTGTCCAATGGCCGGTTCGCCATCAACGTCGTCTCCGGCTGGTTCGCCGGTGAGTTCACCGCGCTCGGCGAGCCGTGGCTCGAGCACGACGAACGCTACCGCCGCAGCGCGGAATTCCTCGAGGTGATCCGCAAGATCTGGACCGAGGACAACGTGAACTACGGCGGCGATTTCTACCGCATCCGGGATTTCACCTTGAAGCCGAAGCCGCTGAACACCCCCGAGCGGCCGAATCCCGAACTCTTTCAGGGCGGCAACTCGACCGCAGCCCGGCGCAACGGCGGCCGCTACGCCGACTGGTATTTCTCTAACGGCAAGGACTTCGACGGCGTCACCGAACAGCTCGACGACCTGCGCGCCGTCGCCCGCGCCAACGATCGCGAGGTCAAGTTCGGGCTCAACGGCTTCATCATCGCCCGCGACACCGAGAAGGAAGCTCGCGACACCCTGCGCGAGATCATCGAGAAGGCGAACAAGCCAGCGGTGGAAGGTTTCCGCGACGCGGTGCAGCAGGCCGGCGCGTCCACCCAGGACCGCAAGGGCATGTGGGCCGACTCGACGTTCGAGGACCTGGTGCAGTACAACGACGGTTTCCGCACCCAGCTGATCGGCACGCCGGAGCAGGTGGCCGAGCGGATCGTCGCCTACAAGCAGCTCGGCGTCGACCTGATCCTCGGCGGCTTCCTGCACTTCCAGGAGGAGATCGAGTACTTCGGCGCGAAGGTGCTCCCGCTGGTGCGCGAGCTGGAAGCCGCGCAGCGGCCTGTCGCGGCGGTGAACTGATGACCGCGGTCGCCGCCGATCGCATTCTGTCGGCGGCCCAGGCGTTCGCGGTCGCGCAGGGGCTCGCGGCCGACTTCGCGTCGGGTGCCGCGGAGCGCGACCGGGATCGGGTGCTGCCGTACCCGGAGGTCGATCGGCTGGCGGCCAGCGGTTTGCTCGCGGTCACCGTCCCCGCGGCATACGGCGGCGCGGACCTGCCGCCGAGCGTGGTCGCGGAAGTGACCCGGATTCTCGCCACGGCCGATCCCAACATCGCGCAGATCCCGCACAGCCACTTCGTCTATGTGAACCTGCTGCGGCTCGCGGGTACGCCGCAGCAGCAGGAGCGGTACTTCGGACGGGTGCTCGACGGTGGGCGCATCGCCAACGCGCAGTCGGAGCGAGGCGGCGCGACCGTCGCCGAGATCGCGACCACGTTGCGGCCGGTCGGCGACCGGTTCCGGGTGGACGGCGTGAAGTACTACTGCACCGGATCGCTGTTCGCCGACCTGTTCGCGGTGCTGACCCGGCTGGACGATCCCGAGGAACGCAGCGGTCTCGAGCCCGGGGAGTACATCGCCTACCTGCCCGCGAACACGCCGGGCGTGCAGGTCGTGGACGACTGGAACGGCCTCGGGCAGCGCACCACCGGCAGCGGAACGGTTTCCTTCGACGAGGTGCTGGTCGACCGTGACCAGGTGATTCCCCGCTCTGGCGCGGTGCGCGCGCCCACCGGCTACGGCGCATTCGCACAGCTGCTACACGCCGCCATCGACACCGGCATCGCCCGGGGTGCGCTGAGCGCGGCCACCAATTTCGTGCGCACGCAAAGCCGTCCGTGGTTCGAGGCGGGGGTGGCGAACGCGGTGGACGATCCGCTGCTGATCCAGCGCTTCGGCGAGCTGTCCGTCGCGGTGACCGCCGCGGAGGCGACGCTCTCGTCGGCCGGATGGGCGGTGGACGCGGCCACCAGGATCGATCCGAGCGCCGCGAACATCGCCCAGGCGTCGCTGGCCGTCGCGACCGCCAAGGTCCTCGCCGATCGCGCCGCCAACGACGTGTCCGCCGCGCTGTTCGAGGTCAGCGGAACGCGCAGTGCCGCAGCGGATCTCAACCTGCACCACTTCTGGCGCAACGCGCGCACGCACACCCTGCACGATCCCGTGCGCTGGAAATACCAGCACATCGGCAGGGCCCTGCTGCACGATGCCGCGCCGCCGCTGCACGGTGTGATCTGAAAGGAGACGAGATGACAGTCGCTGTCGTCGTCGGCAATCCGAAACCCGCCTCCCGCACCCTGACCGCCGCCACCTTGGTCGCCAAGGGACTGCGGCCGGAAGTGGAACCCACCGTGATCGACTTGGTCGAGTTCGGTCCCGGTCTGCTCAGCTGGGGTGATCCGGCCGTGGCCGAGGCGGTGCGCACCGTGGCGGGCGCGGAACTCGTGGTCTTCGCCAGCCCGACCTTCAAGGCCACCTATACGGGGTTGCTGAAACTGTTCCTCGAACAGTTCGAGGGCGGAACCGGGTTGGCAGGCGTGCTCGCGGTCCCGGTGATGCTCGGCGCGGGACCGGCCCACGCCCTCGCGCCCGACCTGTTGCTCAAGCCCGTGCTCGTCGAAATCGGGGCCACCGCCGCGTTGCCCGGGCTCTACCTGTCCGATCGCACATTCGCCGAAGACGGCGTCATCGACCGGTACAGTGGTCGGTGGCGTTCGGTCGCCCAGGCACTGGCCCACAGCTCGAAGGCTGCGAATCATGCATGACCTGTTCGAATTCCCCGCCGACGGAGCCGGTCTGCGTCGCGCGTTCGCCAATTTCCCCAGCGGTGTCGTCGCGGTGTGCGCCGAGATCGAGGGCGTGCCGCACGGTCTCGCGGTGAGCACCTTCGTTCCCGTCTCGCTGGATCCGCCGCTGGTCTCGTTCTGCGTGCAGAACTCCTCGGCCACCTGGCCCAAGCTCGCCGCCGCGAGCCACCTCGGCCTCAGCCTGCTCGGCACCGACCAGCAGGCCGCCGCTCGCTCCCTCGGCACCCGCGACGGCGACCGCTTCCGCGACATCCAGCTGCACCGCGGCTCCGGCGACGCCGTGTTCATCGACGGCGCCTCCGCCTGGATCGAGGGCGTCCAGGAAGCGCATGTCCCCGCGGGCGATCACGCCGTAGTCATCCTCCGCATCCACCGCATCGCCACCCGCACCGACGTCGACCCGCTGGTCTTCCACGGCAGCAAGTTCCGCCGGTTGCACGCCGAACCGGCGAACGGGGCGGCCTGACGGGGTTCGGTCACCAGAACGCCGCGCGGTCCGTCGGTCGGATAATTCGGCGCGCGCCCTCGCATGACCGACATCGACCGCGCGCCGCAAGTCGCTGGTTGACCGACCGATCGAGTAAAATGTCATTCCCGTACCAGCCGGGCGTGCGGTTCGGCAGACACGCACGAAGTCCCGCCGCAGCTGCCTCCGGGAGTGGGCGCGACACGATGTCGTCGTCGACCGCCATGTCCTTGATCGGGTCGCGAACGAGTTCACCGATGCCCCCGTAGAGCCGCCCAACTTGCCCAACGGGGTGCTGACCTACTCGTTCGGCTGATCGGGAAGTGCTGTGGGAGACTCGGACGTCTCCTACGGAAAGGTTCGGCCATGACGCTCGGGATGGTTCTCGGTGATTTCCCGCGCACTTCGGCGCGGGCGTAGATAGACGACCTACTGATTCCTGTGCGCTGGTCGCACAGGTCTTTCGCGACTCCGCGTCGAAGTGCTCGTCGTGCCCCTGCACGTTCGATCACGAGGAGTACGCGGTGTTCACCGTTTCCTGGACCGAGGACGACACCTGCCCAACCGCACGTTGGCATTCCGAGAATGGTGCGTTGCCACCTGATTCCATCGTCGTGGTGGACGACAGGACGACCGCTGACGCGGCCTGTCGGATAGCGCGAGCAGGAACCGGCCTGCTGTGGCGCGGTGATTTCCACAATGCGCGGCAGCTGCTGCGCGCGATGGGACGGCGGGTCGAGCGGAAAGCTCCGCTGGGTGACGATCCGGCCGAAGCGTTCCGGCGCTATCGCGCGTCGCGTCGTCGGCGCGCGCAGGTACTCGGCAAGTTGCTCGTGTTGCTGGAAGACGATTATTCGCTGGCGTTGCGCCGCGCCCCCGACGTGCGGCGTGCGTGCACCGAGGCGTATGGCGCGCCACGCGGGCGCACCGTGCTGGCGCTGACCGAGTTGCTCGGCGTGCTGGGTGCGGCGCAGTGGCGGGAGAAGGGCGTGTACGTGCCCGCCCTCGGCGACCGCATTCATCCGCACTATGGCGTGTTCTCCCCGGTCCGCGGCGAATACGTCGACCTCGTCGCGACCGCGCCGCTGCCCGCGCGAGCCGAGACGGCGTTCGATCTCGGCACGGGCACCGGCGTGCTCGCCGCGATCCTGGACCGTCGTGGAATCCGGCGAATTACCGCGACAGACAACAGTCTTCGTGCGCTGACCTGCGCTCGCGCCAACCTCGACCGGCTGGGCATGTCAACGGTCGACGTGCGCGGCCCGGCTCTCTTCCCGGACGGCAAGGCCGACCTCGTCGTGTGCAACCCACCATGGCTCCCCGGCACCCCGACCTCCGCACTGGAAAACGGCGTCTACGACGAGAACTCCGCCATGCTGCACGCCTTCCTCTCCGGTCTCCGCGCCCACTTGCGCCCCGGCGGCGAAGGATGGCTGATCCTCTCCGACCTTCCCGAGCGCCTCGGCCTGCGCCCCCACGGTGAACTCCTCGAGCACATCACAGCCGCCGGACTCCACATCACCGCTCAACTGACCACCCACCCCACCCACCGCCGAGCCCACAACCCCACCTTCCCCCTCCATTACGCCCGCGCCTGCGAAACCACCTCCCTCTACCGCCTGGCACCTCGTTGAGTGGCACATGACGGAGAGGTCACTCGCGCTTCGCCTCCGTCATGTGCCACTCGAATAGATCGGGCATCGGCTGGTGGATACGTCACCGGGCGGGGCCGCTGTGCCTTGTGATACCCGGACTTACTTCTCCAGCTTCTCCAGCATCCAACTGCCGAGGGCGTCCATGTCGTCAGCGGGGACGGCGCGCGTGTAGTGCAGCGGTGGGGTTATCCAGCGGAGCCGACGCCATCCACTGGCCGGACGGATGACCCAACCACCGTATTCACGGCGAGCGTGCCACTGGTCCTCGCCGGTGTAGCCGGGCGCGCGGGAGACATCCCGAAACCGGTAGTAAAGGTTGAAGCGCAGCCGGAACCACCGACTCGACCACGTGGCAGGGCCACTACTGACAAACGCCACCTTCACCGGGGTCAACCTAGCACGGGATTATGACGGGAGTGGTCTCCTTGCGGACCTCGTCGGTCCCGGTGTCCCAGGTAGCCCGCATGAAGATCTTGCCCTGCCACATGCCAGGCACGCAGTCCAACGCCATCGTGGCGACGTGAAGAGTGGGGTTCGGGATTTGGGTGGCCACGACGTGGTCACCCTTTGGCTTCGGATTGCTGGTGCCCGAGCGATGCCACAGCTGCAACTCGATGCGGAATTCGATCGGGGCGCGGTCGCATTTCACTGTTCCGCCTACGACGACGGCCTTGTGCAGCAGGTAGGGCTCCTTGTTGAAGGCGAACCCGCAGGTGCCGCCAGCTGCCTGCGCAACCGGCGCGGTAGTGAGCGTCTGCCTGCCGAGCAATGCGGCGCTGACAGCGACAACCATGACGGCTGCGCGAATCACGTTGTATCTCATGGATATCCTCCCTTATCTACTACTCCCGCACCCCACGGGAGAGATCAGAACCGCCCCTTGCGGCGGGTACTCAGTACTCCCGTGACGTATCGGGCCTCATCCGGCCCGCCCGGATCAGGGTTTGCCGTGCTGCCGCCTTACGTGAGCACTCGTCTGCGCGGCACCCGCGATGCCGTTGCATTGTCATGTGCGCCTCGTGGATACCGAGATCGCGATCCTGCGGTAATCCCGCAGCCTGCAACGTGTTTCGGAGCCGCTGCTCGACGATGCGCGTCTTGGCGGCCCCGCGGTCGGCGGGAACCTGCCACCACATCGAGGCCGCGACTACTGGCACCATCACCACGAGCCCGGCACCGAGCCCGATCACCAAGGTGACCCACCCGTTCACTCGGCATCACCCTCATACAGTTCCGGTGTGCCGAAAGTGGGACCAACGACAGTGAATTCGTCGCCCGGTGTGCCGTACTCGTCGACCAAAGCCCATGTCCGTGACTTGTCCACAGCCATCCACAGCGCGCCGTCTTTGCGGGCGATGGCGAGTTCGGCGGCGTCGTCGGCTGAGAAAATGGCGCGTACGGCTTCGAGTTCGGTCGAGGGCCGAGGTTCCATGTCGCTCCTCCGGGAATTGCACATTGCCATGGAGTTCCGGACGGAAGTGGCCACGCCGCGTACCGCGGTGACCTCGTCTGACAGGGGCGCGGGCATGTGACGTTCGTCCGCGATCACAACGGCCGCTGCGCGGTGCTGTGGATTCACTCGAGTGAGCAGGTGCCGGGGTCGGGGTCGATCGTCGCCGGGGGTGAGCATTTCGACGAGCGTGAAGCCTCGGTCGGCCAGCTCGTGGATCGTCGTAGCATCTTGCGGAGGGTCTGCTGTCAGATCTTTCCGCAGGAACCCGATTGCCTTTGCCGTCATACCGTCCTCGCTGCTGGCTGCGTTGGTGTGCACCCGGCGCCGGGGCTCCTGCCATCGACTGACGGGTCAGTGCTGCCGATGGACTGGCATCACCCGGCGTCGGGTACCTACCAGCACTTTCCAGCGGAAATGCGGGCAATTGAATCCACGTGACTACTACGGAACATCTACGCTGGCGGTCACGGACGGACGCACAGATGGGCCAGATCAGATGATCGTGACCAAGTGGACGGGGGTCGAGGTTCGTGCATTGCGCACCGCGGCGCTGCGTGTCAGTCAGCTGGAATTCGCTGAGACCCTGGGGTTCACCGTCGCGGCGGTGCGCAAGTGGGAAGGTCGGCGACAGACCATAGAGCTGTCAGGCAAGTACGCCGCGGCCATGGACACCATGCTCGACCGACTCACCGATTCTGAGCGGGCGCGGTTCGAAGCTGCATTGATGCCGGGGTCACGACCAACTCACATGCGGACGGTGGCCGACACCTTCGAGTCGCCAACGGATATCGCGCGGCGGGTCCAGGGACTTTCCGAACTCGACGCGGACGGCAGTGTGATCGACGTCCTGTCGCTGGCAGTTGATGACATTGTCGACCGCTACGAGCTGGAGGGGCCGCGCCGATTGGCCCCGGAAGTGGTGTCGGCGCGCCACCAAGTCGAAGTGATGCTCGGGCAGCGCCGTCACCCCGCTCAACTTCGCATGCTTTACTCGATCGCCGCCCGCCTGTCGGGTGTGCTCGGCTACATGGCGGTCAACCGCGGGCGATTCGGGCACGCCCGGATGTACTGCCGCGAGGCGTTCGCCATCGGCGAGCTGCTCGGCGACACCGACCTGCAGGCGTGGGTGAAGGGCACCGAGAGTTTCTGTGCTTACTACCAAGGCGATTACGCGGCTGCGGTCCGGGCCGCCTATGAGGGATTGGACCTAGCCAACGCTGGGCCGCAATCCATTCGCCTGTACTCGAACGGATTGGCGCGCGCGCTCGGCAAAGTCGGGGACTCGGCTGGTGTCGCTGCGGCGATCGACGCGGCAACCACCACTGCGGCGACGTTCGACACGGGACCGGGACTCACGCCCGCATTGACCTTCGAGGCATACGGCGAGGCGCGGCTGATGGCGAACGCAGCCACCGCATTCCTCTCTGCAGGGGAGTATCAGCGCTGTCTGGACTACGGCCAGCAGGTCGAAGACCTGGTCGCCGAGTCCGATTCGGTATGGAGCCGGTCTCTGGTGCGGCTCGACATGGCTGCGGCAATGCTCGGCGCCGGTCATCGTGACGTCGAGCGCGCTGTTCGCCTGGGAATCGAGGCGCTCGAAGCGTCCCGCGACCGGCCGATCCGCTCGGTCTGGCAGCGGGCACACGAACTCGGCGCGATCATCGGCGCGAGCCCGGCCCGCGGCTCCGGCGAGTACCTCGGCTTCTTGCAGGAGTGGTCGTCTTCCGCGCGAAATTTCTCTGCGCCGGACGGGTAGGGGCTCAGCCGAGCGGGATCACGGCACACTCGGTCCAGCAATACCGGCGGCCGTCGCGGCGCAGCTCGACGAGATCGACCTTGTTCACGCGCACGCTGACCGGCGGCAGATCTCGCAGCGCGGCCACCTCGGCGATCAGCGCCGCAGCGTTCTGGGGGCGGTTGATGTAGCCGATTCCGAGGTGCGGCCGGAACTCGGTCGTCTCGGCGATGCGGCTCGTCGGCCGGTGCACGGCGGTCGCCTCGCGAACGGCACGATGCAGCCTGAACAAGTTGTCCCATGGGGCGACCGAGAATCGCAGCGCGCTACGGGAGCCGGTGAGCGGCCCGACCTCGACGTCGAACGGCGCGATGTCGACCAGCCGTGAACGCGCTGCGGCGGTGATACCCGCGAGCTGTTCGCCGGAGACATCGCCGACCTTGCCGACGTTCAGCAGTGTCATGTGCAGGGCGTCGAGCGGAACCGGGTCGATCCCGTCGTCGGCGAGAGTTTTCTGGCATCTCTCGGCGAGATCGGTCAGCGCCGGATCATCGAAGGTGAGGTACCAGTAGTAGCCGGACTGCCCGGGCGCCCATGACTTCAGGGTCCAGTGGTCATACAGATCCCCGAGCTGACGGAACGCCGTCCAATCGTTGGAACGAATGGCCGAAGGGTCGGACGCAGATGCGGGTTGCAGCAGCGGGAATGGACGCTTGGTGGGAACCACGCCGTGAGTGTACGGATCAACGAGCGACCATATCCGGCAACAAATCCGCCTGACCCGGACTGTTTCGCCCGATTCGACCGCACACCACCGCAAAAGTGCGTTGGGCACAGCTTGGATGCGGTCCCCTACTCGCCTGACGGTCGCAAACGAAAACCCGCCCTGGGCAGGGCGGGTTTTTCGGTGGAGCCGATGACGGGAATCGAACCCGCGCTGTCTGCTTGGGAAGCAGAAGTTCTACCATTGAACTACATCGGCAGAGGCGGATGTGCCAACCGAGACTGTAGCAGAAGCCGCGCGTGGGGTGGGAAAAGTCCAGCTAGAAGCCGTTGACCTGGGGTAATGATCCCCGTGCGGTCGGGCGGCGACTCGGTCTTCGGAGTTCGCGTCGCTTCCTGTCCGGTTGATCGCCATCGTGTCGAGCTGTCGGCTCGGCCGGCCGCGTCGGTCGACAGGGATGTCGTCAGATCTCATCCGACTCCGCACGCTGAATGCGGCCTATTTCGCTCCAGAGGTCGATGAAGCCTCGACATCGCCGGGTCCCGTGCTGGAAAGGTCGTCGGGAGACGTGGTCGACTCTCGCTCGGAACGCACCAAGTACCGGTACACCGTCAGGCAGAGGATGAGCCAGAGTGCGCCGAAGCACCAGCCGGCGAGGACATCCGTGGTCCAGTGGACGCCGAGGTAGATACGGGACAGGCCGACCGTGAGGACGAACAGTGCGGCGGCGACGGCGGTGCACGCGCGGAGGGCGGGGCCGTGCACGCTGGGCAGCGCGACCACCAGGACGATGCCGACCACGACGAACGAGCCCATGCTGTGCCCGGAGGGATAGGCCTGGTTGGAGACGCTGATCAGGTGGTCCTCGACGGGCGGGCGGTCCCGGTCGGTCAGGCGCTTGCCGCCGCGAACGAGTAAGCCGCCGCCGAGCCCGGTGATCGCGACGAGCGCCGCCGACGTCCAGCGCCGCCGCCAGGTCAGCACCAGACAGGTCGCGGTGGCCAGGGCGGTCATGGCGAGCGTTCCGCCCAGGACGCTGATCACCACCGCGGCCGGGGTCAGCGCGTCGACACGGTGCGCGACGGCCCAGTCGGCGATGCCGCGATCGACGCCACCGGGGCCGCGATTCCCGACCACTCCTGCGGTGAGAGCTGCGGCGCACACCACCAGCAATGCGGTGAGTACCCCGAGAGCGTTGCGAATGCGAGGGGAGGTCACCATTCCACGTTGCCATCTTCGGCGCTGGAGGGTAGCCCGGGTGGTTCCCAGCTGGGACGGGAGCGCCGGGCGACGCCATTCAGAACTTGCTGTAGCCGCCGTCGATCAGGAGGGTGTCGCCGGTGTGGTAGGCGCTGGTGGGGCTGGCGAGGTAGACGGCGACGGATTCGAAATCGCTCGGCATGCCCCAGCGGCGAACCGGGATCCTCGGGTGGACCCGTTCGCGGAAACGGTCCCAGGCGAAGGCCCCTTCGATCGAGCCCTCGGTCATGGTGCATCCCTTCGATTGCGGGCGGCGCCGCCCGAATGAATGCGAGGATATCATTCTCTCCATATCACTGTGCGGCGGAGGAGTCCCGGCGAGCAGGCGCTACGCTCGTCGCGTGCTGCTTTCCGATCGTGACATCCGCGCGGAGATCGCCGCTGGGCGTCTCGGGGTCGAGCCGCTGGTGGAGAACCTCATCCAGCCGTCGAGCATCGACGTGCGCCTGGACCGGATGTTCCGGGTGTTCAACAACACCCGCTACACCCACATCGATCCCGCGCAGCGGCAGGACGAACTCACCAGCCTGGTGGAGCCGGCCGAAGGCGAGCCGTTCGTCCTGCATCCCGGCGAGTTCGTGCTGGGCTCCACCCTCGAAGTGTGCACCCTGCCGGACGACCTGGCCGGGCGGTTGGAGGGCAAGTCGAGCCTGGGCCGACTGGGTCTGCTGACCCACTCGACGGCGGGTTTCATCGATCCCGGCTTCAGCGGGCACATCACGCTCGAGCTGTCCAACGTGGCCAATCTGCCGATCACGCTGTGGCCGGGCATGAAAATCGGCCAACTGTGCCTGCTCAGGCTGACCAGCCCGGCCGAGCATCCCTACGGCAGCGCCGTGGCGGGCTCGAAGTATCAGGGCCAGCGCGGACCCACGCCGTCGCGCTCCTACCTCAACTTCCCGATTCCGGCTGCCGCGCTCGACGCCGCCGAATCACGCTGACGTCGCCGGGTCCGCTTCGTCGACTGTGGGGGAGAAGCGGACCCGGCGGACGGCAGCGGGGATCTGACCGCGGAGGTGATCAGTCCCCGCCGCCCGCTCCCACCGCGAGCGCCGTAGTGAGGATGACGGACAGCGGAGGAAGCGTGTCACCGCGGCTCGGCGGGCTGACCCAGAAGCACCCTTCCCGGGTCCAGCGACCGAGACCGGTCGGCAACATCACGGCGCTGCCGACGGCGGGCAGGCCGATATCCAGCCGATTGAGCACCTCGAGCACCTGTGGTCCCGGTCGACTGTCGGGCTCGGCGAGGAAACTCCATCGGATCTGCCTGGCCAACATGGGACCCCTCGTTCCCTGCTGTTCCAGTGCGGCGCGCACCTTTTCGGCACGCGCGGTAGGCAGGTGGACGACGCAAACGCGGCCGGTGATCGGCAGCATGGCGAAACCGCCACGCTCGGTGACCGGCAGTCCGAACTCGTGCCGATAGAACGCCACCCAATCGTCCACGGTTCTGAGCTTCTCGACATTCACGGCGAACTCCTTGCCTTCCGACTCAATGGTCCCGGCTCATGCCGTGATTCGGTATCGCCCGCCTGCCCGCCTTCCGCTGTCCTTCCGCTGCCTTTGATGCAGAACACATTTCACCTGTGGCCCTGCTCACAAAGCGCTCGTACTCTGGAAGGGGTTCGTTCGGAAGGGATGGCACCGTGGTCAGGCATTGGTCAGGCAAAGAGGCCCGCGCCCTTCGCGATGCCAAGCGGATGAGTATCAGGGAATTCGCGGCCCATCTGGGTGTGCACGAACGCTTGGTGTCGAAGTGGGAAGCCGGGGGCGTCCGGGTTCATCCACGACCGATCAACCAGGCCGCTCTGGACACCTCCCTGGCCAGATCCGACGACGTGGTGCGGGCCCGGTTCGCGGCCTTGATCGATCAGCCCGCGAGCGATCGAGCCGTCCCGCCGGGATTCGACGCGCGCGCCGACGCCTCGGCCCGCGTTCATTATTCGAGCGACGCCGACCTTTTGGCTCTCATAGACGCCGGTGCGATGAGAGGTGTTGCGTTAGCAGCGATTTCGGAGAGGGATCTGATCATGGCGGCTGCCCACGAGGCCAGCGAGCACGCCGGCAAGGCCGAGAGCACCAATGTCGGTGCGAGCACTTTGGAACAGCTCGACGCGGATGTCGTGCGCATCGCCAACGATTACGTGCGTATTCCGCCGGTGCCGATGATGGTGGAAATGGTGCGGGTGCGCCGCCGGGTGTATCGGCTGCTGGAAGGCCATCAGCGGCCCGCCGACACGGGTCATCTGTATCTTCTGGCGGGCACGCTCTCGGGCCTGCTCGCCAACGCCAGCACCGATCTCGGCTACTACGACGCGGCGGGCGAGCAGGCCCGGGCCGCGTGGGCCTACGCGGAACTGTGCGGGCACAACGGCCTTCGCGCCTGGACGCGCGGCATGCACGCGCTGATCGAGTATTGGTCGCAGCGCCCCCGCCGGGCGGTCCAGTTGGCCCAGAGCGGGCAGGAGTTCGCCGAGTCCGCGACCGCGCAGGTGCGCCTGCTCAACATCGAGGCGCGCATCTGGTCGGCGCTGGGCAGCGGCGCGGACACCGATCGCTGTGTGCGGGCCGCCGACGACGCCCGTGAGATCGCCGCGACCGACATGCTGCACGACGAGGTGGGCGGCGTCTTCGGCTTCAACGACGCCAAGGCCAACTACTACGCCGGGGCCACCTATATCCACCTCGGTCAGGCGGAGCCCGCGCTCGGCGCCACCCAGCGCGCCATCGAGCTGTACTCCAAAGGGCCCTCCGAGCAGCGCTCTTACGGCGCGGAGGCGCTGGCCAGAGTCGATTGCGCGGTCGCCCACCTGATCAACGGCAGCCTGGACGGCGCGGCCGAGGCGCTGCAACCGGTGCTCGGGCTCGACGAGGACAAGCGCATCGCGCAGCTCGAGGAACGGTTGACAGGTGTACGCAGGAGGATCGCGGCTTCGGCCTTCCGCGACTCGGTGGAGGCGCGCCGGTTGGACGAGCGGATCGAGGAATTCTGCGGTTCCACCGCGGCCAGGAGCATCCCGCCGGGCACGGCTCACTGAGTGACGCGTCACATCCGGCCGGGGCGTGGCCGCCGTCCCGGGCGGATCGGCCCCGGCCGGGTCGGACAGGCGATTTATCCAGTTGCGACGGATGGCACCATGGGACGGGTGAGTCCCCATCATCCGCACCGCCCCCCGCGTGTTCTGGAGCAGTCCACGAAGCTGCAGAACGTCGTCTACGAGATCCGTGGACCGGTACACGCGCACGCGGCACGGCTGGAGGCCGAGGGCCACCGCATCCTCAAGCTCAATATCGGCAATCCCGCTCCCTTCGGGTTCGAGGCACCGGACGTGATCATGCGCGACATCATCGCGGCGCTGCCGTACGCCCAGGGCTACTCCGAATCCAAGGGCATCCTCTCGGCGCGGCGCGCGATCGTGACCCGCTACGAGCTCGTGCCCGGCTTTCCCGAACTCGACGTGGACGGCGTCTACCTCGGCAACGGCGTCTCCGAGCTGATCACCATCACCATGCAGGCCCTGCTGGACAACGGTGACGAAGTGCTGATCCCGGCCCCGGACTACCCGCTGTGGACCGCCATGACCAGCCTGGCCGGCGGCACTCCCGTGCACTACCTCTGTGACGAGGCCAACGGCTGGCAGCCGGATATCGCCGACATCGAAGCGAAGATCACCGACAAGACCAAAGCGCTGCTGGTGATCAACCCGAACAACCCCACCGGCGCGGTGTACTCCGCCGAAGTGCTCCAGCAGATCGCCGACCTCGCGCGCAAGCACCAGCTGTTGCTGCTCGCCGACGAGATCTACGACAAGATCCTCTACGACGACGCCAAGCACATCTCGCTGGCCACCGTGGCGCCCGACCTGTTGTGCCTGACCTTCAACGGGTTGTCCAAGGCCTACCGGGTGGCCGGCTATCGCTCGGGCTGGCTGGCGATCACCGGCCCGAAGGAGCACGCGGCCGGATTCCTGGAGGGCATCGACCTGCTCGCCTCCTCGCGGTTGTGTCCGAACGTGCCCGCGCAGCACGCGATTCAGGTCGCCCTCGGCGGTCATCAGAGCATCGAGGATCTCATCCTGCCCGGCGGCAGGTTGCTCGAACAGCGCGATGTCGCCTGGGAGCGGTTGAACACGATTCCCGGAGTGTCGTGTGTGAAGCCGAAGGGCGCGCTGTACGCGTTCCCGAAGCTGGACCCGAACGTGTACGAGATCTACGACGACTCGAAACTGATCCTGGATCTGCTGCTGCAGGAGAAGATCCTGATGGTGCAGGGCACCGGCTTCAACTGGCCGCACCACGACCATCTCCGGATCGTCACGCTGCCCTGGGCCCGGGATCTCGCGGTCGCGATCGAACGCTTCGGCAACTTCCTCGCCAGCTATCGCCAATAGTGGGAAGGGCGGTGGTTGTCAATATAATCGCCCCGCTTCCGGCCCGGAAACAAACTCGATGTACGGATACCTGTCGGATTTGGCGACTAGCTAGCGCAAAAGAAGTACTTTTGTGTACAGTGGTCCTCGGCACTTAGAGTGCCTGGTCGGATTGCCTACCCCCCCTGGGCATATCCGGCCTCGGGTTAGGCCGCCTACCCCCCTGGGCCGCCTGCCCTGCGGGCGGCGGAGACATCCCCCTGCTCTCCGCCGCCCCCTCTAATCCCGTTCTTTGTGCGATCGGATCGCTCTGACCGTGTATTCGCAGTGTTCGGCAACCGCCGCGCCGGTCTTGAAAATGAAATCCTTTAGGCTCGCTCCGGGCAGAACCACATCTGACAGGTAGGAGCGCGGTGAGCGACCACCACCATCACCACGATCATTCGGGACCGATCGCGATCGGCGCGACCGCGGCGCGCGTGGTCATCGGGCTACTCACCGTGATCGGGGTCGTCGTTGTCATCGGCGCGATCGCGCTGTGGCCCAGCAAGCAGCACATCGACATCCCGCTGCCGATGCAGAACGCGGGCGGCGGCGCGGTGCAGACCGAGGCGGGCACCGTGGTGCTGCAGGACATCGGACCGTGCGGCAGCCCGTCGCTGGGCAAGGTATTCGTCGACCAACCCGAGCCGCCACGCAGCACCGCCTACACCTGTCAGCGCAGCCTGATCGCGATCGAATCCGGGCCGCACAAGGGCAACCGCACGTTGCTGGAGATCGCCCCCGGCCCAGGGCAGCCCGACCTGCGCGCCGGTGACGAACTGCGCCTCGTCCGCCAGACCGATCCGAGCGGGACGCCGCTGTACTCGTTCGAGGACTACTCGCGCGGACTGCCGCTCACGCTGATCGTCGTGGCTTTCGTGGTGGTGATCATCGCGGTGGCGCGCTGGCGCGGCGTCCGCGCGCTGCTCGGCTTGGTGTTCGCTTTCGCGGTGCTGGTGTTGTTCCTGCTGCCCGCGCTGCTGGACGGGAAACCGGCCATCCCGGTCGCCCTGGTCGCGGGCTCGCTCATTCTCTACGCGGTGCTGTATCTGGCGCACGGGGTGAACCTGCGCACCAGTTCGGCGCTGCTCGGCACGCTGACCTCGATGCTGCTGGCCGCCGCATTGTCCTGGCTCACGATCGAGCTCACCGATCTCACCGGGCTTTCGGAGGAACAGAACACGAACGTCGCGACCTACCTCGAGCACGTCAGCATCACCGGCCTGCTGCTGGCCGGGTTCATCATCGGTTCGCTGGGTGTGCTCAACGACGTCACGATCACCCAGGCATCGGCCGCGTTCGAGCTGGCCGCACTCGACGAATCGGCGTCCCGCCGGGAGGTTTTCGCCGCCGCCATGCGTGTCGGCCGCGACCACATCGCCAGCACCGTCTACACCCTGGTGTTGGCCTACGCCGGTGGAGCGCTGCCGCTGCTGCTGTTGTTCAGTGTGGCGGGCCGGTCCATCCGCGACGTGCTGACCGGCGACGCGGTGGCGATCGAGATCGCGCGCTCGGCGGTCGGCGGCATCGCGCTGGCGCTCTCGGTGCCGTTGACCACCGGCATCGCGGTGCTGCTGGCCCGGCCCTTCAAGACCAAGGAACCCAGTCCGCCTCCGCCCACGCGCCGAGCCCGGCACGCCAGGGTCTGAATCGCACCCGGCCCCCGGCCAGTCGGCGTTTCGTTCGCCCTGGTCATCGGGCGTGGATCCCAGCAGGCCCGGCCTGAATACGAACGCGTCGATGTCGTCGTCGCGCTGGGGCAATCCAAGCGACCCGCATGTCATGTGCGGTCGGGCCGTGTCAGCGGCTGAACGGTGTGTCGCGTCACTTCGTCCGCGTGCAGCCCGGCACATCGAGTCGGGAACTACGAGTGCCCGCGCTCGTGTGGACCCACCGGCGCGGTTCGGGCCTGCCGCCTCGTCACGAGTTGTGCGGCGTGGTCGTCTCGTGCTCGGGTGGAGTCCGCGGCGCGTTCGCGCCTGAGTTATCCGCGTCTCGCCCGGGTCCGGCGCGTTGGACGAGTGCGACCCGCGTGGAGCCTGCCGCGTTGGACGAGTGCGACCCGCGTGGAGCCTGCCGCGTTGGACGAGTGCGACCCGCGTGGAGCCTGCCGCGTTGGACGAGTGCGACCCGCGTGGAG
>NZ_JBSGDA010000018.1:132016-168342 GCF_053602135.1 Nocardia sp. NPDC004573
GAGCCCGGCGCGTTGGACGAGTGCGACCCGCGTGGAGCCCGGCGCGTTGGACGAGTGCGACCCGCGTGAAGCCTGCCACGTCAGGGCGATTCGCTGCGGGTGGTGCGGCTCAGCGTGGTGGCGGCGGAGGGAAAGGGAAGACCTCCGGCGGGATCGTGGGGACCACGATCGGCGGGAGGCCCGGCACCACAATGGTGTTGGGGCCGGGCGTCGGCGGCGCCTCGCTGGTGGTCTGCCGCCGGTTCGGCGGCGGCGCGGCGACCGATTCGTGCGCGGGCGATTCCGTGGTGCCCGGCGCGACCGCGATCTGCGGATCCAAGCTGGTCGTGCGCGGTGCGGTGGTCGGGGACAGGGATGGCGCGCCCTCGCTGGTGTGCGAATCCCGTTCCAGCACCTGGGGTCCGTAGCCGAGGCCGAGCCCGATCGCGGCGACCACGGCCAGCGCGCTCACCGTCAACACGGCGCCGCTGATCTCGCGTTTGCCGCGCTGGGCCGGGGCCGACAACCAGGCGGGTGACAGCTCGTCGTCCAGCGCCGCGGCCGCGGCGGGCGTCTCCTTGCGGACCGGTCTGGCCAGCAGCGCGGCGCCGCGCGCCATCACGGTCTCCGGGCTGTCCGGCACGATGACGGGCACGCCCATCCAGCGTTCGAGCACCTTGGCCACCAGCGGGATCCGCGCGCAACCGCCGATGGCCAGCACACCGTGCACCGGGCGGTCCGAGCGCACGATCACGTCGCGCGCCATCCGCGCCGACGACTCGATGGCCAGCATGATCAGCGATTCGAAGTTCTCTTGCGCGAGCAGGACCAAACCCTGCTCGCTGGGCAGCGCCACCGCGGTATTGCTGGTCAGCTGCTCCTTCGCCTCCCGGCACAGCGCGTCCAGCGCGGCCAGGCCCGCGGCGTTCGGCGGATGCGCGATGCGCCCCGAGGCGATCTGCTGCTCTCGGATCAACGAGTCGAGATAGTCGCCGCTGATGTCGCTGGTGCGCTCGCTGTGCCGCACCTCGCGCGTCTGGGTGTCGAGCACGCTCACCGTGAGACCCGAGCTGCCCAGGTCGTAGACGACCAGCGAGGAGATGCCCCGAATATCCCCGGTGGCCTGCGCGAATTCGAGTGCCGCCGCGATCTCCGGCACGAGTTCGTAATTGGTGAGCTGCTGGCGCGCCATCGCGGCGCGGATGGCGCGGGCGTGCTGCTCACTGCGGTAGGCGATCGCGGTGGCGCCGATTCCCGGCGTGGCTTCCAGGGTGACCCCGATGGCTTCGGCCGCCAGCTCTTCCACGCTTTGGTCCAGGACCGGGATGGTCTGCAGATCGAAGGAATGCGGGGAGACATGCCCGTGGGGGTTACCGGCGTGCGGCCGCGCCATACGGACAGCGCCGGCCCCCACCGAAACTCCCAGTACCGAACTCATCAGCTGCCCATCTCGTTTCACACTTCACGACATGCGAGCCTGCGCCGTCCGTCGGCGGAGACCCGCTGGACGGACCCTACCGTCGGCGATCAGCTGTGCTTAAGGCAGGACTGGTCGTCTGTCTGGCAGTAGCCCGCCTCGCCCCGCAACTCTACGGTGTACCGAGTCCCGCGTACACCCATCCGGCTGCTCTCCAGGTGGCACGATTGAGACAGTTCCGGCCGTCGATGATCGAGCGGGTCCGCACCACACCGTCCAGGTCCTGTGGCCGCAGCGCGGTGAATTCGTTCCATTCGGTGAGCACGAGCACCACATCGGCCCGCTCACACGCCTCGGTCACGGAAGTCGCGTAATTCAGGGTGGGGAACACCCGGCGCGAGTTCTCCAGTGCCTTGGGGTCATAGACGGTCACCACGGCCCCGTGCAGCTGGATCATGCCTGCCACGTTCAACGCGGGCGAGTCGCGGACGTCGTCGGACTCCGGTTTGAACGCCGCGCCGAGCACCGCGACGTTGGCTCCCAGCAGTGAACCGCCGCAGGCGCGGGCGGCCATGTCGACCACCTTGGTCCGGCGGCGCATATTGATGTTGTCCACCTCGCGCAGGAAGGCGACGGCGTGGTCGGCGCCGAGTTCACCGGAGCGGGCCATGAACGCGCGAATGTCCTTCGGCAGACACCCGCCGCCGAAACCCAGGCCCGCGTTGAGGAATCGGCGGCCGATGCGCGCGTCGTAGCCGAGCGCGTCGGCCAGCATGGTCACGTCGGCGCCGGTCGCCTCGCACACCTCCGACACCGCGTTGATGAACGAGATCTTCGTGGCCAGAAAGGCATTGGCGGAGACTTTCACCAATTCGGCTGTCGCCAGGTCGGTGAGCAGGAACGGGACCTCGGCGGCGAGGAGATCGGCGTAGATCTCGCGCACCAGATCCTCGACCCACCCTGCGGCGGCACGCCCCGGGTCGACGCCGAGGACCAGCCGGTCGGGGCGCAAGGTGTCCCTGACCGCGAAGCCTTCCCGCAGGAATTCCGGGTTCCACGCCACCTCCACGTCGGCGGAACTCAGGGCGCGAGCGCGGGCTCCGAGCGCGGCGGCCGTGCCGACCGGAACCGTCGACTTGCCGATGATCACCGAGGGCCGTTCCAGCAGCGGGGCGAGCGTATCCACCACCGCGTGCACGTATTTCAGGTCGGCGGCGTACTCGCCTTTCTTCTGCGGGGTGCCCACGCCGAGGAAATGCACCTCCGCGTGCGCGGCCGCCTCGGCGTAGGAGGTGGTGAACCGCAAACGGCCCGCGTCGAGGTTGCGACGCAGCACACCCTCCAGGCCCGGTTCGTAGAACGGCACCACCCCGTCGGACAGCTTCGCGACCTTGCCCGGGTCCACGTCCACTCCGATGACGTCGTGCCCGAGTTCGGCCATGCACGCCGCGTGCGTGGCCCCGAGATACCCGGTTCCGAAGACTGTGCATCGCATGATCGATTGGTAAGCCCCTCCGGTGGCCGCGCCACGTCAGCGAGGCAAGGGTCCGGGCAACAGCAGATGTACATGCGGCGACATCGGTGACCACGGTGCCGTGACCTCGCATAACGGTCGCTAGCATCGACGCGGTGCGACGTCGTCGGTGGGTGTGGAGCGGGCTCGGCGCCGGCGTGGCGGTGGTCGTCGCGACGGTTGCGCTGTGGCCGGTCTATGTGCGCCCGCGGACCGACCCGCCCGCGTCGGCGGACGCCGTTCTCGTCCTGGGTGGAGCGCACGACGGCCGCGAGCAACTGGGTCTGCGCTTGGCGCGCGAGGGGTACGCGCCTCGCGTGGTGTTCTCCGATCCCTATGAGAACAGTGCCATGCTGAACCGTATCTGCCACGGCGGCTACAGCTTCGAAGTCGTCTGCTTCGACCCGTCCCCACGCACCACCCGCGGCGAGGGCCGCGAACTCGCCCGCCTGGCCCGAGCCCACAATTGGCGGCGAGTCATCGTCGTCACCTTCACTCCCCACATCTCCCGAGCCCGCTACGTCTTGCAGAAGTGCTGGAACGGAGAACTCCTCTTCGTCGATCCCGAACCAGCCCTGTCCATCCCCCGCTGGACCTACGACTACGCCTACCAATCCGTGGGCTTCACAAAGGCCTTTTTCGAGGACTGTTGACTCACTGCGGGTCCATCGGAAGCGATTGATAGCCAACTCGTAACGAATGTGATCGGCATCTCGATCTGCTGTCCGTGTGCATCGACCCGCGGTGCCTCAATACAGATGAGAGCAAGGAAACTGCCGATGACCTATCAGCCGTTACCCAATCCGTACGGTCCGCCTGCCGAGCGGCAGCCGCCTAAGAGTCGGCCGCCGCTGTGGGTGTGGGTGGCGGCCGCCTTTGGTGGGCTATTGGTAGTGGGCCTGATCGGCAGCGCGGTCGGCGGAACTGGCGCAGACGGTCCGAGGCCGAAATCGGCACACGTCACCTCTACCAGCCGGAGCGCCGTGGTCGCCTCGGCTACTTCCGTCGCAGCGCTGCCCAGTTCCCCAGCGGCTGCCGCTTCCCCGGCGCCACCTCCTGCGCCAGCTGCGCCCGCATCGCAACCGGCGGCCACCCGAGCTCCCATGCCCCACGTGGTGTGCATGAATCTGCAGGATGCGCAGGACGCCATTCAAGCGGCCGGGGTCTTCTTTTCGCGCTCCAAAGATGCGACCGGGAAGGGGCGGATGCAGGTGATGGACCGAAACTGGATCGTGGTGGCGCAGTCGCCTGGGCCGGGAGTTTTGATCGGCGAAGGCGAGGCCGTGCTGTCGGTGGTCAAGATCGGCGAACCCAGTTCCTGCGGCTGACCCCGGGCTGTCGGTCGGTTCGGAGTGACCGGCGGTCGGATCCGCGATGCAGGTCCGTCTGCCGGTACTACCTGGTAATCAATGTGCGGGCGGATGACGTCACTTTGACTCTGTGAAAGAAGTGCCCGTACATTCTGTCGCGTGGTGGCGGGATGGCCGCCATGGAAGCAACGGTGCACACCTCTCCGGGAGGGCAGATGGATTACGACTGGTCAGCGGAGGATCTGGCGTTTCGCGACGAGGTGCGCGCATTCCTCGACGCGAAGCTGACGCCGCAATTGCGGCGGGCCGGGCGCTTGGCGACGAGCGTGTATCCCGACCACGAGGCGAGCATGGAATGGCAGCGAATCCTGCACGAGCGCGGCTGGGCGGCGCCGGCCTGGCCGGTGGAGCACGGCGGATGCGACTGGAGCCTGACC
Organism: Nocardia sp. NPDC004573; assembly: GCF_053602135.1. Taxonomy (NCBI): domain Bacteria; kingdom Bacillati; phylum Actinomycetota; class Actinomycetes; order Mycobacteriales; family Nocardiaceae; genus Nocardia; species Nocardia sp. NPDC004573. The sequence continues at coordinate 136,673 of NZ_JBSGDA010000018.1, forward strand.
CAGCACTACATCTACCAACGGGAATCCGCGCTGGCCGGCGCGCCCGCGCTCTCGCCGATGGGCATCAGGATGGTGGCGCCCGCGATCATCGCGTTCGGCACGGAAGAGCAGAAGGCGTTCTTCCTGCCGCGCATCCTCACCGGCGAGGTCTTCTTCTGCCAGGGATACTCCGAGCCCGAGGCGGGATCGGACCTGGCCGCGCTGTCCATGGCCGCCGTCGACGACGGCGAGGATTTCGTGTGCACCGGCAGCAAGATCTGGACCACCCACGCCACCGAGGCGAACTGGATCTTCTGCCTTGTGCGCACCTCGCGCACCGGGAAGAAGCAGCAGGGCATCACGTTCCTGCTGATCGACATGACCGCGCCGGGCATCGAGATCCGGCCGCTGGTGATGACTTCCGGTGAGCAGGTGCAGAACCAGGTCTTCTTCGACAACGTGCGGGTGCCCAAGAGCAATGTGCTCGGCCGGATCGACGACGGGTGGACCGTCGCGAAATACCTGCTGGTACACGAGCGCGGCGGAGCGGCGGCGCCGTGGCTGCAGGTCATGGCCGAGGACATCGCCGCCAACGCGGCGCAGCAGCCCGGTCCGGATGGCAACCCGCTGATCGATGACCGCGCCTTCGCGGCGAAGCTCGCGGACCTGCGCATCCGCACCGAGGTCCTGGAGATCTTGGAATATCGCACCATCTCCGCGATGGCGCAGGGCAAGCACCCGGGTCCGGCGTCCTCCATACTCAAGATTCTCGGCACCGAACTGAGCCAGAAGCTCACCGAACTGGCGCTGGAGGCCGCGGGACCGCGCGGGCGCGTGTACCAGCCGCACGCCACCAAGCCCGGCGGGCCGATCGCCCAGTTCACACCCCCCGCCGACGGTTACCACAGTGGCGCGGCCTGGCAGGCCGTCGCACCGCTGAAGTACTTCAACGATCGAGCGGGCTCGATCTACGCGGGCAGCAACGAGATTCAGCGAAACATCCTCGCCAAAGCAGCATTGGGGCTCTGATGGACTTCACGCTTACCGACGAGCAGGAAATGCTCCGCTCCGCGATCGCCGGCTATCTCGGCGCTCGCTACGACCTGGAGAAGAGCCGCATCGCGGCGAAATCGGAGGTCGGCTGGCAGCCCGCCGTCTGGCGCGGCTTCGCCGACGAACTGGGCATTCTCGGTGCGACCCTGCCCGAGCGGGTGGATGGCACGGGCGGCGGGCCGGTCGAGCTCATGGTGATCGCCGAGGAACTCGGCCGGGCCTTGGTGGTCGAGCCGTTCGTGGACACGGTGGTGATCGGCGCCGGATTGCTCGACCGTTGCGGCGGGGAGCAGGCCGATGCCGCACTGCGCCGGATCGTGGCCGGGGACGCGCGCATCGCGTTCGCCGCGCTGGAGCCGACGTCGGGGCATGCCCTGTACGACGTGTCCACCACTGCCCGCCGCGACCGCGACGCCTGGGTGCTCGACGGCGCGAAAATCGTGGTGACCGGCGCCGCGCCGGCCACCGACCTGCTGATCACCGCACGCACGTCCGGCGAGCGGCGCGACAAGGCGGGGATCTCGCTGTTCCGGCTCGAATTCGACGCGGGTGATCCGCCCCCCGGCGTCGAGGTGCACACCTACCGCACCATCGACGACCGTACCGCCGCCGACCTGGTGTTCACCGGCCTGCGCCTGCCGGCCGACGCCCTGCTCGGCGCGGAGTCGGACGGCTGGGCCGCCATCGAGCCGACCATCGCGGAGGCGATCGCGGCGATCTGCGCCGAAGCGGTCGGCTGCATGCGCAAGGTGCTCGCCGACACCATCGACTACGCCAAGCAGCGCGAGCAGTTCGGTCAGCCGATCGGCAGCTTCCAGGCGCTGCAACACCGCATGGTCGATATGTACATCGAACTCGAACAGGCCATCGCGGCGGTCCATCTCGCCGTCCACTCGCTGCGCGCGCCCGCCGCGGACCGCGCCCGCGCCGTCTCGGCGGCGAAGGTCACCGTTGCCAGGGCGGCCCGGTTCATCGGACAGAACGCCGTGCAACTGCACGGCGCGATGGGCATGACCGAGGAACTGGCCATCGGCCACTACTTCAAGCGACTCACCGTGATCGAGCACGAATTCGGCTCCAGCGATGAGCACCTCGCCAGGTACGCCGCGCTGACCCGGCCGTAGTTCTGGACCCTGGCCGGGGCATTACCCGCCGCGGCCAGGGTGCGTACCGTACCTGCCCTCGGCCGCGCGCGCCGCTGGTCACAACGGCTGGTTACGTTTTCGTCCCGAGGCGCCGATGCGGCTGACCGGTGATGTCCGCGATCGTCTGATAGTCGCTGTCGACATGCAGAACGGTCGCGTCGTGTACCTCGGCCGTCGCTGCGAGGATCAGATCCGGAATCGGTAGGCGATGTGCGCCTCGAGCGGCGAGAAGCCCCTGCACCTCCAGCGCGCGGTCCATCGCTTCTTCCGTCACGGGAAGCCAGACCAGTGCCTTCTGTCCGGCTATCTTGGCGATGTAGTCCGCATGAGATCGCGCCGAGTAGCCGATCTCGAGAGCGGTCAGGTGACAACCCGCCACAAGCGCCCCAGGTGCGCTGGTCACTTCGGCGAAGTCGGCGGCGGCGACCTCGTCGCGGAGGACCCATTCCAGCGCCGATTTGTCCGCCAACATGAACAGGGTCCTCAGTGCCATGCTCCTTTCATCGCTTCGGCCGAGAGGTCCGTCTCGCTGGCGCGGAGCTGCTGGAGCATCTTCGCGACCGCACGTCTGTTCGCCACTTCGCGTAGGGCGGCGTTGACCGTCGCGACTTTGGTTTTGGTGCCGAGTTCTTCGGCGGCGAGCGCGAGAGCCTCGTCATCGATGTCGATCAGTGTCCGTGACATCATGAACCTCCGGATATCAAATTCTCACCTTCGATGATATCGACGGTAGTCGCGTTCCGATAGCGGCGGTTGCGCACGCCGCAACCAGCGGCTGCTGGATATGCAAATCGGCCGGGTCCGTTTCCGGACCCGGCCGATGGCACTGCGCGAGTTCTGCGCTCAGCTCTTCCGGCCCGGCGCTTTCGCGCCGGCTTTGAAGCCGAGACCGCCGGGCTTGGCGGCGGGCGGCGCGGCTTCGGGTGCGCCGTTGCCGTTCGCGCCGTTGGACTGCTCCGGTTCGGCGGCGGGTTCGGGCTGCGCGGCGGAAGTTTCCGCGACGGGAGCCTGCTGCGCGGGAGCCGGTTCGGCGGGAGCCGCGTCCCTCGGGGCAGCTGCCGCCTTGCCGGGGGCCTTGGGACCGGGCCGCTTGAACCCGGACTTCATGGCCAGACCCTTGGCGGGCACCGTCGGCTTGGTCTCGGTCGGGCCGGTTTCGGCCGTTTCCGTAACCGTCCCGGCTGACTTCGCCTCGGCCGGTGCCGCAGCCGCTTCGGCGGGCGCGGCCTCGGCCGCAGGGGCGGACGCCGGAACCTTCGCGCCGGGCGCCTTGGCCGCGCCCTTCATCGCGAGACCACCGCCGGGCGCCTTCGCACCGCCCTTCATGCCCAGCCCCTTGACCGGCTTGGCCGCGGGAGCTTCGGTTGTGGACGCCTCGGCCGGGGCTTCGGCGGCGGGGGCCGCGTCGGCCTTGGCGCCGGGCGCTTTGGCTGCACCCTTCATGCCCAGGCCACCGGGCGCCTTCGCCGGGCCCTTCATGGCGAGACCCTTGACCGGAGCGGCGGGAGCCGACGTGGCCTCGGTCTCCGTCGATTCGGCGGCGGGAGCCTTGGCGCCGGGCGCCTTGGCCGCACCCTTCATGCCCAGGCCGCCGGGCGCCTTCGCCGGGCCCTTAATGGCGAGACCGCCACCGCCGGGCGCCTTCGCCGGGCCCTTCATCGCCAGACCGCCGCCGCTCGGCGCGGCCTTCGCCGGAGCGGGAGCCGCGGCGGGTTCGGGCGCCGGTTCCGGTTCGGGCTCCGCCTCGGGCGTCTTCGGCTCTTGGATGACGGTCAGGTTCTCCGTAAGCACCGCGGGCTCGACGCGCTCGATGGCGTCCAGCATCAGCTGGGCGACGTCCACCACCTCGACGCCTTCGCCTTCGCCCTTCTCCTGACGCGCGGTGACGCCGTCGGTAAGCATCACGCGGCAGAACGGGCAGCCGGTCGCGATCTTCGCCGGGGAGGTGGTCAGCGCCTCGTCCACGCGGTCGATGTTGACGCGCTTGCCGAGCTGCTCTTCCATCCACATCCGCGCGCCACCGGCGCCGCAGCACATGGACCGCTCGCCGTGGCGCGGCATCTCGACCAGATTCGAACCGGAGGCGGCCATCAGCTCGCGCGGCGCGTTGTAGATCTTGTTGTGCCTGCCCAGGTAGCAGGGGTCGTGGTAGGTGACGTTCTGCGACACCGAGGCCACCGGGATCAGCTGCTTCTGCCGCACCAGGCGGTTGAGCAGCTGGGTGTGGTGCACGACCTCATAGGTGCCGCCGACCTGCGGGTACTCGTTGTTCAGCGCGTTGAAGCAGTGCGCACAGGTGACGACGATCTTCTTCTTGCGATCCTCGACGCCCTCGAACACCGAGTTCAGCAGCTCGATGTTCTGCTGGGCCAGCTGCTGGAACAGGAACTCGTTGCCCGCGCGGCGAGCGGAGTCGCCGGTGCAGGTCTCCTCCGCGCCGAGCACCATGAACTTCACGCCCGCGGTGGCCAGCAACTCGGCGACCGCCTTGGTGGTCTTCTTGGCGCGGTCCTCGTAGGCGCCCGCGCAGCCGACCCAGAACAGGTACTCGTACCCGTCGAAGCTGTCGGCGTCCTGACCGAACACCGGGATCTGGAAATCGAGCTCGTTGATCCAGTTCAGCCGGTCCTTGGCGTTCTGGCCCCAGGGGTTGCCCTTGTTCTCCAGGTTCTTGAACAGACCGGCGAGCTCGGAGGGGAACTCCGACTCGATCAGCACCTGGTAGCGGCGCATGTCGATGATGTGGTCGACGTGCTCGATGTCCACCGGGCACTGCTCGACGCACGCGCCGCAGGTGGTGCAGCTCCACAACACCTCGGGATCGATGATGCCGTTGACCTCCACGCCGCCGACCAGCGGCCGCTCGGCCTCGGCCTTCGCCGCCTCGGAGATCTCGGCCAGCTTCGCCTCGTTCGGGTTGCCCTCCGCGTCGACCAGACCGACCTCGTCGCCACCCATGTCCTTGCGGCCGCCGGCCAGCAGGTAGGGGGCCTTCGCATAGCCGTGGTCGCGCAGCGACATGATCAGCAGCTTGGGCGACAGCGGCTTGCCGGTGTTCCAGGCGGGGCACTGCGACTGGCAGCGGCCGCACTCGGTGCAGGTGGTGAAGTCCAGCCAGCCCTTCCAGGAGAAGTCCTCGATGCGGCCTGCGCCGAAGGTGTCGGTGTCCGGGTCGGCGGTCTCCATGTCGACCGGCTTGCCCTTCGACATCATCGGCTTGGCCGGGCCCAGCGCGACGCCGCCGTCCTCTTCCCGCTTGAAGTAGATGTTCGGGAACGCGGAGAACCGGTGCCAGGCCACGCCCCAGGTGACGTTGCGGCCGACGAAGTAGAGGAACGCCATGCCCGACATGAGCTTCACGAAAGCGAACAGCGCCACCATCGTGGTGTTCGCGGGCAGCAGCTTCGCCACCTGCAGGGTGAAGAAGTCGGTGGCCGGGTCGGAGTGGCCGTAGGCGGCGATCTTGCCCGCCTTCACGAAGATCATGCCCAGGCCCTCGAGCAGCACGATCGCCTCGATGACGTAGGCCGGGGCGAACTTCGAACCGCTGAAGCGGGACAAGCGCTCGGGCAGGCGGGGGTGGTTGAGCTGGCGCAGGACGATCAGCGTCAGGATGCCGACCACGGTGCCGATGCCGAGGATCTCGTCCCACAGGTGGTAGACGGCCAGGTTGCCGATGATCGGCCAGTGGAAGGCCGGATCGAAGGTCTGCCCGTACGCCTCGAACCACAGCATGGCGCCGCCGATGAAGCCGATCATCACCAGCCAGTGCGCCCAGCCGACGGTGCGGAATTTGTTCATGCGCGTATGCGCGAGGAACTCCACGATCATCTGCTTGAAGCGCGGGAAGAAGGGCCGCCAACGGTCCGGCGCGGGCTGTCCGATCATGATGGCGCGGACGATATTGCGGACGCCGCCGATGAACGACGCCCAACACAGGAGGCTGAGCGCCGCCCCAATCGTGCCCAGCGTCACTGTCAGGGCATTCATGTCGCGACCTTTCTTTAGAGGCACCTCGACCGCGGCCGCATTCTGCTACCGCGTCGGTTGGCTCGTATCCTAACCGGCAGTAAGTTACCCGCCAGTAACAACCATGTCCATCGTACGATCGGCTTTTGGGCTATAGCCCCATATGCTGGGGCTTGACCCATTATTTACCTGTGATCAACGTCACAGTAATTTCGGCCGATCCCGCTGCTGGCGGGTTGTTCACCACCGTAAACGGCGAAGCATTCCGTCCAGTCGGTAAGGATTGGCTTAGTCCCCATGCCTGATAAGGGATCTCGCTTAAAACGCGCCGTTCTATTAGGCTCACGACGTTCTGATCACCGCGACCGTCTTCACACTGCTCGGGGAGGATCCGGAGCCGACCACCCGGATGTGCTGGATAGAGCTCTCGCGTGCTGAAGAGCAGCGGTGACGTACGACCTGATGATGGATTGGAAACTGAATGAAACTCCGCAGAACCACCGCGGCGGCCGCGATGGTCATCGGTGCGATGACCATCGGACTGGGAACCGCCCATGCCGATGCCGAACCGGCCGCTGACCCCATCCGGTACTCGGTCAAGCTGGTGGAGAAGACCGTCGTGACGACGCTCAAGGGGGGAACCTTCGAGCTGGCCAAGTCGTCCGAGGACGTCAAGGAAGACGACGTCTACCGGATCAAGGACTCGCAGGGCAACGCGGTCCTCACGCTGCCGATCGCCTTCAAGGTCGCCGACACCGTCGTTCCGGTGAAGCCGGTCGTGAAGGACGACAACACCGTCCTCGAGCTGACGCCCGAGCAGGGTGTGACCGTGCCCAAGGACAAGCCGGCCAACGCGGTCAACGTCGTCGCGCAGCCGATCGCCTCGCCGATCGAGAACCAGCGCGCGCAGAACGAGTTCGCCAGCCAGTTCGGCATCGCGACCGCGGTCGGTGGCTTCCTCGGCACCGCCGTTGGCGTCATCGGCGGTGCGGTGATCGGCTGCATCCTCGGCCTGCCGTTCCTCGGTGTCGGCTGCATCCCGGCCGCGATCGCGGGCGCGGGCATCGGCGGCATCCTCGGCACCGTGGCGGTCGGTGGCCCCATGCTGGCTGTCGCGGGTATCGACCTGATCAACACGCTGCAGGCGCCGGAAGGCACCACGAAGTGGGCGGACAAGCCGAACTAAGCATTCGCCTGTTCGTTCGAATCATCGGCGGCCCGCTCTCCTCGGAGGGCGGGCCGCTGCTCGTTCAGCCGGTCAGATCGAGCAGGCCGCGCACGACGACCTCACCCAGCTCCTCGCCGAGCCTGCCGAACGAGCGCTCGACCATCTCGAACGCGCCGTCCTCGCGCACCACCAGCACCGTGCTCGCTCTGGTGCCGTGCACGGTGTGCGCGATGAACCTGGCCGAGAGCGCCCGCTCCAGCTCGTGCGGCACCCCGGTCCGCGGCAGGAGATCCTCGGGGGCCTCGGTGCGATCGGCCAGCACCTCGAAGTAGCGGTCCACCGCACCGGGGTCGGTCTGCACCACATCGCGCAACTCGGTTACACCCGCCCGTATTTTGGGCCAGACGGGCTGTGGCGCCGTCAGATCCGGTTCGACCGGGTTCGGGCCCGCGGAGGCGACGAACGTCCCGTTGGAGAGGCCATGGAAGCCCGGAGCGAGTTCGCGCGGCTCCGCGACGCTGCGATTGGAATGCCACCACAGCGTGCGCAGGTCGGAGACCACCAGGTTGTAGCCGTTGTAGTCGTCCGGAGCGGCGGCGACGTCGAGAACGTATTTCTCCGGCCCGGGGAATTCGCCCGCCGCACGGCGGTCGGAGGCGCCGCGCAGGAAGTCCATCAGCAGCGCGCCCCGGGAACGGGCGTCGAGGCGAAGATCGGCGGGATTGCGCACGTTCGTGACGGCGGCGAAGCGATTGTCGCCGTGGGGCTGGGTGCTCAGGCCCAGCCAGGTCCCGGGAGGCTCACCGTGGGCCCGGCCCGGGGCTCCGGTGTCGCGTCCGGCGAGCAGGCCGGGCGCCTCGGGCCACCAGCGCATGGACTCGGTCGGCCGAGTGTAGAACTCGTCTCGGTTGGCGGCCACGATCAACCGGTATTCCGGGTGCGCGCGCCAGCCGATCAACACCAAACACATGCGGTCCAGGATGCCGGACCGCCGCCGCACCCCATGCGAGGTTTCCGGCGCAGGGGGCCGCGTAAGGGCAGTGGAAAGCCCCTGAGACGGCGAAAAGGCCGACAACTCGACGCTGCCGGCCTTTCCTCGTTCCCGCTGTCAGTTGGTGCGCACGCGCAGCCCCGGGTTGTCGGAGAGCACCACGTGCACCGGCTGCGCGAACAGCTGCGGCACGTTGCCGGTCAGGGCGCCGATGAGATTCGGGATCTCGCAGATCGGGTAGTCCGCCACCGACGACGCGCTGGAGATGCCGAGCGCCAGGCGGCCGGTCACGATCGGACCGCCGCTGTCGCCGGGCAGCGCGCAGATGTTGGCCGAGAAGCTCTGGGTCAGTTCCCGGTCGCCGACCTGCACCGTCTGGTCGACGGCGTTGACCACACCGCAGCTGAAGCCGGTGCGCGCACCGGACTTGCAGACCGGCGCGCCGACGACCGGGGTCGCCACGCCGTCGACCGGGATCGGAGCCGCGCCGGGCGCGCGGACGCCGTTGTTCGCGAAACGGTCCTTGGACTGGTCGTTGACCCGGATGATCGAGTAGTCCTGCTCGCCGAGCACCGACTTCTGGAAGACACCGAGCTGCGCGCCGAGGCGGTCGCCGTTCATCTCGTACACGCCCGCGGCGTTGCCGCTGCCCGCGGAGGGGATGTCGGGGTTGCAGTGGCCCGCGGTGATGTTCACCGTGTTGCCGTTGCGGTCGGTGCCGTTGAAGCCGAGCGAGCAGCGCAGCGAGCTGCGTCCGGCGACCGAGGCGTAGCCGTCGCCGCCCGCGAGCGCCCCGCGCGCCTCTCCGGCGATCTCACCGGCCTGCACGGGGCCCTGCTCGCCCGCCACCGGCGGGGCCATCACGATGACGCGCGCCGGGTCGATGAAGTTCGGCATCGGCAGGCCCGCCTGGTCCACGCGCACGGCGATCGCGTTGTTCACGGTGTCCACCACCGCGCCGCGCACCAGCGTCCGCACCGCCTCCGGCTGGCCCTCCAGCCAGCGCTCGAACGCACTCTTCTCGCCACGCAGGGCCGCTTCGCTCTTGGCGACGTTGCGGACCTCGAAACCGGCCGACTCGGCGGCCTTCTTCGCCTCGTCGGCGCCGGGACCCTGCGCCAGCGCCACGACCGCCCTGCCCGCGTCGTCCAGCCAGGAGCCTGCGAACACGGCCGGGTACTGCCGCTGGGCGGTGGTGGCGAACGCGGCCACCTGCTGCGCCACCTCCGCGCGGTGCAGGTACTCGTCGGGCGAGATCTTCAGATCGCGGGTCACCGCGGCGACCAGGTCGGCGGGCAGGCCGGAACCCTGGTCGGGCTGAGCTGTCGCTACTGCCGCCGTGGGCCCGAACAGCAGTATCGCCGCCGAGGCGGCGATCACTGTCTTTCGGATTACGGTCTGTCGCGCAGTCGAGCGGGGAGGTCCTATACGTGGCAGGAGCATGAGCAGACTATATGGGGTTTGACGCGGTATGCCTACTCATCTCGTGCTTCTCGATTCCGGCATAACCCCGCGACCGGGGATATGTGGAGTGCCACAGATTTCCGGCTCGCGCTCAGCTCGCGTTCGGCCGCGTGCGCACGGCGATTCCGCTGCCGATTCCGCCGCCGGAAGAGGCGTCGATGTCGGCCAGGATGGACCGGATCGGGATGCCGAGCGAAGCGGTGCCGCCGTACTGCGCGAGCGCGATGTTGGCCTCGTTGCAGTTCGGCGCGTCCGCGGCGTTGGAACCGCTGGTGATGCCCAGCGCCAGGGTGCCGGACACGATCGCGCCGCCGCTGTCACCGCCCAGGGTGCAGGCCGAGCTGGCGAACCCGCGCACGGTCTTGCTCTCGCCCTCGGCCGTGTAGAGCTGCGTCTCCACCCGGTCGGCCACGACGAAGCCGCAGGTGAAAGTAGAGGACTGGCCCGACTTGCAGACCGGGGCGCCGGTGATCGGGTCGGCGGTGCCGGTGATCGCGAGCGTGGTGCCGTTGGCGCCGCGCACCGAGGGCTGGTCCATGCCCGCCCGCACCGCGCGCTCGTTCAGCTTGATCACCGAGTAGTCCAGCGCGGATTGTCCACCCAGTGAGGCGCGCACGAACGTGCCGAGTTCGGGGCTGGCCGGGATGTCGCGGACGTTCGGCAGGTACACGCCGGCTTCCTGGTTGCCCTTGCCCAGGTTCGGATCACAGTGGCCCGCACTGATGTTCAGCGCGTTGCCGGACGCGTCGATGCTGTTGAACCCGAACGAGCACACGTCGACCGCGCGCAGCGACGAATCGGCGAGCGAACCGGGAGCGCTGATGTAGGTGTCACCGCCCATCGGCCTGCGCTCGACCGGACCGCCGCTGTTCGGCGACAGGATGACCTTGATGTTCGCCAGCAGGGTGGGCAGGTTGAGCATGTGACCCGCGGGCGTGTTGGCGACGCTGAGCACCAGCTGGCTGTTCAGGAAGTCGATGGCCACGGAGTTGATCGCCTGCGAGATCTCCCGCGGTAGTCCGGTGATCCACTGGTTGAGCTGCACCAGCGAGCCCTCCAGGCTGTCCGCGGACACCGGGGCCAGCCGGGTCTGGTAGCCGTCGGCCGCGGCGATCTTGGCGGCGTCCAGTGACGTCACCGCCATGACGGGCTTGCCGTCGGCCCCGATCCAGGCGCCCGCGAAGGAATCGGGTCGCTCCGAACGGAAATCGCGCGCGTAGTCGCGCAACTGCTGGGCGCGCGCGGCGCGGTCCAGGTACTCCGTCGGGGTCATCTTCAGATCACGCGCGATGGCCTGCACGAGTTCCGCGGGGAGATTGTCCGCCGCGAGCTGCGCCGGGGCTTCGGGAACCGCCGAGGCGGTGGTCGTGCCGAACAAGGGAGCCAGGAGAACGGTCGATGCGATGGCGACAGCTTTGACCGCGGCGCGACGCGCCACCAACTTGCGCATGAAGTCCCTTCGTCGGCACGCACGTGCCAGCTAAATCCGTGGCCACGGGCAGAATCCGTTGGCGCACAGCCTTCGTCCAGCAATCGACCGGTGTGGGAATTCATCCGACAACACGGTCAGCGCAACACTCTAAGCCACAAACCCGGATAGGACGCTACTAATCACCGACTACCCGGTATTCCCATGCCGGGGATGGTCGGGATCTGCGGCAGCTGCTGCCCGAACGGGTTGGTGGTGGGCGTGGGGGTCCGCGTGGTCGAGGTACGAGTCGTGGTGGTCGGCGTCGTCGTCGGCGGCTCGGTGGTGGGGGGCGGCGTCGTGGTGGTCGGCTCCGGCGTCGTCGTCTCCGTGATCACCACCGGCGGTTCGGGCGGCTCGGTGGTGGCGGGCGTCGTCGAGGTGACCAGCGGCGGGGGCGGGGCCGGGCTGACCGACGTCTCGGACTTGGCGTCGGGCAACGGCGGCACCGGTGTCTCGCCGCCGTCGCGGAAGAGCAAGGCCACCACGATGCCGCCGAGCAGCAGCCCGATCACCGCGGCGCCCGCGATCAGCAGCGGGATGCGTTTCGATTCCTTCGCGGGAACCGCTGCCTGCACCGGTTTCTCGGGTTCGGGCTCGGATTCGGCCACCAGGGTCGGCTCCGAGATCGGTATGGCCGCCGAATACGCCTGCGGTAGCGCGTCGGCGGCGGGCACGGCCGGGATGACGATGGTGTCCACCGTCGAGTTCTCCGCGGTGGACGGGTCCGGCGGGGTGGCCCCGGCCGGGGTGGCGAGCACGGCGGCCAGCGCCCCTCGGGCCGCGTCGTGGGCGAAGGACCTACCGTCGGCTCCGGTCTCGGCGCTGGGCAGCTCCCCCTCGCTGACCAGCAGCACCGAGCGCAGACCCAGGTAGTCCAAGGCGTCGCGCAGCGAACGCACATACTCGGCGGGCCAGTGCGCCGGATGCGTCGCATAGAACTCGGCCGCACCGCTGAGATGTTCGGCGGCCAGGTTGATCAGGCAGAACAGGGCGGTCGCGACGAGGTCCTCGGCGCGATACGCCTCCCCGTCGTCGACCGGGATGCCCGCCGGGTCGCCCACCGCGGACACGAAGCCGCCGATCGAGTGGGAGTCGCCCGTGGGCGGGGGACCGCCCAGCTCGGCGTCACCATCGTCGGACATGTGCAGAACCGACTCACGGACGATGTACCGCGGCTCCTCGTCACCGTCGGTGACGATGACCGCCGCGCACTCGTCGTCGGCGACGCGCAGGCCAACCCCAGTGGCCATCTCACCTACCCTCGCTTCGGCGTTTCCGCTGACGGAACCGCACCCGGTCACACCAGAAGCGAACCGTGTCCCATGGCGCGGAGCATCGACAATAACTCCGAACGGGACCGGGCACCGACCCGGCGTCGGATGCGCGCGACGTGATGCTCGACTGTCTTCGCCGAAATGTACAGGCGGGCACCGATCTCGCGGTAGGTGAGCCCGAGCAGAACCAACTCGGCCACTTCGCGTTCCCGTTCGCTGAGGATCGCGGCCTGCGGCGGCGTCGGCGGCGGAGCGTCGCCGTTGTGCGTCACCGGTGCGGCGGGCCGGGCCTGCGCCTCCTGGGGACGGGCGTCGGCGCGCACCGTGCGGGCCAGTTTCAGCAGTGCGGTGGCCGTGGCGGAGTCGGCCGCCGCGAGCGCCGCCTCGCTGGCCAACCGGGCGCCGTCCCAGGTCATGCCGATCTCGGTGAGCGCAGCGACGGCCGCGTGCACCGGTGCGGTGGCCACTTGGCCGCGCAGCACCAGCACCCACGTGCGGCCCGCGTCGGCGAGTACCGCGGCGTGCCGGTCGCCCGCCTCGGCCGCGGTTTTCAACGCGTGCGCGTGCGGCAACAGATCCTCGGGGCTCTCGTGCGCGATCGCGGCCTGCACGCCGTACCAATGGAAGGCGTTGGACCAGGCGGGCGGATCGTTCAGGCGGCGCAGCAGCGCGAGTGCGGCGTCCACCAAGGGCGCGATCCGGCGTTCGTCGCGCATCCGGATGGCCGCCAACCACAGCTCGCCGATCGGCAGCAGCGCCAGCAGGTCGGCCTGCACGTCGTCGAACAGCGGATACGCGGCCTGCCACGCGCGGGCGAGCGCGGTGTGGTCTCCGCTTCGCCGCGCGAGACCCACCGCGACGCCGTGCGCCAGCAGCCGATCGCGCACATCGAGCCGGTCGTGGTCGAGCGCGGCCACCGTAGCCGCGGCGGCGCGCTCGTCACCGCCGAGCATCGCCGTCCAGGCCGCGAGCACGTCGAGCTGATGGCAGCGCAGCCCGCTGGCGGTGGCGCGGCGCAGCGCGTCCTGGGCACGGCGGGGCTCGCCGGTGCCCAGCGAGAGCAGAGTGGCGATGGAGGCCGCCGTGCAGGGCAGGAAGCGGTCCACGCCCGCGTCCGCGTGGGCCGCCTGGACCAGCGCCGACACCGCGGCCGCGGTGTTGTTGCCCAGTTCGATGGTGTCCGCGAGCGCGGTCGCGATCAGCCGGGCGTGCGCGCCCGCTTCGGTGGGCGGCCACTTCGTGGCCGAGGAAGACATCTCCCTGGCGCCCGGCACGTCACCGGCCAGGCACAACACCGTCGCGCCGACCGCCCAATCCGGTCCCACCCGATGTCCGCCGAGCCAGGTGTACAGCTGCGCCGCGCGGCCGACCAGGCCCCGGCGGGTGAGCACCGCCGCGCAGATCCGCACCGCCGTCGCGAGCTCCGTGCCGGTGCTGCCCGACCGCGCCAGCATCGGCTCGGCCAGCCGCATGGCCGTCTCGCCGTCGCCGGTCCGCGCGGCGGCCTCGGCCCAGCGCAGCGCGATCAGATCGAGTTCGGCCCCCGCGGCCGCCGCGGCGGCGTAGTAGCGGACCGCCTCGCGGCCGGCCTGGCCCGCCGCGTCGACGAGGAAGTCGGCCAGACGCGGATCGCGGACGCCGGATTCGGCCAGTTGCAGCGCCGTGCGGTCGCGCAGCAGGCCCGCCTCCAGACGAGAGCCGAGCAACCGGCGTTCGATCGCGACGAACCTGCGGTCGCCGAGCAGCGTGCGCAGGGGGGCGACGGCGGGTTCCAGCAGCAGGTCCGCGTCGGTCACCAGAGCGCTGGCCCTGGCGCGGTCGATGAGATCCTGCGCGACGGACTGCTCCACGCCGAGCACCTCGGTGAGCTCGCTGGAATCCAGGCCCGTGCCCGTGGTGGCCACCACCAAGGTCTCCAGCAGGTCGGGTTCGAGGTTGTCCAGCAACCCGCGAGCCCACGCGGCGACAGCCGTGTCGACGGCGGTGATGCCCGCGTCCAGACGCGCCGAGCACGCGGCCGTCAGCGCCGCCACCACGCCGCCGCGGATACCAGCGGTCTGCACGTGGATGTGCTGAGCGACCTGGCGCGGCACCATCATGCCCAGCTCCCGGGCGAACGGCGCCATGTCCGCGACGCCGAGCGGGCGCAGATCCACGACGCGCCCGCGCCGGGCGATCGCGTCGGCGAGCATCCGCAGCCGCGGATCATGCGGGCGCGGCTGCGTGGCGACCACCATCGTGCGATGTCCGGATTCGACTGCGGCGCAGAGGTATTCGAGATCCATCTGGCCCAGCGTGTGGGCGTTGTCGATGATCAGGGCCGGGCGGGCGGTGTCGGTGGTGACGCCCGCCGTGCCGCCGCCCTGCGCGCGGGTCACCGGGTGCGAGCCGTTGCGCGCGTGGGCATGCGCAACAGCGGCGATGTCGTCCTGCAGCGGGACGCCGCGGGCGCGCAGACGGGCGCGGATCTCCGCGAGCAGCGTCGATTTGCCGGTCTGCGAGCGGCCGCGGATCAAATAGACCACCGGCTGGTCGTCGGCGGAATCCAGATCGCGGAAGATGTCGCGAGCGCAGGGGAGTGTGTCGAAGGCGGTATCAGCCACCGGAGCCTCCCAGGATTTCTCCGGGAGTGCGCAGCACCGTGCCGAGGGTGTCGCCCAGCACGCCGGTCGGCAGGCTCGGCGCGGTCGGCGGCGCCGGCCGGGGCTGCTGCTGGGTAGGTGCGGGCGGGTTGGTCGGCGCAGGCGCAGGCGCGGGGGCGGGGGCCGGGGGAGGCTGCTGGGATTGCGGCTGCGGCGCCGGCTGCTGTGCCGGGGCGTCCGCGGGCGCGGGAGCGGGCTGATCGGGGTTCTGCTCGCTGTTCACCACGGCCACGCTGGTGTTCTGTGCCGCGGACGACGGCGAACCGGCTCGCGGCGCCTCGGTTTTCGGCCGGCCGGTGGCGGACGCGGAATCCGTGGCGGCGACAGCGGCCGGTGCGGACGGGTCCCCCGTCTGCGCTCCTGTCGTCCCGGCGACCTGCACGGCGCCGGTGCCGGACTGGTCGGTCGACGCAGGCGAGGTCGAACCGGACTGGATGCCGGTGCCGATGGCGAGCGTGCCGGTGGCCAGCACGCCGATAGCGGCCGCGGCACCCGCCACCACCGCGATGCGCTGCCTGCCGGTCAGTGCCCGCCTGCGCGGAGCGGGCTCCTCGGGCAACGCCGCGAGTCCGGCCGAGGGGAGCGCCCGGGGCTGCGGCACGGTCTCGTCCTCGGCCACCGGATCGACCACCGAGGGGAGCTGGTCGGTCTCGGCGGCGAGCAGATCGGCGGCCAGCAGCGCCGCCCCGCGGGCCGTGGTGTGCTCGGGGTCGGGGGCCGCCACCACGGGCAATCCGAACTCGGAGGAGATGAGTTCGGCGACCAGGGGGATGGCGCCGCCGCCTCCGGTGAGTAGGACTCGGCCGACGTCGCCGATGTCCAGCCCGGCCCGGTGCACCGCGTCGTGGATCAGGTTCATCGCACTCGACAACGGTCCGCGCAGCAGGTCTTCCAACTCGCCGCGCACCAGCCGCACGGTGCTGCCGTGCGGATCCGCGGGGTCCACCCGGACCGGAACGACCGTCGCGGTATTTATGGAAAGCTCTTCTTTCGCTTTTCTGCAGCGTTCTCGCAAAGCCGATAATTCGCGTTCCACCACCGGATCGAACGGATCGAAATCCGCGGCGAGCACCGCATTTGCCAGGACATAGCGCATGGTCAGCAGATCGAATTCCGCGCCGGCCACGTCGGTGCTGCGCAGCGGCGTGCCCAGCAGGCTGGCGTGCTCGCCGGTGCGGACCACCGAAACGGTCGACCCGGATGCCCCGAGATCGAGGACGATCACCGCCCCGTCGTCGGTCCGGCCGTGCGCGGCGTCGAGCCAGCGGATCGCCGCCGTCGGCTCCGGAACCAGCGTCACCTCGCCGAGTCCGGCCCGTTCCAGGGCGTCGCGTTGGATGTCGACGGTGTGCCGCGACCACCAGGCCGGATGACAGGCGACCATCGCCTGGACCCCGCTTCGCCCCGTCTCCGCGGCGATCTCGTCGACCAGGCATCCGATCGCGGTGGCCACCAGGTCGGGCGCCGAATACGAGGAACCGTCCTCGCCGAGCATGCCGACCGGGTCGCCGACCCTGGCGAGGAAGCCCTCCAGCATCACGTCGCTGGAATGTCGGCCGGTGGAGCGAGCGCCCGCGCCGAGCGTGGGCGCCATGTCCGGCGAGAGCCGTAGCACGCTCGGATGCGAGCGTAGAAATCCGCCGCCGGAGGGGCTGAGGCCGTCGTCGCCCTCTTCCGTTGCCGCCACGGCGACCGAATTCGACGCCCCGACAGTGATGCCGAGCGCCAGGCGCTGTGTCATTCGAGAACCCCGTTCGAGAAGCTGTCTGGTCCGGTGTCGCTGCTGTGTGTCCGAGCTGGTGCGCTGGGCGGTGTAGTTGCCGACGCAACCGTTCTGTCGGTTGCTGGCCATCAGCCGTTACCTCGTTAGGGGATCGTTTAGGGAAATTCCCCTAATTCCGCTCCCACCCCTATCGGGTGCCCTCGGCCGGTCATAGGGGTTCGCCCCGTTTCGGCGTAACGCGATGCGCTCCTAGCGTGATTTGCATTCCAACGACTGCGGATCAGCGAGGTCCGCCGGGACTCAGGAGACGATTCTCATGACACCCAATGCGATTCTGGAGTTCATCCTCGATCTGCTGCGGAACCACGAGGCCGCGGTCGCTTACTGCGCCAACCCGACCCAGGCGCTGGCCGCCGCGGGCCTGAGCGCGGTGACGCCGGAGGACATCGCCCTCTGCGCCCCCATGGTCGCGGAGTCGGCGCTGGTGACCGGCGGTTCCCAGTTGCAGTCCATCGTCGCGGCGGGCGCGCAGACCGGCGCGGCCGCCGCGGTCGGCGCCGCGAGCACCGTGGGCGCGGCGGCGGTGGCGGACGCCGGCGTCGATTTGGGCGCGGATCTGGGCGTCGATCTGGGCGCGGGTGGCGGGGTCGGCGTCGACCTGGGTGTCGGCACGGGCGTCGACGTGGGCGCGGGCCTGAACACCGCGATCGAAACCGGGCTGGAGATCGGCGCAGGTCTGGGCGCGGGGCTGGCCACCGGCCTCGACACCGTGGTGAACGCGGGCGCCGACCTCTCCGCCGCCGTGGGCGGCCTGCTCGGCGCGGGCGCTCAGGTGATCAGTGGCATCGGCGCGGGCCTCGATCTCGATGCCGAAGGGGCGGGAGACATCGCCGCCGGACTCGAGACCGGCCTGTCTACCGGTATCGGCGCGGGCGCGGGTATCGGTGCGGGCTTGGAAGGTGCGGTGGACGCGGCGGCGGGCCTGGGTGCCGGGCTGGAAGGTGCGGTGGACGCGGCGGCGGGCCTGGGTGCCGGGCTGGAAGGTGCGGTGAACGGGGCGGCGGACCTCGGCGCCGGAGTTGGCGCGGGACTGCAGGGCGCGGTGGACGCCGCAACCGGACTGACCTCGGGACTAGACGCGGCGTTGGGCGCCGGTGCGCAGGCGGGTGCTGGTCTCGGCGCGGGCCTCGGGGGCGCGGTGGACGCGACGACCGGCCTCGTCTCAGGCGTGGAAACCGCCATCGGCGGCGCGGCGGACATCACCACTGGTCTCGGCGCGGGTTTGGAAGGGGCCGTGCAGGGTGCCACCGACATTTCCGCAGGTTTGAACGCAGGTCTCGAGGGTGGTCTGGGTGCGGCGACGGATGCCACGGCAGGCCTTGGCGGAGGGGTCGGCGCGGGTCTGGAGGGTGCTGTCGATGCGACGACCGGTTTGGCGACCGGGCTCGGCGCAGGACTCGGTGGTGCCGTGGGTGGCGCGGCGGATGCCTCTGCCGGTTTGGGTGCGGGTTTCGAAAGCGCGATCGGCGGGGCGGCGGATCTCGGCACCGGCGTGGGCGCGGGCCTGGAGGGTGGTCTGGGCGCGGCGACGGATATCACCGCGGGTCTGGGCGCGGGTCTGGAGGGTGCCGTCGATGCGTCGACCGGGCTCGGTGCAGGACTCGAAGGCGCGGTTGACGCGACGACAGGTCTGGGTGCGGGTCTCGGCGGTGCTGCGGGCGCGACGGCCGATCTCGGAACCGGTGCCGGCGCGGGTCTGGAGGGCGCGCTGAACGGAGCCGGTGAGGCGACCACCGGTCTGGGTGCGCAGGCGGGCGCTGGACTCGGCGCGGGAGTGTCCACCGGACTGCATGCAGCAGCCGACGCGGGCGCGCAGATCGGGTCCGGTCTGGAGACCGGGCTGGGCGGAGCGCTCGACGCCACCGGCCAGGCGATGACCGGCCTCACCGGCGGAATCGACACCGCCGCACAAGGTTCCGGCAACCTCGCCGCCGGACTCGGAAGCAATTTCTCTTCGGCCATCGGCGGAGCGGGCAACGTGGGAACGCAAGCGACGGCGGGCCTGGAGACCGGGCTCGCCACGGGTCTCGGCGCGGCCGTGCGCACCGGAGCGGAGCTCGGCGGCGGTCTGGACAGCTCGCTGCACACCGGCGGGCAGGCCGGCGCGGGTCTCGAGTCCGGCCTCGGCGGGGCATTCGAGGCCGGGGTCCAGGGCGCGACCGGCTTGGAGACAGGCTTGTCCACCGGTCTCGGCGGAGGTCTGGACGGTGCGGCACAAGCCGGAGCCGGGCTCACCGGCGCACTCGACGCGGGTACGCAGGCCGGTGCGGGTCTGTTGGGCGGGCTCGACGCGGGTGCGCAGGCGGGCGCCGGACTCGGCTCCGGCTTGTCATCCGGACTCGATGCCGCGGCTCAGGCGGGCGCCGGTCTCGGTGCGGGTCTGTCGGGCGGGCTCAACGCCGGTGCGCAGGCGGGCTCCGGACTCGGCTCCGGCCTTTCCTCCGGAATCGACAGCGCGGGCCATGCCGGTGCGGGTTTGGAGTCGGGTCTGTCGACGGGTCTCGGTGCGGCGGGCAGTGCGGGTGCGGGTTTGGAGTCGGGTCTGTCGACGGGTCTTGGTGCGGCGGGCAGTGCGGGTGGGGGCCTGTCGAGCGGTCTGGAAGGCGCGTCGAGCGGGGGAGCGCACCTCGATTCCGGCCTGGACAGCGGCATCGGGTCGCACGCGACCTCCGGCCTGTCCTCGGGTCTCGACGCGACGGCCGGCCTCGGCGGCGCGGCGCAGTCGACCGCCGGCGGCGCGACGGACGCGAGCGCCGGACTGGCGGGCTCGGCGAGCGGGACGGCGCACGGCGCGGTGGACACCGGCGCCGGCCTCGGCGGCAGCGTCGGCTCGACCGCGCACACCTGGTCCTCGCTGGACGTGTCGAGCGCCTTCGGCTCGGGCCTGGACAGCAGCGGTCAGACCGATGCGGGGCTGTTCGGCGAGAGCCACGCGAGCACGGAGTTCAGCGGTTCCGCGGGCGCCGATGTGGGTGGCGATACATTCCTGCACTGACAGTTGCCCGGTAATACGGAAAGAGGTCCATACCGCGATGGGGACGCCTGCGCCGAACGCCACTCCACCGGCGGTACCGCTGCTCTCGGTACTCGGTGAAACCATCGCGGCGGCCCGTGCCGCGGGCCGCAACGATCTGGTCGGCCGCCTGGAAGTGGCGGCCGACCGGGTCCGCGACCCGCGCCGGCGCATCATCGTCGCCGGACAGCTGGACCAGGGCAAGAGCAGTTTCGTCAACGCGCTGCTGAACCTGGACGTCTGCCCGGTCGGCGACGACGCCACCACCACGGTGCCGATGCTGCTCGCGCACGGTCCCGAGCCGCGCGCCGAGCTGGTGCTCGCGGCGCACGGTGACTCCAGCGGCGCGGAGACCAGGGTGTCGGTGCCGGTCGCGGAGATCGGTGCGATCGACCAGCGCTCCCCGCTCGCGCAGGGCAGACGGATCGTGCGCCTGGAGGTGCAGATACCGAACGCGCTGCTGGCCGACGGCATCGTGCTGATCGACACCCCAGGTGTCGGCGGGCACGGCAACGCCCACGCCGCGGGCGTGCTCGGATTGGTGCCCGCCGCGGACGCGGTATTCGTGCTGTCGGACGCGTCGACCGAACTCACCGAGCCGGAGCTGGCGTTCCTGCGGCAGGTGCGGGAACTGTGCCCGACGGTCGCGCTGCTGCTCACCAAAACCGACCTGTACCCGCACTGGCGGCAGGTGCACGAGGCCGACCTGGGCCATCTCGCGCGGGCCCGCCTCGACGTGCCGCTGATCCCGGTGTCGTCGCTGCTGCGCGGTCACGCGATGCGGTTGCAGGACAGGCAATTGGGTGTGGAATCCGGCTTCGGCGTGCTCTACACCTTCCTGCGCGACCAGGTCGTGGCGCGCGATCAGCAGGCCACCCGCACCGCCGTGGCCCGCGACATCCGCTCGGCAGCCGAGCATCTGGCGCTGGCCCTGGGCAGTGAGCTGGTCGCGGTCCGCGATCCCGCCCAGGGCGCGGCGGCGGTGCGCGAGCTGCAATCCGCCCGTTCCGCGGCCGAGGAACTGCACCGCAGGACCGCCGCGTGGCAGCAGACGCTCGCCGACGGCATCACCGATCTGGCCGGGGACGTCGACCACGATCTTCGTGACCGCCTGCGCACTATCGCGCGCACCACCGAGGAATGGATCGATGAGCACGATCCGGGCCGCCACTGGGATCGCATCGCCGAACACCTCACCGGCACGGTCGACACCGCGCTCGGCGACAATCTGCTCTGGACCCATTCCCGGGCGATTCAGCTCGCCGAGCGTGTCGCCGAGCATTTCTCCGAACTGGGCGCCGTCGACCTGCCGGACGTGCGCCCCGGCGCGGGAGCCGACACCGGCCGCGCCGTCTCCGGCACGCTCGCCGATCTGGAACCCGATATCGGTTTCGGCAGCAAGCTGCTCGTCGGCATGCGCGGCTCCTACGGCGGCGTGCTGATGGTGGGGCTGGCCAGCACCTTCGCCGGGCTCGCGCTGCTCAACCCGATCTCGATCGGCGCGGGTCTGATCGTGGGCGGCAAAGCTTTCCGCGACGACAAGCAGGCCCGGCTGGCCAAGCGGCGCAACGAGGCGAAGGCGGCGGTGCGCCGGTTCGTCGACGACGTGGCGTTCCAGGCGGGCAAGGAGTCGAAGGACCGGCTGCACCGCATCCACCGCGCGCTGCGCGACCATTACGCGGGCGTCGCCGAACGCAGCCTGCGCTCGATCGACGAGTCGCTGCGGGCAGCGCAGGAGGCGGCGTCCATGGTCGCCACTCGCCGCGCCGAACGTGGTGCGCAACTCGAACAGCAGCTGCGTGTGGTCGCCGAACTGCGCCGCTACGCCGATGCCATGCAGACCGCACTACCGATGGGACCCGCCGGTACGGTAGCCCCGTGAGACGTGATGGTGGCCCGGTACCGGGAGTCGTCGCCGAGGCGCATCGGCTGGTCGGCGCGGCGCAGGCGGCGCTGTCGGGCGAACCGAGCGCGCGTGCCCTGCTGGCCGACTGCGCCCGCCGCTTGGATCAGCCGCTGCGGGTCGCGCTCGCCGGCTCGATCAAGGCGGGCAAATCCACCCTGCTGAATTCCCTTGTCGGACAGGACATCGCTCCCACCGATGCGACCGAGTGCACCAGGGTGGTCACCTGGTACCGCTACGGTTCGACACCCAGCGTGACCGCCTACGCCCCCGACGGCGCCCGTGCGCACGTCGTGGTCCGGCGTGGCAGCGGAACCCATGGGCTGACTTTCGACCTGGACGGGCTCAACTGGAACGCCCCGGCGGCGCGCGAGGTCGACCATCTCGAGGTCGAATGGCCGGCCGCGGCGCTCGCGCACACCACCATCATCGACACGCCGGGCACGTCGTCGCTGTCGCGCGAGGTGTCGCGGCGCACGGCGCGCCTGCTGACGCCGGGAGCGGACGACGAGCGGGCGGAGCAGGGCATCGCCATCCCGGGCGCCGACGCGGTCGTCTATCTGCTGCGCCGGTTGGACGCCACGGACGTGCAGTTCCTCGAGCGGGTGGGCGCCGGAACCGCCGCGGCCAACGGCGGGCCGGGGGCGCCCGGTCCGCTCGGCATCGTCGGCGTGGTGTCGCGGGCCGACGAGATCGGGGCGGGGCGGATCGACGCGCTGCACTCGGCGCGCGATGTCGCCACGCGCTTCGCCGGGGAATTGGAGCGGACGGGCCTGTGCCAGGCCGTGATCCCGGTCGCCGGGCTGCTCGCGTTCGCCGCGGCGACGCTGCGTCAGCAGGAGTTCGCGGCGTTCGAGACGCTGGCGCGGGTCCCGGTCGACGAGCTGAGCGCCGCTTTGCTCTCGGCCGACCGCTTCGCGCGCGCGGACGTGCCGCTGCCGGTGCCGCCGGAATTGCGGGCGCAGCTCGCCGAGCGGTTCGGGCTGTTCGGCATCCGGATGGCCGTCACGCTGATCCGGCTCGGGGTGCGCGATTCGGCCGCGCTGGCCGCCGAATTGACCAGCCGCAGCGGTGTGGACGAACTGCGGTCGGTGCTCGACGTGCAGTTCGGGCAGCGCGCCGACCAGCTCAAAGCGCATTCCGCGCTGACAGCCCTGGCCCGGGTGCTGACCGCCTACCGCGGCAGCCCGGCCGACCGCCTGCTGCCCAGGGTGCGCACCTTGCTCGCGGACGTGCACGGCTTCGCCGAGCTGCGCCTGCTCGGCCGCCTGCGCACCGACGAATTGGCGCTGCCCGCCGACGATCTCGCCGAGTTGCACCGTCTCATCGGCGGCTCTGGCATCGCACCCCACCTGCGTCTGGGTCTTCCGTTCGACGCGCCGCTCCCCGCGCAGCGCGCGCAAGCGGTGGCCGCGGTCCGGAAGTGGCGAGCCCGGGCGCGCCACCCCCTCGCCGACCAGTTCACCGCGACGGCCTGCCTGACCGCCGCCCGCAGCGCGGAGGGCACGTTGAGCGTGCTGCCGGAATGATCCAGCGCTGCCCCCTCCGAGTCCTGTGACCTGCGGTGACGATCGCACCCCGCCGCCACGGGCGGTGTAGTCGACGTGCGCTCGGGTATGCGCCCTGGTAGCGAGAGGAGGTAACGATGAGCCAAAAGGACGTCGTACACGAATTGCTCGTCCGCGCCGGCACGGGATACGCCGAGGAAGCGGGCATCACGCTCGACGACAAACCGGCCGCGCTTTTCCAGTTGCTCATGCTTTCCCAGCTGCTCAGCGCCCGGATCTCCGCCGATATCGCCATCGGGGCCACACGAGAGCTGATCGGTAGCGGCTACCGGACGCCGCACCGGGTCGCGGACGCGCAGTGGCAGGAACTGGTCGACGCGCTGGGGCGGGGGAACTATCGCCGCTACGACGAGAGCACCGCGACGCGGCTGGGCCACAACGCCTCGCGCGTGCTCGACCGCTACCACGGTGACCTACGGGAACTGGCGAAGAAGGCGAACAACGACCCGCAGCGCGCCGCGGAACTGCTCCAAGAGTTCGATGGCATCGGCCCGACCGGGGCCGATATCTTCCTGCGCGAGATCCAGGACATCTGGACCTGGGTCCGGCCGCACTTCGACGAGCGGGCCTTGCGCGGCGCCAAGCGAGTGCAATTGCCGGAAGACCCCGACCGGCTGGCGCGCCTGGCGCCGGATCACCACACCGCGGAGCTCGCCGCGGCCCTGGTGCGGGTGACGCTGGACGAGAAGATCGCCGACGACGTCCTCGCCGCCGCGCCCTGAGCGGTCCTCAATTCAGGGCGGCGCCGCAACCGCTCGGGTCGATGAGGATCTTCGCGTGCCGCTCCGGGTTGCCGAGTGCGGTGAAGGCGTCCGCCACGCCCTCCAGTCCGACGGTCCCGGTGATCAGCGGGCTCGGATCGACTTTGCCTTCGGCGAGCATGTGCAAGGTGTCACGGAACTCGCCGGGGTCGTAGCCGAACGCGAACCGCAGTTCGATCTCCTTGTTGATCGCCACCGCGGGATGGAAGCGGTCGGTTTCCATGCACACCCCGACCACCACCACGCGCGACAGCGGCGGTGCGGCCGTGATGATCTGGTCGATGACGCCGGGCACACCGACGCATTCGAAGATCACCGGCCCGGCGGGACCCGCGTTCACCGTGTGAGCCAGCCGGAAGACATACCACCACGGCAGGTTCGGTATCCGCCGCAGGCGATCCATGGTGTCGAACCCGAGCCCGAGTATGTCGGTGACGCCGTTGATCCGGCCCTTCTTCGGTGCGGCCGCCCAGGGCGACTCCGTGGCGGGGTCGACCACGACGTCCGCGCCGCAGGCGGTGGCGAGTTCACGCCTGCGCGGCGAGAAATCGCTGGCGATCACGGTGCGCACGCCCGCCGCCTTCAGCATGCTGATCACCGCCAGGCCGATCGGCCCGCAACCGATGACGAACGCGGACTGTCCCTTGCCCACCCGTCCTTTGCGTACCGCGTGCCAGGCCACGGCCATGGGCTCGGTCAACGCGGCGTGTTCGGTGGACAGGCCGTTGGGCACCGGCATGGTCATCGATTCCTGCACCACCACCTGTTCGGCATAGGCGCCGGGCGCCGCGGTGGACAGCCCGACCAGGTGCGGTTGGCGGCCGTGCCGGACGATCGGGAGCGCCACCACCGGCGTGCCCGTCTTCCACCTTCTGCGGCAGTCCGGCCCGTAATCGACGACCGTGCCGCTGAATTCGTGGCCGAGCACCACGCTCTGGTCCGAGCGCATGAAGTGCTCGTAGCCCGTGGCGGCGGCCAGGTCGGCCAGTTCGTCGGCGTGGGTGCGGGCATGCAGGTCCGATCCGCAGATGCCGCAGCGCGACACATCGATGAGCAGTTGACCCGCACCCGGCCGGGGCGCGGGCAGCTGCGCGACCTCGAACTCGGCGGCGGTGACGACGGCGGCCCTCATGGCGACTCCTCGGATCGACGGCGCACGGCGGGCGGCCAGGGCCGCCCGCGGTCACCCTACTGCGCGCGAACGTCCGTCGCGGCTTCCTCGGCCGTCCGGGGGCTCCACTGCGGCGGATCACACATCGCTGTCGGCTGCCGGGAATTAATCGCACGGATCGCCCGTTGAGCTTTTCGACAAGATTGAGTGCGATCGACTCAAGTTTCGGTTGACTCCGAGACTCCTGCGCGGCAGGATTGAGCCGACCACGCTCAGTGTTGCTGGGGCCGTGCTCCGTGAGGTGCTAGGGGCGAGGTCTCGCGGCGTCCGTCATCGGGCGTCGCAGGGCGGTTTTCGCCCGGCACCGACACACATTGGTACGTCACTTAGGAGGAACCACAATGGCTCGTGCGGTCGGAATCGACCTCGGGACCACGAACTCGGTCGTCGCCGTTCTCGAAGGCGGCGAACCGGTCGTCGTCGCCAACTCGGAAGGATCGCGCACCACCCCGTCGATCGTCGCGTTCGCGAAGAACGGCGAGGTACTGGTCGGCCAGCCGGCCAAGAACCAGGCCGTCACCAACGTCGACCGCACCATTCGCTCCGTCAAGCGGCACATCGGCACGGACTGGACCGTCGAGATCGACGGCAAGAAGTACACGCCGCAGGAGATCAGCGCGCGCACGCTGATGAAGCTGAAGCGCGACGCGGAGGCCTACCTCGGTGAGGAGATCACCGACGCGGTCATCACCGTGCCCGCCTACTTCGAGGACGCCCAGCGGCAGGCCACGAAGGAAGCAGGCCAGATCGCGGGCCTGAACGTCCTGCGCATCGTCAACGAGCCCACCGCGGCGGCGCTCGCCTACGGCCTGGACAAGGGCGACAAGGAGCAGACCATCCTGGTCTTCGACCTCGGTGGCGGCACCTTCGACGTCTCGCTGCTGGAGATCGGCGAGGGCGTCGTCGAGGTCCGCGCCACCTCCGGCGATAACCACCTCGGTGGTGACGACTGGGACGAGCGAGTCGTGCAGTGGCTGGTCGACAAGTTCAAGGCCAGCTCGGGCATCGACCTGACCAAGGACAAGATGGCCATGCAGCGGCTGCGTGAGGCCGCCGAGAAGGCCAAGATCGAGCTGAGCTCCTCGCAGAGCACCTCGATCAACCTGCCCTACATCACCGTCGACGCGGACAAGAACCCGCTGTTCCTCGACGAGCAGCTGACCCGCGCGGAATTCCAGAAGATCACCTCGGACCTGCTCGACCGCACCCGCGCGCCGTTCCAGTCCGTGATCAAGGACGCGGGCATCAAGGTGTCCGACATCGACCACGTGGTGCTCGTCGGCGGCTCCACCCGGATGCCCGCCGTCTCGGATCTGGTCAAGGAACTGACCGGCGGCAAGGAGCCCAACAAGGGCGTGAACCCGGACGAGGTCGTCGCCGTCGGCGCCGCCCTGCAGGCCGGTGTGCTCAAGGGTGAGGTCAAGGACGTCCTGCTGCTCGACGTGACCCCGCTGTCGCTGGGTATCGAGACCAAGGGCGGCGTGATGACCAAGCTCATCGAGCGCAACACCACCATCCCGACCAAGCGCTCGGAGACCTTCACCACGGCCGACGACAACCAGCCGTCGGTGCAGATCCAGGTGTTCCAGGGTGAGCGCGAGATCGCCTCGCACAACAAGCTGCTCGGTTCCTTCGAGTTGACCGGCATCCCGCCGGCCCCGCGCGGCGTGCCGCAGATCGAGGTCACCTTCGACATCGACGCCAACGGCATCGTGCACGTCACCGCGAAGGACAAGGGCACCGGCAAGGAGAACACGATCAAGATCCAGGACGGCTCCGGCCTGTCCAAGGAGGAGATCGATCGGATGGTCAAGGACGCCGAGGCGCACGCGGCCGAGGACAAGGCCCGCCGCGAGGAGGCCGAGACCCGCAACCAGGCCGAGTCGCTGGTGCACCAGACCGAGAAGTTCATCAAGGAGAACGAGGAGAAGGTCCCCGCGGACGTCAAGACCAAGGTCGAGGCGGCCATCGCCGAGGCGAACGAGGCGCTGAAGGGCACCGACATCGCCGCGGTCAAGGCGGCGGTCGAGAAGCTCGCGACCGAGTCGCAGGCCCTCGGCCAGGCCATCTACGAAGCCTCCGCCGCGGACGCCGCAGCGCAGGGCAACGGCGCGTCGAGCAGTGCGCAGGACGATGACCAGGTCGTGGACGCCGAGGTCGTGGACGAGCCGGTCGACACGGAGAAGAAGTGAGCGAGGGCAACGCCGAGAAGGAGCCGGTCACCTTCGTCGACAACCGGAAGATAGATCCGGAGACCGGTGAGATCAGGCAGCCGGCCGCGGACAACGGCGCCGCGGCCGCGCAGGCCCCGGAGGCGGGCAACGGTGCGGACTTCGGCAACGGCGACGCGCTCGCCGACACCATCAGCGGCGAGCTCGCCGAGCGCACCGCCGACCTGCAGCGACTGACCGCGGAGTACGCCAACTACCGGCGCCGGGTCGAGCGCGACCGCAAGGCCGCGATCGATTCCGCCAAGGCGTCGGTGGTCACCGAATTGCTCGGCGTGCTCGATGATCTCGACCGGGCCCGGGCGCACGGCGACCTGGAGTCCGGCCCGCTGAAGTCGGTGGCCGACAAGCTGTCGGCCGCGCTGCTCAAGCAGGGTCTCGAGGAGTTCGGTTCGGAGGGTGAGCCTTTCGACCCGACCCTGCACGAGGCCGTGCAGCACGAGGGCTCCGGCCACGACCCGGTGATCGGCATTGTTATGCGCAAAGGCTATCGCTTCGGCGATAGGGTGCTTCGGCACGCGCTCGTCGGGGTAACCGACGGCGTGGCCGATCTGACGGAGAACGAGAACCAGCCGACCGAAGAGGCATCGGATGTTGATGCCGGCGCGAACGAACAATAAGGACGCGAGAGGAGGAGATGCTCGGTGAGCCAACGGGAGTGGATCGAAAAGGACTTCTACAAGGAACTGGGTGTTTCCTCCAGCGCCTCGCAGGACGAGATCAAGAAGGCCTACCGCAAGCTCGCGCGCGACTTGCACCCGGATGCCAACCCCGGTGACGCCAAAGCCGAGGAGAAGTTCAAGGCCGTCAGCGAGGCGCACGCCGTGCTGTCGGATCCGGCCAAGCGCAAGGAGTACGACGACACCCGCAAGCTCTTCGCGGGTGGCGGCTACAGCCGCGGTGGGTTCGGGTCCGGCGCGGGGGGCGGCTTCTCGCAGGAGTTCAATCTCGGGGACATCTTCGGCGGCGCGAGCGCCGGCGACGGTGGCCTCGGCGACCTGCTCGGCGGTCTGTTCAACCGGGGCGGCGGCGCGCGGACGTCGAGCCGTCCCCGGCGCGGCGCCGACGTGGAGACCGAGACCACTCTCGGTTTCCGGGAAGCGGCCCAGGGCGTCACGGTTCCGCTGCGGATGACCAGTCCGTCGCCGTGCACCACGTGTCACGGCAGCGGCGCCAAACCGGGCACGAGTCCGCGAGTCTGCCCGATCTGCAACGGAACCGGCATCGTCAGCCGTAACCAGGGCGCGTTCGGCTTCAGCGAGCCGTGCGACGAGTGCCGGGGCAGCGGGTCGATCATCGATGACCCGTGCCTGGACTGCCAGGGCAGCGGTATCCAGAACCGCACCCGCACCATCACGGTGCGGATTCCTCCGGGAGTGGGTGACGGGCAACGGATCCGGCTGGCCGGGCAGGGCGAGGCGGGATTGCGCGGGGCGCCCTCGGGCGACCTCTATGTCACCGTCCACGTCAGCCAGGACAAGGTTTTCGGCCGCAACGGTGACGACCTGACCTTGGTGCTGCCGGTCAGTTACAGTGAATTGGTTCTCGGCACCACGGTTTCGGTGCCGACGCTGGACGGCCGGGTCGGCGTCAAGGTGCCCGCGGGCACCGCCGATGGCCGCACCCTGCGGGTACGCGGCCGTGGCGTGCCCAAGCGCGGCGGCGGCGCGGGTGACCTGCTGGTGACGGTGAAGGTCGCGGTGCCGCAGAGGCTCGACGGCGACGCCGTCGAGGCGCTGCAGCGCTACCAGGAGGCGGAGCGGGCCAGCGGCTTCGATCCACGTGCGGGATGGGCAGGTGCGTGATGTCCTCGGAACCGAAGAACGCGTCCGGCGGGTCGCGGGCCGAGTTCTTCATGATCTCGGTGGCGGCCCAACTGGCCGGCATGCACGCGCAGACGCTGCGCACGTATGACCGTCTGGGACTGGTCACGCCGCAACGGACTTCGGGTGGCGGGCGGCGCTATTCGGCCCGGGATGTCGAGCTGCTGCGCGAGGTGCAGCGGCTGTCCCAGGACGAAGGCGTCAACCTGGCGGGCATCAAACGCATCATCGAACTGACCAATCAGGTGGAGGAGTTGCGCCAGCAGGTCGCGGAACTGTCGGCCGAACTGGAGCGGACCCGGGCCGGATACCGTCCCGATCTCGTCCCGCAGCGCAGTACCGCGCTGGTCGTCTGGCAGCCGCGACACCGTCGCGAGGACGGTCAGCGCAGACGATAACCGACACGACGACGGCCCCGGCCTCGGTCGCACACCGCGACCCGACGCCGGGGCCGTCGTCGTTGGACGGCGCCGCTCCGATCATTTGCTGAAAATAAGCTGGATTATGTTCGACGGAAGGGCTGCGGCGGAGTCTATTTCGTTGTCGAATCAACTGCTCCTTTTCGCCATAGATTTGTTTACGGAACGCGATCGGTTTGCCGGTTTCGCGCATCGTGCACCGTTCGATGTGTTGCCCTGAAGTCGCTAGAACAGACCAACCGGGACGTATTTCACCAAGAGGCACTTACCATTTCGGTGTGCAGGCGACCGATTTAGCGGCAGATCTACGGTCTTTCAGTCGGTTTCTCTGGCGTGTCTCGCTAAATATCCTGGTTTCGGGGAAATTGCACGCGTGATGTTCCTTCGAAAGATTCCGTTGCTGGCAAACCTCGCCTACACTCCTTGCCATCGGCTGCTGTCGAGTGGCCCCGCAGCACCTCACTCGCCGGCATGGTTCGTGAACGAGTGCGAAATGGGGTTGTGAGATCAATGGATTCACGCACTGTCGCTTTGATCAGAACTACGTTCAAGGCGGTTGCTGCGGAGGATGGGGGGCCGGAGAAACTGGCGAGATCGTTCTACGCGATCTTGTTCACCGACTACCCGCACGTCCGCGATTTCTTTCCCGCCGCGATGGACTTGCAGCGCGACCGCCTGGTCAAGGCGATCTCCTATGCGCTGGACCGGTTGGAGGAGCCCGACAAACTGCTGCCCTTCCTGGCCCAGCTCGGTAGGGACCACCGCAAGTACGGTGTGCAGCCCGCGCACTACACCGCTGTCGCCACCGCGCTGAAGACCGCCGTGAAGGTCTTCGCGGGCACCGAGATGTGGACCGACGAGGTCGACCGCGCCTGGGACGAGGGCCTGAAGATCATCGCCGACACCATGATCGGCGCGGCGGAGAAGGAGACCACGCCGTCGGCGTGGACCGGCACGGTGATCGAGCGCCGGGAGGTCCTGCGCAACCTCGTCATCGTCCGGCTGCAATTGGACCAGCCGATGCGCTACGCCGCGGGCCAGTATCTGAGCGTGCAGATCCCGTCGCGGCCGCGCATGTGGCGCTATCTCTCGCCCGCCGTGCCCGCGAACGCCAACGGCGAGATCGAGTTCCACGTCCGGAGCGTGCTGGGCGGCTGGGTCAGCTCGGCCATCGTCGGCCAGACCGTCGTCGGCGACCAATGGCTGCTCGGTTCGCCGCTCGGCGGTCTCGGGGTCCCGCGTAACGCCAAACGCAAGATGCTGATGATCGGCTGCGGCACCGGAATCGCGCCGCTACGCGCGCAACTCATGGCGATGGCGATGCGGCGCACCAATCCGAAGGTGCACCTGTTCGTCGGCGGGCACCACCCGTGCGACCTCTACGACCTGGAGACGCTGAGCAAGCTGGCGATGGCCAACCGCTGGCTCACCGTCACGCCGGTGAGCGAGCACGAGGAAAACCCATGGTGGTACGCCGAACCCGACGAACCGCGCACCACCTGGCCCGGCCTGGAACCGCGGGTGACCGGCCAGATCGGCAAGGTCGTCGCGAGCTTCGGCGCCTGGTCCGACCGCGACGTCCAGATCGCCGGTTCACCCTCGATGGTGCAGACCACCAAGTTCCGCCTCATGGCAGCGGGGACGCTGGCCAAGAACATCCGCCACGACCCGTTGTATTGAGGCTGTGTTTGTTTTTCCAGCGCCTGCGGCGCTGGGTGTTCGCGGCCCCCTTATGGCTCGCGTTTGCGCGACCGCCGCTTGCGACTTCGTCGCGTACGCGGCGGCCCCCCCAAAGCCAGCCCGGCCCCGGAACCGCCAAACACCGGGAGGCGGAGCGCGAGGGTG
>NZ_JBSGDA010000019.1:0-21443 GCF_053602135.1 Nocardia sp. NPDC004573
GCCGAGGCGGCGATGTCGATGAATCGCCACCTCGACCTGTCCTGAGCGGGCTCAGTCGTAATCCCAGTACTGCAACCAGCGCACCGACGCGAACAACAGCAGCGTCAGCGCGTAGAGCACGACGACCACCGCCGCGCCCATGACGCTGACGCGCGGGCTCGCGCCGTCGATCGGGTCGAGCCAGCGGCGGAACCAGCTCGCGACGGCGGGCGAGAGGAAGTAGCTCATCAGGCCCACGCTGACGATCTGGCTGAGCCATAAGGCCAGCCACGGCGGCGCTCCGAGCCGGTCGAGCACCGGCCCAAGGAAACGCGACAGCACCATCACCGTGGGATACAACACCAGCAGCACCATCATGGCGGTCTTCCACGTCGGCGTCATCCTGGTCTCGCCGCCGACCGTTCGCACGGTCGAGCCGAACGGCGTGGTGTGCGCGTCCACGGTGAAGTCCTCGGTCAATTTCGCGCGCAGTTCCGGTAAGGCGGCGGCGCGTTCGTCGGAGCGCAGCCATTCCGACAATTGGTGTTCCGTGCGGAATCGGAGTACCGAGAACCAGCGCCCGCCGTCCGACGGGAACAAGGCAGCGCCTTCGAATCCGGGGAACTTCGAGCTCACCGCGATCAGCCGCGCCTCGGTCGCCTCGAATTCGGCTTCCTTCTCGTGCGCCACGCTGTGCCGGAAAACGCCGATGCCCGGCAACGGCGACTCGCCTTCCATGAAGACCAGATCCGAACTCTTACAATGGAAGCCGAGCGCTGCGCCCTCGGACAGCGCGGCTGCTCGTTCGGTCGAGTCGAGGAATGCGTGCAGCGCGGGCTCGGATCGGAATGTGACGCTGAATCCATGGTCGAACAACGGATCTCCGGTGACCGCCACGGACGAATTCACGAAACCGTCCATAGCACGGGCTGTTTCGGCCATCAGCTCCAGCCATTCCCGGAAAGCCGCGTCGCGCGCCGGTCGGTGGAAGACCGTTACGGCGGTGGCGGCGGCGTCCATCGGGAACTATGCGGCGTCGACACGACGACCGCGCACGTAGACCTCGGTGATCGCGGGCTCGCGAATACCCATCAGCAGCGCGAACAGCGTCTGATCCCGAGCCAATGCGGGGTCGTCGGAACGAATGCCGTATGCCAGCGTGCTCTCCAGCGCCGGAACGCGCGCCGGTTCGATCACGAGGAAATCGGCTTCCTTGCCGATGTCGAAGTTCCCGAACCGATCTTCCATATCCAAGGCGCGTGCCCCGGCCAGCGTGCCGGTGAACAGCATTTCCGCCGGGTGCATCGACACGCCGAGCTCGCCCGGCTCGGAGATGTGCACCTTGAACGCGGCCGACAGCACCTGCGGGATCAGCCATTCGTCGCCGCCGCCGTAATCGGTGCCCGCGGCCACGGTGACGCCGGAGGCGAGCGTCCGCTTCCACGGCATGGTGCCGGAGCCGAGGAACTGCTGCGACACCGGGCAGTGCGCGACCGACGTGCCGGTCTCGGCCATCCGCCGCAACTCGACGTCCTGACAGTGCACGCAATGGGCGAGGATGCTGCGCCTGCCGAGCAGGCTTTTGCCGCCCGTCGCCGATCCCGGCAGGAACTTCCCGTCGTAGGTGTCCAGGTAGGACGTCACGCCGTATGCCTGCTTGGTGCTGTCGACTTCGCCGGTGCCCGGGCGGTTGTTCTCGTTGAGGTGGGTGTGGAAATAGACGCCGCGCTCGCGCACCGAATCGTAGAGTTCGCCGAGGTTCTTCAACGTCGCCCGAGTGACCGCCAGCGAGAACCGCGGGACGATCGCCACGTGCAATAGCGCGGTGTCCACGTCACCGGTGTCGGCGGCGTGCCACTTGCCGATCTCCTCGTCGGTCAGGCGAATGGCGTCGTCTTCGGAGGTGATCAAGGGCGCCGCAGCGGGCTCTCCCGTCGTTTGGATACCGCGGCCACCGACCATCCGCAGACCGCGCCGCCGGGTCTCGGCGAACAGGGCGTCTTGCGCGTGCGGGAATGCCGAGCCGAAGACCATCGCCGCCGTGGTACCCGCCGCGATGCGGCGCGAACAGAATTCGGCGGCCGCGCGCTGCGCGAATTCGGAGTCGACGTACCGGGATTCGGCGGGATAGATGCACAATTCGAGCCACTCCAGCAGCTGACCGCCGCCATAGGCGTCCCCCGCGAAGGTCTGGGGGAAATGAATGTGGGTGTCGACGAATCCGGGAAGCAGGAATCCGGGACGATGATCGAACACCTTTTCGGAGCGGTACTCGGCCGGGAGATCGGAGCGCGGTCCACAGAATGCGACACGGCCGTTGTCGTCGATTGTCAGCGCGCCGTCGGGGACATCGACCAGCGCGCCGGGCACAGCGCCGGTAGCGGGACTTCCGGCGATGTGAAAAATGTGCCCCAAGTGGACTTGGCTCACCATTCGAGGAGAACACACATCGATCCGGGACGCGAGTGGATCGCGCGAAATGAGATCAGACGCCGCGTGAGAACAATGTCACCGGTGGCGGCATTCGGTAACCGGCGAGTTTGATGAATCGAGCGCTCACGCCGCGCTGCCTGTCCTCCAGTGGTCCCGCTCCGACGGTGTTCATCATGCGGTTGATCACGTTGAAGCAGGTGCCCACCCAGACGGCCTCGTCGAACGCTTCGCGGGAAACGCCTGCCAGCCGGACCAGCGCGGCGTCCTCGGCGGTCAACGCGTCGGGGTCACGAGCCATCTTCGCGAGGAAATCGAGCATGACGCGCGCCTCGGGGCGCAGCGGGGAATCCGTGCCGCCGGCCAAGGCGCGGGTCACCACGTCGGCGTCGGCGTACGCGCCGGCGATCGCCTCGTGCGAGGTGGCGCAGAAGGGGCACTCGTTGGCCTGGGAGGTGTGCGTCGCGAAGATCTCACGTTCGGCGACGGTCCAGTACGACGGGCCGCGCATGACGTACTGAATCAGCTCCGACAGCGGAGATCCGAAGAACCTGTGCCGGTAGAACAGCACCTTCAGCACCGCGGGGACTTCCACGCGACTGAATCGCCGCATGGTCCACAGCACGAGTCTGGTGGGCCGGTCGTGGCCGGATCGCACCGCTTCCAGCCACATCTCAGTACCCCTCCCACGCCAGGCGAGCCGCGCGCAGGCGCCGATCGGCGGCGCCGTAGGCGGCCACCGCGGTCGCCTCGAAGATCTCGTCGTCGGTGTGCCCGGCCGCTTGAAGCGCCGCGATCTCCTGCTCGGTGATCCGGTAGGACCGGTCGGCCACCAGGTCGCCGAAGGCGGCGAGTTCCACTGCGACGTCCTGGCCGGAGTCGGCGGTCCCGGCGGCACGGTCGCGCAGGACGCGGCGGACCTCGCTCGGCAGTCGTCCCGGCGCGGCCGCGAGGTGCTCGCCGAATTGCCGCCATTGTTCATCCATCGAGGCACGCATGGCCTCATTCTGGCCGACGACCGCCGCCTTCGCTGGAAATCTCAGGGGCGCAGCGGTTTACCGCTCCCGTTCCTGGCGCAGCACGACCTTGCGTCCGTCGAGGTCGACACCGACCAGCGGGGGTGCACCCTCACCCTGCTCGTCGCGCAGCATCGACACCGATTCGCGATGATCCAGCTCCATGCGTTTGGTCGCGTAGAACAGCGCGGTGAACTCGTCGGTGAAGGTGCCGGAGATCGGTGTGCGGCGGCGTCGGCGGCGTTTGTTCACGGTGAGCTCGTAGACCGCCACCAGCACGAGCAGGATGACCCACCCGGGAATCCACCACTGCAACACCGCCGCCATGCCCGCCGAAGCTACCAGCCGACGGCCCCCACCGCCCCTGCCGAACGGCACGAAAAATGGGCCGATTCGCGACGGGTAACCGGCGCGATCGCGGGTATACGCCCGATACGGAAAGTGCGGGAAGGACGCGATGCCAGATGCGCCGTCGGACAATCCGCGCGGGAACGATGCGCGAGAGAAACATGAGAATCGGAAGTGTAATCGTCTTGATCTGGTTGCTGATCGGCGTGATCGCCGCGGCACAACGCCACTATTTCGACAGTGGACCGGTCAACTGCGCCGGTTTCGGCACCGTCGCCGTCACTGTCATCGCGGGACCGCTCAACTACATGGGCGTCAATCCGAAGATCGCGGATTGCAATGTCCCGCAGCCGAGCCCGTAGTTCGATCGAGAGAACGACGACGGCCGGGTGGCATGCCACCCGGCCGTCGGCTTTACGTCTGCGCGGACTGTGAACCAAGTGTTTGCTATGTCCGATGTAATCGCTGCTACCCAGGGATCGTCGGGGTAACTGTCGGTATGGCCGGGTATCCCCCTCGACGGGGGCCACGGAAGGAACCGATGAGATGCGCGATTACGAACGTCGTGGGCGTGATTACGAACGTCGTGCGCGTGCCGGGCGCGGCCCCGGCGTAGGCTCCCGGCTGCTCGGGTTCCTGCTACTGGCCTGGCTGGCGGTCGGGTTGCTCGCGGCCGGTCAGCGGCACTATTTCGACAGCGGCCCCCCACTGAACTGTGCCGGTTGGGGCACGATCGGTCTCACCGCCGTGGCGGGCCCCCTCAACTACGTCGGGGTGAATCCGCGGGTCGGCGACTGCGAACTCCCGCAACCCAGCGGGTGAAACGCACTCGGCCCCGCATCCGGACGCCGGATGCGGGGCCGAGGCCGCCGGATCAGTTGACGCCGACCGGCACCTTCGCCGTCTCGGCCGAACGCTGCTGCAGCTCACGCAGCTTCGAGCCTTCGACGTCGATGTCGGGCAGGATGCGGTCGAGCCACTTCGGCATCCACCACGACCACTTGCCCATCAGCACCAGCAGCGACGGGATCAGCACCATGCGGACGACGAACGCGTCCAGCAGCACGCCCACCGCCAGGGCGAAGCCGAACGACTTCGCCGTCACGTCGGTCTCCAGCAGGAACGAGCCGAACACCGAGATCATGATGATCGCCGCCGAGGTCACCACGCGCGCACCATGGTGGTAACCGGCGACCACTGCCTCCTTGGCCGACTTGCCGTGCACGAACTCCTCGCGCATCCGGGTCACCAGGAAGACCTGGTAGTCCATCGCCAAGCCGAACACCAGGCCGATCAGCATGATCGGCATGAAGCTGACCAGCGGATGCGGATCCTCGATCAGGCCGAGCTTGCCCTCCTGGAAGATCAGCACGGTCGCGCCGAAGGTCGCGGCCATCGACAACAGGAAGCCGAGCGCCGCGGTGAGCGGCACCAGGATCGACCGGAACACCAGGATCAGCAGCACGAACGCCGCCCCCGCCACGATCGCCAGGTAGGGCACGATTTTGCTGAGCAGCACGTGGTCCACGTCGGCGAAGATCGCCGTGGTGCCGGTGATGCCGTACTCGATGCCGTACTCGGCCTTCAGCTGGCCTTCGGCCTCCCTGGCGTCCTGCACCAGGTCCTTGGTGGCCTGGTTGTTCGGCCCGGACTTCGGCACGCCGTCCAGTAGCGCGCCCTGCTGGTCCTGGCTCCACTGCGGCTCGGTCACGTAGTCCATGCCCGGATAGGACGCGAGCTTGTCGCGCAGCGCCTTGACCGCGGCATCCCGGTTCTCGGCGGGCACGGCGCTCAGATCCACGGCCACGTTCAGCACGCCGTTGCTGCCCTCGCCGAAGCCCTCGGTGCGCAGCTCGTAGGCCTTCCGGATGGTGGAGGTCTTCGGCATGCTGTCGTCGCCGGGCAGACCCAGGTTCAGGCCGGCCGCGGGAGCCGCGAGCGCGCCGAGCACCACGACGCTCAGCACCAGCGCGACCCACGGCATGCGGCCGATCAGCCGGCCGAAGCGCATGCCGTTGGTCACCGAGGTGTCATCCTCGGGATCGTGCTGGGCGACGACGGGCAGCTTCGGCTTGAACAGGAAGCGGCCGAACGCGCCGAGCAGCGCCGGCATCAGCGTGATCGCGGTGAGCACCGCGAACCCGGCGGCGATCGCGCCACCGAGGCCCATGAAGGTCATGAACTGGACGCCGACGATGCTCAGGCCCGCCAGCGCGATGATGACGGTCAGGCCGGCGAACACGACGGCGGAGCCGGCCGTGCCGAGCGCGGTGCCCGCCGCCTCTTCCGGCGCGTCCTGGACCGCGAGTTCGTGCTTGTACCTGGACACGATGAACAGCGCGTAGTCGATGGACAGCGCGATGCCGATCATCGAGGCGAGGAAGGTGGTGAAGCTCGGAATCTCGATCACCGAGGTGCCGAGCATGATCAGCGAGGTGGCCGCGCCGAGACCGATGATCGCGGTGACGATCGGCACGAACGCCGCGACGATGGCGCCGAACGCGACGATCATCACGACCAGCGCGACGGCCATGCCGATCATCTCGGACTTGCCGCTCGGCGCTTCTTGCTTCTGCGCGATCGAGCCGCTCATCTCGACCGTGAGCCCGGCGTTGCGCGCGTCGGCCGCGACATCGTACGCCGCTTCCCGGTGCGCGTCGGTGACGTCGGTGAACTTCGCGATCGTGAACGGGACGTTGATCACCGCCACGGTCGCGGGCGCGGTCTTGCTGAGCACGTTCAGCGGGGCGCCACTGCACTGCGCGGGGTCGGCGGCGGTCAGGCAGCCCATCTTCTCGGTCGCGTCGACCGGGTTGGTGATGGGCTTGCTGTGATCGACGATGTCGAGCCCGCCGAGCTTGGCGATGAACGCTTCCAGCGCCGCACGGTTGGCCGGATCGGTCAGTTTCTGTCCCTCCGGCGCGGCGGCGACGTAGGTGCCGGTGACCGCGTCGAACTTGAACGCGGCCGAGGCGCCGGGGAAGTGCTTGTCGAGGATTTCGTTGGCGCGTTCGGAAGGCAGGTCCGGCATGCTGAAGTCGTTGCTCATCGGCTTGCTGAGCTGTGCTCCCAGACCACCGAGGAGCACGAACAAGACGAGCCAGACGGGAAGGACTATCCATTTCCGGCGGAAGGCGAACTTCCCCCATCTGTACAGATAAACGGACACGAGTGGTTACTCCTAGCGATGACTGGGATCGTGCTTGGTCTGCGTGTAGACAGCACTTGCGGAAGTGCCCTGCCTGCCTCCGCCTCCACTGACGCTTTCTGCCTACCGTGCGGTAGGTAGACTACCCAGGAGCTAAGCGGAGGTACAACCTCTATTCTGCGGGCGACATTCGCTCGATGCGAAGGTGATGAGAGGATCATCGAATGGCTGTGCGTGACACACCCGGCGCTGTCTCCGCAGGTGGAGGCACTAAAAGCGCGATCAGGGACGCTGCGGTGAAGCTGTTCGGAGCCAAAGGATTCGAACAGACCAGCCTGCGCGAGGTCGCGGATGCGGTAGGAATCACAAAGGCGTCGCTCTACTATCACTACGCGTCGAAGCTCGATCTGCTACTGGCGATCATCGACCCGATCGTCGATCACATGCGTTCGGTCGTGGACGATCTCGACCGGATGCCGCACGACGCCGAGAGCATCCGCCAGGTCCTGCGGACGTATCTGCGTGGCCTGATCCATCACCGTGACGCCGGGGCGCTGGTCGTGCGCGACACCGTCGCGATCATCAACGCCATGGCCGACCGCTATCCGGATCTGATGGACGCCAGCCAGGCGCTGCGCGAATGGCTGGCCGGGCCGGACGCCACCGAGGAGGCGCAGTTGCGCGCCTGTGCCGCGCTCGAGGTGATCGGTGTGGCGCTGGTGTCCAAGGAACTCGTGCCCGGCGCGGACGATTCGCTGGTGGAATCGTCACTGCTGGATGCCGCGACCTGCGTGCTGGCAGGTGGCGGCGCGTAGATTCGACGTATCCCCTCGACGCCAGGAGTCGCCGCTGTGCACATCACCGCGAAGGTCGATTACGCGGTGCGGACGCTGCTCGAGATCGCCGGCCCGCCGCGGCTGGAACAGTCCGTGGCCGGGCTCGGCGCACCTCTCGTGCAGGCCGCGCCGGTGGTCAAGGCCGAAGCGATCGCCACCGCCCAGCGGATCCCGCCCAAGGTGCTCGAGTCCGTGCTCGGCGAGCTGCGCCGGGCCGAACTGGTGATCAGCAGGCGAGGTCCGGACGGCGGCTATTGGCTGGCCAGGCCCGCCGCCGACATCTCCATCGCCGACGTGATCCGCGCGATCGAGGGCCCCCTGGCGTCCGTGCGCGGTGCGCGCCCGGAGGACGTCCGCTACTCCGGCGCGGCCGAGCCGTTGCAACGGGTGTGGATCGCGCTGCGGGTCAATATCCGCGCGGTGCTGGAGAACGTCACCATCGCCGACATCGCGAGCGATCGACTGCCCGGATTCGTCGAGGCGCTCACCGAAGACCCGGGCGCGTGGGCGCGCCGCTGACACCGTCGACCCCCACGGGAGACCATCCATGCAGGTCAGAAATCTCCACGACGCGTCGCGCCGACAGCCGGTAGCCTGCGATTCATCATGCTGATCAGACTCCTCCGCACACATCTATACCCTTATCGCGCCCAGTTGGCGGGGGTCGTTGTGCTTCAGCTGATTTCCGTCATCGCGATGCTGTATCTGCCGAGCCTGAACGCGGACTTGATCGACGAGGGCGTCACCAAAGGTGATCTCGGCTATATCTGGACCACCGGCTTGTGGATGCTCGCCGTCACGGCTGTGCAGATCGTCGCGTCGGCCGCTTCGGTCTATCTCGGTGCGCAGGCGGCCATGGGCGCAGGCCGCGACCTGCGCGGCGCGCTGCTGCACCGGGTCGGCACGTTCTCCGCGCGTGAAGTGGGCATGTTCGGCGCGCCGTCGCTGATCACTCGCAACACCAACGACATTCAGCAGGTGCAACTGCTCATCGTGATGTCGGCGACCATCCTGGTGATGGCGCCGATCATGTGCGTGGGCGGCATCATCATGGCGTTGCGCGAGGATCCCGGCCTGTCCTGGCTGCTGCTGATCGCGGTGCCCGCGCTGGGACTGTCGATGGGCGTGCTGATCTCCAAGATGGTGCCCGGCTTCCGCGACATGCAGGCCAGGATCGACGAGGTGAATCGGGTACTGCGGGAGCAGATCACCGGTATCCGCGTGGTGCGCGC
Organism: Nocardia sp. NPDC004573; assembly: GCF_053602135.1. Lineage (NCBI taxonomy): Bacteria > Bacillati > Actinomycetota > Actinomycetes > Mycobacteriales > Nocardiaceae > Nocardia > Nocardia sp. NPDC004573. The sequence goes on from NZ_JBSGDA010000019.1 coordinate 8,990, forward strand.
GTTCGTGCGGGAGCGTCAGGAGACCTGGCGTTTCGGACTGGCCAATACCGAACTCACCGACACCGCGTTGCGGGTCGGCCGGTTGATGGCGCTGATGTTCCCCACGGTCATGCTGATCAGCAATGTGACCGCCGTGGCGGTGATCTGGTTCGGCGGGCACGCGATCGACGCCGGGCACATGCAGATCGGTTCGCTCACCGCGATGCTGTCCTACATCATGCAGATCCTGATGGCCGTGATGATGGCCTCGTTCCTGGCCATGATGGCGCCGCGCGCCGCGGTCTCCGCCGACCGGGTCGGCGAGGTGCTCGACACCGAGTCCTCGGTCCACCCTCCGCGCCTGCCACAGCCGTTCACCGACGACCCGGCCGTCGTGGACATCCAGTTCGCCGAGTTCGCCTTCCCCGGCGCCGAGAAGCCGGTGCTCAAAGCCATCCGGTTCCAGGTGCGGCCCGGCACCACCACCGCGATCGTCGGCTCCACCGGTGCGGGGAAGACCACGCTGATCAACCTCATCCCCCGGTTGATGGACGTCACCGACGGCGCGGTCTACGTCGGCGGCACCGACGTTCGCCACATCGACCTGGAGATTTTGCGTTCGCAGATCGGCCTCGTCCCGCAGAAGGCGTACCTCTTCTCCGGCACGATCGCGAGCAATCTGCGCTACGGCAATCCGCACGCCACCGACGAGGAACTCTGGCGCGCGCTGGAGATCGCGCAGGCCGCCGATTTCGTCCGCGAGATGCCGGAAGGGCTGCGGACACCCGTGGCCCAGGGCGGCACCACCGTCTCCGGCGGTCAGCGCCAGCGGTTGGCCATCGCGCGCGCCCTGGTGAAGAAGCCGAGGGTGTACCTGTTCGACGACTCGTTCTCCGCGCTCGACGTCGCGACCGACGCCAGGTTGCGCGAAGCGTTGAAGCCGGAGACCGCGGACGCCTCTGTCCTCATCGTCGCGCAGCGCATCGCGACCATTCGGGACGCGGACCAGATCGTGGTGCTCGAAGACGGCGCGGTGGCGGGCATCGGCACCCACGAGCAGCTCCTGCGGGATTGCTCGGAGTACCGGGAGATCGTCGAGTCGCAACTGAGTGCCGAGGAGGCGCGATGAGGCCCGGAATGCCCACTCCCGGTGCGCCGGGCACCAAGGCGAAATCGTTCGGACCCTCGCTGAAACGGCTGCTGCGCAGGCTCGCGCCGGAACGGGTCCAGGTCGGGGTGATCGTCGCGCTGGTGATCGTCTCGGTGGTGCTGAACACCATCGGCCCGTACATCCTCGGCAAGGCGACCAATCTGGTCTTCGACGGCGTGGTGGGCAAACAGTTGCCGCCCGGCGAGTCCAAGGATCAGGCGATCGAAGCGCTGCGGGCCAAGGGCGACAACACGTTCGCCGACATGCTCAGCGCCATGGACGTGGTGCCCGGCGTGGGGGTGGACTTCGGCGCGGTCGGCCGGGTGCTCACCTTGGTGCTGCTGCTGTACATCGGCGCGGCCGTCTTCGGATGGTTGCAGGGCTACCTGCTCAACATCGTGATCAATCGGACGGTCAAGCGGCTGCGCAGCGAGGTCGAGGACAAGATCCATCGGCTTCCGTTGCGATACTTCGATTCCGCTCCGCGCGGCGACGTGCTCAGCCGGGTGACCAACGACGTCGACAACGTCTCCCAGAGCCTGCAGCAGACCATGAGCCAGCTGCTCATCTCGGTGTTCTCGGTGCTCGGCATCCTGGTCATGATGTTCTGGATCTCCTGGCAGCTGGCGGTGATCGCGTTGCTCACCGTGCCGGCCGCCATCGTGGTCACCGCGCAGATCGCCAAAAGGTCCAAGCCGCACTTCGTCAACCAGTGGAAGTACACCGGCCTGGTGAACGCCCAGGTCGAGGAGGCCTACACCGGCCACGAGGTGGTCACCGCGTTCGGCCGCAACCGCGAGGTCGGCAAGGAGTTCGACCAGCGCAACGAGGAGCTCTATCAGGCCAGTTTCAAAGCGCAGTTCATCTCCGGCCTGATCATGCCCGCGATCATGTTCCTGGGGAACGTGAACTTCGTGCTGGTCGCGCTCGTCGGCGGGCTCAAAGTGGCCACCGGCAGTCTCTCGCTCGGCGAGGTGCAGGCGTTCATCCAGTACTCCCGTCAGTTCAGCCAGCCGCTGACGCAGCTCGGCGCGATGGCCAACCTGTTGCAGTCCGGCGTCGCTTCGGCCGAGCGGATCTTCGAGATCCTCGACGCCGAGGAGCAGAGCCCGGACCCGGTCATGGCCGACGCGCGCCCGGTCGACCGCGGCCGGGTGGAGTTCGAGGCCGTCTCGTTCCGGTACGAACCGGAGAAGCCGGTGATCGAGCGGCTGTCGCTGGTCGCCGAGCCCGGGCACGTGGTCGCCATCGTCGGCCCCACCGGCGCGGGCAAGACCACGCTGGTGAACCTGCTGATGCGGTTCTACGAACTGGACGCGGGCACGATCACCATCGACGGAGTCGACATCACCGAGATCACCCGCGACCACCTGCGTTCGCGCATCGGCATGGTCTTGCAGGACACTTGGCTGTTCCGCGGCACAATTCGGGAGAACATCGCCTACGGCAACCCGAACGCGAGCGAAGAGGAGATCCTCGCCGCGGCGCGGGCCGCCTACGTCGACCGCTTCGTGCATGCGCTGCCCGACGGCTACGACACGGTCATCGACGAGGAGGGCTCCGGCGTCAGCGCCGGCGAGAAACAGCTGATCACCATCGCGCGCGCGTTCCTCGCCAAGCCGTCCATCCTCATCCTGGACGAGGCCACCAGTTCGGTGGACACCCGCACCGAACTGCTGGTGCAGCACGCCACCGCCGCCCTGCGCCGCGACCGGACCAGTTTCGTCATCGCCCACCGTCTGTCCACCATCCGCGACGCCGACCTGATCGTCGTCATGGAGGCGGGCCGGATCGTGGAACACGGCTCGCACGAACGCCTGCTCGAGGAGCGGGGCGCGTACTACCGCTTGTACAACGCCCAGTTCGCGGGAGCTCTGTAGTTTGGCCGCGACTTCGTCGCGGCGTGTTCGCGGCCCCTCTATGGCTCGCGTCCGAGCGACCGCCGCTGGCGACTTCGTCGCGGACGCGGCGGCCGCTCGGAAGCGAGCCGGGCCGCGAACGGCGGATGCTCGGTCTCGCTTCGCTCGAAAGACGGGGTCGAGGTGAGTGGGCGCGTCGGCACATCGGCTTGCGGATGGAGTGCACGCCGCTCCCCGCAGTTGGAGTCGAGGTGACCGGTATCCGTGGATCACCGTTGACTCGCCCACGGCGAGCATGACGATGGCCCGTCTTCTGTCAAAGGAAGACGGGCCATCGTCGTATCTACTTCCGGACGATCTCGACCGGATCGGTGAGCGCCGCTGCCAGCGCTGCTTGCTGGGTGCTGCTGCGCTGAGGTAGGGCGGACACGGCCTTGTCGGTCTGGGTGCTGAGATTGTGGACGATGTTCTGCAACTGGTTCACGCCGCCGGTGAGCTGGCTGATCGCGCCGACCAGTTGGGCGCCGCCCTGTTCGGCGAGCTGGGGGAGGCCCTCGGCGAGCTTCGCGCCCTCGGTCAGCTGCGCGCTCGCGCCGGTCAGGCGGTCGACGACAGTGCGAAGCAGCGTACCGAGATCGGTGTCGGGGTCGACCGCGCCGCCGACGAGCGAGCCGAGGCCGGTCAGCTGGTCGCCCGCCTGCGCGGACACGCCGCGCAGCGCGTCGAGTTTTCCGATGATGTCGGCGAGCGCTGGATCGTTCGCGAACGGCAGCGCACGCAGCAGCGGCAGGATCTGATCGAGTCCGCCGCTCACCGTGTTCGCCGTGCGCTCCACCTGCGCGATGGTGATGCCGGTCGAATCGAGGGCCGCGGCCAACTGCCCGGCCTGCGCGGCGGCGCCGTCGACAGTGGAGTTCAGCAGCGCGATGGCCGAAGTGAGCTGGGCCGACCCGGTTTTCGCGAACTCCAGGAAGCCGAGCAGCTGGTCGGCGCCGGAACTGAACTGGTCGGCTCCGGCGGCGGCCGCGTCGACGCCCGCACCGAGCAACTGGGCGGTGAACTGCACCTGCGACATTTGGGAGCGGGCCTGCGCGACGGCGGTGAGCGCGGCGTCCACCCCGGCCGCGCCGATCCGATGCCTCACCTCGGTCACCGCGCCGTGCACCAGTTCGGCGTCGGCCTTCTCGTGGGTCTGCACGGTGACTTCGGCCCGCTTCGGCTCGGGCCCGGCCAGGGTGCCCATCGATGCGGTGAGGTCGGCGGGCAACGTGATGACGACTGCGTAGTCATCGGTGCTCGCCTCGCCCGGCGCGGCGGCGGTCCATTCGTAACCACCCGCGTCCTGCAGCGCCTTCACCACCCGTGCGCCGGTCGGCCCCGTGTCGGCATCGACCAGCGCGATGCCCGTCGGCCCGCGATCGGTTCCGGTACAAGCGGTGATCCCGGCGCCGAGCGCACCAGCCGAGACGAGGGCGACGACGAGAAGGCGGCGGCGGGCGCGTTTTCCGATCACGCAGCAGACCCTAAACGCGAGTTATGGCGCGCCCCTTGGCGTTTCTCTGAGAGTTGAGTAAGGAGCCGCGGCTGCGCCGCGAGTCACACCACCCCGGGCAGATCGAGAACCAGACGGATGCCGCCGAGCGTGCCCGCGTCGAAATACGCTCGGCCGCCGTGTAGCTGGGCCTGCTGGGCGACCAGCGCCAGGCCGAGGCCGGAGCCGCCCTTGCTCGCCTGGCTGCCGCGGAAGAAGCGGTCGAAGACGGCGTCGCGTTCCTCCGGCGGGATACCGCGGCCGTTGTCGTCGATCGAGATGACGATGCGGTCGCCCGGCCCGCGGTGCGCGGAAACCAATGCCTCGGTGGCCCCGCCGTGCTTGACCGAGTTGGCCAGCGCGTTGTCAACCGCCAGCCGCAGCCCCGCGGGCAACCCCCGGGTGACCAGTTCGGCATCCGAATCGATGCGTACGGTGAGGCCGGGGAAATGTCGCATGGCGTCGTGCGCGGCCTGGTCGCACAGGTCGCCGACATCGGTGGCGACGTGGTCGCGCTCGTTGGTCAGATCGCCGGTGGCCAGCCGCTCCAGCGCCGCGAGCGTGCTCTCCACCCGTCCCTGGCTGCGCTGCAGGTCGTCGAGGATCTCGGCCCGCTGCGCCTCGTCGAGATCGAGCGTGCGCAGCACTTCGAGGTCGGTGCGCATCGCGGTCAGCGGAGTGCGCAGCTCGTGGGCGGACACGGCGGCGAAGTCGCGCGCGGTCTCCAGAGCGGCGGCCGTCTGGGCGTGCGCCTGATCCACCCGCTGGAGCATGGTGTTCACCGCGACGGCCAGCTGCTCCGCCTCGTGCACGCCCGCGCCCTCCACCGGGGCCTGCGGGTTGCTCGGATCGGGATAGGCGCTGCGTGCGCCCACCTGGCTGGTCAGCCGGACGATCGGCCGCACCGCCGCGCCGGCGAGCAACCAGCCGAGCGCCGCGGCCGCGGCGATGGACAGCAGCGCGCCGCCGAGCACCCACCGTTGCTGCTCGGCGGTGGCCTCGGCGGCTCCGGCGGCGGGGATGCCGAGCGAGACCGTGCGGCCCGCGGGTTGATTCTCGGTCGTGGTCAGGATCCGGTAGGGGGTGCCGCCCACCGTGACGGTGCGGGAACCGGTCGGCAGCGCGGGCAGTTCGGTGGGCGTGCTGGCGACGACATCGCCGTTGTCCCGCACGGTCACCGCCATGTCGTTGTTCAGCCCGGTCAGGCTGATGATCCGCACCGCGATCTGCGGTTCGAGCAGGACGATTCGCGCCGCGACGGCGAGCTGCTGGTCGGCCTGCTGCAGGTTGTTGCGCTCGATGGCGCGAATACTGATCAAGCTGATCAGCGTCACGATGATGATCGCGCCCGCGGCCGCCGCGCCCGCGACGCGGGTGCGCAGCGAGAACGACCGGCGCCGACGGGTTCTCGGCGACGCGGTGGCGGACACGGTCATTTCGGCGCCCGGAGCACGAACCCGACGCCGCGGATCGTGTGCAGCAGCCGGGGCGCGCCGTCCACCTCGAGTTTGCGGCGCAGATAGCCCACGAAGACGTCCACCACGTTGGTGTCGGCGGCGAAGTCGTAGCCCCACACCAGTTCCAGCAGACGTTCCCGGCTCAGCACCACGCCGACGTTCCTGGCCAGCGTCGACAGCAGCTCGAATTCCCGCTTGGTGAGCTCGATCTCGCGGCCGTTCAGCAGCGCGCGATACCCCGCCACGTCCACTTCCAGCGGACCGACGGTGACCGCGCCCGGGGTCGCGGGTGCCGGTGTGTCGGACCGGCGGCGCAGCAGCGCCCGGATGCGGGCCACCAACTCCTTCAGCACGAAGGGTTTGACCAGGTAGTCGTCGGCGCCGGACTCCAGACCGGAGATGCGGTCGTCCACCGACGCGCGTGCGCTGAGCACACAGATCGGCACCTCGTTGCCCATCGCGCGCAAGGCGGTCACCACGCCCGCGCCGTCGAGCACGGGCATGTTCATGTCGAGCACGATGGCGTCGGGCGCGTGTTCGTTCACGCTGCGCAGCGCTTGTGCGCCGTCTCTGGCCACGAGGACCTGAAAGCCGGACAACCGCAGGCCGCGCTCGACCGAGGCGAGCACATCCTCGTCGTCGTCGACGACGAGAACCGTCGGGTTCGAGGTCGAGGTCACGTCATCCATTCTGCTCCCCGCCTCTGTGGATCTTCCGACCGTACGAACGGGGCACGCGGGACCGACATTCCGTCCCGCGGTGGCGACCCGCCGGGTACCGGACATACCCGGCGAGTCGTCCACGTCCCCGTGGAATCAGTAGTTGTGGCAGGTCTCGGCCACGATGCGGATGGTGTCGCGCAACTGCGCGGTCCGCGGGTCGTTCTCCGCTCGGCGTACCGCGTCCGGGTTCTCGTCGATGGCCCGGCGCAGCTCGGCCCGCCGCTGCTCGACCGGCTGGTCGAACCGGCGCTGCAATTCGGCCTTCTGGCTCGGGTTCGCGTCGAGCACCGCGGCCAGCTGCGGGGCCTTGTCGTGCAGCGCCGCGTCGACCTGGGCGAACGAGCAGTCCGAGGTCAGGAGCGGTTCGGCGTATTCCATCGGGCCCGCGGTGGCGACGGCGGGGCTCAGGAACAACGTGACCGTGGCGATTCCACCGGTTGCGAGAGCGGCGACGGTGGGGCGGCCTACGGAACGTTTCATGATGTATTGCCTCCAGATCATCGAAGGGTTTCGGGGCGGTCTCGAGGCTATTTCGAACTGCTGGCACCCGCGTGAACATCCTCTGAGGAAACTCTGAGGACGTGTCCGGGCGACGCGGAACTCAGGACGGCACAACCGGATCCGCGTCCGGCGCGACCACGTGGTCGGTCGTCTCGTTGTCGTCGTGCGCCGGGTCGCGCCACTCGGGCCGCGCCGTGCGGATCTGCTGCTCCAGCGCCGCGAGCACGGCGGGATCCTCGATGGTGGAGGGCACTTCGAACGTCTCGCCGGAGGTGATCTGCCGGATCGTCTTGCGCAGGATCTTGCCGGACCTGGTCTTGGGCAGCGCCGTCACGACGATGGCGTCGTGGAGCGTGGCGATGGCGCCGACCTGGGTGCGCACCCGTTCGATCAGCTCGTCGCGCAGCCGATCCGGATCGATCTCGACACCGGACTTGAGCACCACGTACGCCAGCGGACGGTGCCCCTTGAGTTCGTCGGGCAGCCCAATGACGGCGCATTCGGCGACCGCCTGGTGCCCCGCGATGGCCGCCTCGATGCTGCCCGCGGAGAGCCGGTGCCCGGCCATGTTGATCACGTCGTCGCTGCGGCCGAGGACGTACAGGTAGCCGTCCTCGTCGAAGTAGCCGGAGTCGCCGGTGAGGTAGTGGCCGGGGTAGGCGGACAGATAGGAGCGCTCGTAGCGGGCGTCGTCGCGCCAGAGCCCGGTCAGCGTGCCGGGCGGCAAGGGCAGGCCGATGACGATGTTGCCCTCGGTGTTCGGCGCGACCGCGTTGCCGGAGGAGTCGAGCACGCGTAGTCGATAACCCGGCACCGGCACCGCGGCCGAACCCGGTTTGATCGGCAGTTGCTGCAGGCCGAGCGGGTTCGCGCAGATCGGCCACCCGGTCTCGGTCTGCCACCAGTGATCGACGACCGGGCAGTCCGGGCGGCCGGCGAGCAGGGTCTCCTCGGCCCAGGCGTAGGTGGCCGGGTCCAGGCGCTCGCCCGCGCAGAACAGGGCACGCAGCGAAGAGAGGTCGTGGCGGTGGGCCAGTTCCGCCTCGGGGTCGGCCTTGCGGATGGCGCGCAGCGCGGTCGGTGCGGTGAACAGCACATCGACCTTGTGCTCGGCGACCACCCGCCAGTACGCGCCCGCGTCCGGCGTGCCGATCGGCTTGCCCTCGTACAGCAGCGTGGTCGCTCCGACCAGCAGCGGCGCGTAGACGATGTAGGAGTGCCCGACCACCCAACCGACGTCGGAGGCGGCCCACATCACCTGGCCCGCGTCGACGTCGTAGATGTTGCGCATCGACCAGGCCAGGGCCACCGCGTGCCCGCCGTTGTCCCGGACCACGCCCTTCGGCTTCCCGGTGGTGCCGGAGGTGTAGAGGATGTAGAGCGGATCGGTGGCCGCGACCGACACCGGATCGGCCGGCGCCGCGTCGCGCACGGCGTCGTCCCAATCCAGCCACTGCGCGGCCACGGTCTGCGTCGAACTCGGCAGGTACTCGGTGGCGGGCTGCGGAGCGGGGAAATGGATCGTGTCGAACTGCGGCCGCTGCTTGACGATCACCGTGCGGGGCGCGGTGGTCTGCGCGAGATCCAGCGCCTGCAGCACGATCGGCGGGTATTCGATCTTCTTGCCCGGCTCCAGGCCCCCGGACGCTGTGATGATCAGCACCGGCTCCGCGTCGTCGATGCGCGCGGCCAGCTCCGGGGCAGCGAAGCCGCCGAACACCACCGAGTGGACCGCGCCGATGCGGGCGCAGGCGAGCATCGCGATCACCGCTTCGGGGATCATCGGCAGGTAGATCACCACGCGATCGCCCGTCGAGACGCCGAGCCGGACCATCGCCCCGGCGAACCGCGACACCTCGTCGAGCAGTTCGGCGTAGGTGTAGACGACGGCGGTGTCGGTCATAGCCGAGTCGTATATCAGGGCGGGCTGATCGGCGCGGCTGGGGGCGTCCGGCGTAGTGGGGTGGACATGCCGGTCCAGGGCGTTGAAGGAGGTATTGAGGCGAGCGCCGGGAAACCATCTGGCCACCGGGCGGGCGCCGGTATCGACGATCTGGTCCGGCGGCACGTCCCAGTCGATCGCTTCGGCCGCGCCGGCCCAGAACTCGGCGGGATCCACCAAGCTGGTCTGGTAGGCCGGTCGGTACTCGTGCCGCACGTTCAACCCCGTGACTCCCTAGCCTCGCCTCGATGCCCGCCTCGATAGATCCGGTTGATTGTGGCAGACTTCACGCGACGCCCGGGTGGGTGCCGCTACCTTTGGTTTTGCCTGGAACCGGCAGGTCAATGATCGCGACATCACGCCCAGTCACCCAAGAAGTTATTGATCCGTTAGAATCTGATGTCACTTATTTGGGCCGTCGTAAACGCAATTTCTCGGCCAGCCGCAGCTCTCGGCCAGCTCCACCTGTCGAGCCAAGCACGCGAATGTGGAGGTTCGGTTGATGGCGCGTGGTAGAGGCCAGTTTGGAAAGTGAGTGGGAGATGCGTGACGCCGCTAGGTCCGGCAGCAGCCGCTGGGCTCTGGGCAACTGGGACCTGCGCTGGAAGGTGACGGCGGTGCTCGCCGTGCCTCTGGCGGTCGCGGTCGGGCTCGGCGTGTCCAGGATCTCGTCGCAGTTCGCGGAGTCCAACCGGCTCGCCGACATCTCCGAGAACGTGGCCGCCATCCCCTCGGTCACGGCGCTGAGCGCACAGACGGCGACCACCGCGGGCTCGCAGATGATCTCGCTGGGATCCAATCAGTCCGTCGTGACCGATCAGAACCTCGCGGATCTGGACAAAGCGATCGCCAACGCTGAGAAGGCGATCTCCCGGTTCGACGGTGTGCCCGGCGCACGCGAGGCCCTCGAGGGCATGCTCACCCAGGCCAAGGGCGTTCGTGCCCAGGGCAAAGCCGTCACCACTGGGCCGCCGGCGGACACCCTCGCGTTGATCGACCGCGTCCGCAACGGCAGTACTCATATCGTCGAGGCCACGGTCGGGCAGGTCAGCGACACCGCCGTGGACGCGGCCAAGCTGCGGCTGGTCGACTCGCTCAACACCCGCGCCACCCTGGTCAGCGAGCTCGCCGCCTTCCCCGAGGTGCTGCGCTCCCAGCAGTCCGGCGTCCAGAACTTCCTCATCGCCTCGAACACCGAGCGCGCGCTGCTCAACGTGCTCGCGCACCGTTTCGCCGACGGTGACACCTCGATCGCCGACCTGCGCGCGGGCATCGACACCAGAATCGCGCTGCTCACCAGCCCGCAGTCGCAGGCGGGTCAGCTCCCCGTCGGCGACCTGAAGAAGTCGCTGACCGACAGCCTCGCGGTCTACGAGCACGTCGTCGGCAAGGCGACCAAGGACATCGACTCCGCGATGCACTCGCTGGTGACCACCGCCCAGCGCGACGCGTGGACCTACACCGCGGTCGTCATCGCGACCATCCTCGCCGCGCTGCTGCTCGCGGTCTTCGTGGCCCGCTCGATGATCGTGCCGCTGCACCGGCTGCGTTTGGCCGCGCTTCGGGTGGCCGAGAGCGACCTTCCGCATGAGGTCGCCCAGCTCCGTAACGGCGCGTCGCCCGAAGAGGTGCCGCTGGAACCGATGCCGGTGCGCAGCACCGAGGAGATCGGTCAGCTGGCCCGCGCCGTCGACGACATCCACGGCCAGGCGCTGCGTCTGGCGAGTGACCAGGCGAAGATGCGTTCGCAGGTCAACGACATGTTCGAGACCCTGGCGCGGCGGTCGAAGTCGCTCGTCGACCATCAGCTCACCCTCATCGAAGCGATGGAGTACGACGAGAAGGACCCGCGCCTGCTGGAGAACCTCTTCCGGCTGGACCATCTCGCCGCCCGCATGCGCCGTAACGGCGACAACCTGCTGATTCTCGCCGGTACCCGGCAGCGGCGCGCCAAGTCCGCCCCGGTCGAGATCGCCGACGTGCTGCGCGCCGCGATCTCCGAGGTCGAGGACTACGAGCGCGTGAAGCTCGGCGCCACGCCGCGCGGCTCGCTCAAGGAACCCGCCGCCTCCGACCTCGCGCACCTGTTCGCCGAGCTGCTGGACAACGCGCTGCGCGCCTCGCCGCCGGAGACCGACGTCAAGTTCACCTTCGCGCAGGCGCACGATCAGGGCCTGCTCATCGAGGTGGCCGACCGCGGCATCGGTATGCCGCCCGCCGAGATGGCCGACATCAACCGCCGCTTGGAGCAGACCGCCGAGCCGGGCCCGGACACGGCCCGCCACATGGGCCTGTTCGTGGTCGGCAGGCTGGCCGAGCGGCACGGTCTCACCGTGCGGTTGCGCCCGACCTTCGACACCGCGCGCGATCCCGGCGTGACGGTGACCGTGCACGTGCCGGTCGGATTGATCGTCGCGGGCAAGCCGAGCGCGGGGCAGCCCGTCACCCCGCAGCCTTCGCCGCAGGCCGCCGCTCCACAGCGTCCGTCGGCGCCGTCGTCTATGCAGATGCGGGCCGTCCAGCGGACTCCTGGGGGCAATGTCATGGTCACTGTCGATCCCGGGGTGAGCGGTCCGATTCCGGCCGCGAGCGCCAAGCCCACCGGCTCGCCCAGCGGGCCGATCCCCACCGGTCCCGGCGGACTGCCGCAGCGGCAGCCGGGTACGGCGATGTCGTCGTCGGGCATGCGCTCCGAGACGCAGCAGTCGGCGACGAGCCTGCGGTCCGCGTCGGCACAGCCTGCGCCGAGCGGTCCGCAGCGGGGCAAGCTCGCCGCGGCCAATCTGCCCAAGCGCACTCTCAGCCCCGGCGGTCCGCCGCCGCGCCAGCCCGGTGGTCCCGCGGAGCAGTCCGGTACCGGACTGCCGCCGCGTGAGCCGAACTCCGGCGAACTGCCCGTGCGTCAGCCGGGCGCCAATGGTGTGCCGCAGCCGAGCACCGGCCTTCCGCAACGCCAGCCCGGCACCAATGGAGCGCCGTCGCGGGACGCGGCGAGTGGTCTTCCGCAGCGCGAGTCCGGTCTGAGTGGTCTTCCGCAGCGTGAATCCGCCTCTGGTGGCCTGCCGCAGCGTGAGTCGGCGGGTGGCCTGCCGTCGCGTGAGCCGGGTCCCACCGGCCTACCCCAGCGGCAGCCGGGTGCGAACGGTGTGCCGCAGCGTGAGTCGGCGGCGGGTGGTCTGCCGTCGCGTGAGTCGGCGTTGGGTGGTTTGCCGCAGCGTGAGCCGGGCTCGACCGGTTTGCCGTCGCGTGAGTCGGCGTTGGGTGGTTTGCCGCAGCGTGAGTCCGGCGTGAGTGGTTTGCCGTCGCGTGAGCC
>NZ_JBSGDA010000019.1:21539-154029 GCF_053602135.1 Nocardia sp. NPDC004573
TGCCGGGTTCCACCGGTTTGCCGTCGCGTGAGTCGGCGTTGGGTGGTTTGCCGTCGCGTGAGTCCGGCGTGAGTGGTTTGCCGTCGCGTGAGCCGGGTTCCACCGGTTTGCCGTCGCGTGAGTCGGCGTTGGGTGGTTTGCCGTCGCGTGAGTCCGGCGTGAGTGGTTTGCCGTCGCGTGAGCCGGGCTCGACCGGTTTGCCGTCGCGTGAGTCGGCGTTGGGTGGTTTGCCGCAGCGTGAGCCGGGCTCCACCGGTCTGCCGCCGCGGCAGCCGGCGCCGAATCTCCCGCAGCGCGACGCCGCACCCGGTGGTCTGCCGCAGCGTGAACCGGGTAGTGGTTTCCCGCAGCGGGATTCCGGCGCCCACCATCTTCCGCAGCATGCGGCCGGGAACGGCTTGCCGCAGCGTGAGCCGGGCTCCGGCGCGCTGCCCGCCGTCAACGGTCTGCCGCAACGGGACTCGGCCGCGGGTGGCCTGCCGCAGCGCGAGCCCGGCGCCGTGAACGGTCTACCGCAGCGTCCGCCCGCACCGTCGGGTCCGCCGCAGCGCGAGAGCGGTCTGACCGGTCTGCCGCAGCGGCAGCCGGGCGCCCAAGCGCCGCAGCGCCAGCCGGTGCCGCCGGGCATCGCGCTGCCGCAGCGTGATCGCGGTGGCCAGCACGCCGCGAGCGGAGAGCAGCCCGCCACGCCGCCGGGCCGCGATCCCGGTAAGCACAGCTTCCGGTCCAATCCGGCCAAGACGGCCTCGTTTTTCCAGACCAGGCTGCAGCCGGCGGAGGAGCCGGGGGCGTCGATGGGCGGAACGCCGATCTTCGCCGAGATGATGTCGGCGTGGCTGTCGGATCCCAACGCGGATAGGTCTCAGGTGGCCGCCTCCTTCGAGTCGCCGGGTGACGAAGGTTGGCAAGCGGCTCGCCGCGCCAGCGAGGCCCAGCCCGAGACGAAAACGGCGGCGGGCTTGCCGCAACGCAATCCGGGCGGAAGGCTTGTCCCCGGCGGCGTCAGCGGTGCGGCGGATCGGGCGCCGCGCCGTGACCCAGAAACGATCAGGTCCAGCTTGAGTCGTCACCAGCAGGGCGTCCGGGATGGCCGCGCAATGAGAGCAATGAACCTAACCGGAGATAAAGGAGACCGATGAACCCCGATCTAGGTGGTACGAATCGTCAGCTGGATTGGCTGGTTTCGAACTTTGCCAACGAGGTTCCTGGCGTAGCCCATGCCGTCCTGGTCTCGGCTGACGGCCTACTCATGGCCGCGAGTGCCCAGCTGCCCGTCGACCGCGCCGAACAGCTCTCGGCCGTCACGGCCGGTCTGGCGAGCCTGTCAGTCGGCGTCTCGAACCTGTTCGAGGGTGGCACCGTGCTGCAGTCCGTCGTCGAGATGGAGCACGGTTACCTGCTACTCATGGCTGTCGGCGACGGTTCCTATCTCGCGGTGCTGACCAACACTTCGTGTGACATCGGTCAGGTCGGCTACGAGATGGCTCTGTTGGTCGAGCGGGTTGGCCAGACTGTTCAGGCCACACCACGCGTCACGATGGGTTCCTGATGGTGGGATGGACATAGAAGATCACCGCGTGGGGAGCGCCGAGCCGAGCCTCGTTCGCCCATACTCGCTGACCGCAGGCCGAACCAGGCCCGCGGTCGAGTTGGCGTTGGAGGCTCTCGTCGCATCGCATCCGGTCGCCCTGGAGCGGCAGTTCGAACTGACCAACATCGAGACGTCAATCGTGGAGTTGTGCAGAGAATCGCCGTCCGTTGCCGAGGTAGCAGCCCGATTGGGTATCCCTATCGGGGTGGCCCGTGTGCTCGTGGCCGATTTGATCGAGGCCGGGCACGTGCGCGTATCGGCGACTTTGAAAGACGATTCCAGCGACGATGAGCGTCGCGAGCTGATCGAAAGGGTTCTCAGTGGACTCCGGCGTATTTGATTCGACGGCGCAGGTCGACACTCGTACCAGCAAGCCAACATCGGCGAAGATCGTGGTCGCCGGTGGCTTCGGCGTCGGGAAGACCACGTTGGTCGGTGCTGTCTCGGAGATCGTTCCGCTGCGCACCGAGGCATTGGTCACCAATGCCAGCGCCGGGATCGACAACCTGACCGGCATCCCGATGAAGTCGACCACCACCGTGGCGATGGACTTCGGCCGGATCAGTCTCGCCGACGATCTGGTGTTGTATCTGTTCGGCACGCCTGGCCAGTATCGATTCTGGTTCATGTGGGACGACCTGATCCGTGGCGCCATCGGTGCCGTCGTCCTGGTCGACACCCGCAGGCTGGAGGACAGCTTCGCGGCCGTCGACTACTTCGAAGCGCGCGGCCTACCGTTCTTGGTGGCGCTCAACGAGTTCGACGACGCACCGCGGTACCCGATCGAGGACATCCGGCAGGCGCTCGCCGTGCCCGCCGATGTGCCGATCCTGTCCATCGATGCTCGTCGTCGTGAGCCGGCCAAGCAGGCGCTGGTCGCGCTCACCGAGTACGCGCTGCGCAAGGTGATGCAGGGCTACTGAGTGCTCCCGTGGTTCGCCGGGGCGCCGGGTAGAGCGGGATAGGCTCGACCGGTGCGCACTTCGGCGCGAGAGTTGCTGGAGCAATTACTCGACACGGACTCGTTCGTCAGCTGGGACCGGCCACCGGTGACGGTGGCCGCCTCCCCGCAGTACCGCGATGCGTTGCGGAAGGCGGCGGTCGCGGCAGGCACCGACGAATCGGTGCTGACCGGCGAAGGGTTGCTGCGTGGTCGGCGCGTGGCCGTGATCGCCTGCGAGTTCGGTTTCTTGGCCGGCTCGGTCGGCGTGGCGGCGGCGGAGCGGATCGTCTCGGCGGTGGAGCGCGCCACCGAACTCGGGCTGCCGTTGGTCGCCTCGCCGACCTCCGGCGGGACCAGAATGCAGGAGGGCACCGTCGCCTTCGTGCAGATGGTGAAGATCGCGGGCGCGGTGGCGGCGCACAAGTCGGCGGGGCATCCCTACGTGGTCTACCTGCGCAACCCCACGATGGGTGGCGTCTTCGCGTCGTGGGGATCATTGGGCCACATCACTTTCGCCGAACCCGGGGCGCTCATCGGCTTTCTCGGTCCACGGGTCTACCAGGCCTTGTACGGCAGGCCCTTCCCAGAAGGCGTGCAGACCGCGGAAAACCTGTATCGGCGTGGCGTTATCGACGGTGTTCTCCCGATCCCGGTCTTCCGCCGCATCGCCCATCGCGCGTTGAGTGTGTTCAGCGGTGTCGAACTTCCCGACACCGTTGCGACACAGCGGAATTCCGATCACATCGCCACGCCGCCTGAGTCGTCGGTAGTGGATCGCGTCCCGGATGCGAATGTCGCTGGAGCAGAACGAAATCAGCTCGACGACCTGCGGATCGCCGCCGAGGCCGATCGGGTGTGGCGGTCGGTTCTGATCTCCCGCCGCCCGCAGCGTCCGGGCATCCGAGATCTGTTACGTCATGTGACGCAACGGGTTCCGCTCAGCGGCACCGGTCAGGGAGAATCCGATCGCACTGCCGTGCTCGCCCTCGGCCGTTTCCGCGGGCAGCCGTGCGTGGTGTTCGGGCACGACCGGCGTGGCCAACAGGGCGAGAACACCATGGGCCCGGCCGCGCTACGGGAGGCGCGGCGCAGTATGGCGCTTGCTCAGGAGTTGCGGCTGCCGCTGGTGTTGGTCATCGACACGGTGGGCGCGGCGCTGTCGAAGGAAGCCGAAGAGCGCGGACTGGCGCCTGAGATCGCCCGTTGCATCGCGGACCTGGTGACACTGGATACCCCGACCGTCTCGGTGCTGCTCGGCCAGGGCACCGGTGGTGGCGCGCTGGCGCTGCTGCCCGCTGACCGGGTGCTCGCCGCGACGCACGCCTGGCTGGCCCCGCTGCCGCCGGAGGGCGCGAGCGCCATCGTCTTCCGCGACACCGATCATGCGGCCGCCCTAGCTGCGGCACAACGGATCAGCGCCGCCGACTTACTGCGCGACGGTATCGTCGACCGGATCGTGCCGGAGTTGCCCGACGCGGCGGACGAGCCGGTCGACTTCGCCCGCCGCATGGTCGCCGCGATCGCGCACGAACTGGCGGCATTGCGCGCCCGGCCGGACGCGGAGTTGCTCGCGGCGCGACAGGCGCGGTACCGGCGGCTCGGCTTGCCCGGCCCGACCAGCTGACTGGCGGCACAGCCCTTACCCAGCCTTTCCCAGCAAATTGCAAGCCAACACACCCGAGGGCGTGATTGACGGTTCGCCGCCGCACTTCTACCGTCGGAATGTGACCTTCAAAAGCGAGACCAGCACCGTTCCCTCGATCGTGCTGAACGACGGGAACGTGATCCCGCAGCTCGGCTTCGGCGTGTTCCAGGTACCCGCCGAGGACGTCTTCCCGGTCGTCACCACCGCGCTCGAGGTTGGCTACCGCAGCATCGATACCGCTGCGATCTACGGAAACGAAGAGGGCACCGGCCATGCGATCCGGGAATTCGGCCTGCCCCGTGATGAGATCTACGTCACCACCAAGCTGTGGAATTCCGACCAGGGTTACGACTCCACGCTGCGCGCGTTCGATGCCAGTCTGCGGCGGCTCGGCTTGGACTACCTCGACCTCTACCTCATCCACTGGCCGGTGGCCGCGGCCGACCGCTTCGTGGACACCTTCCGCGCCTTCCAAGCGCTGAAGTCGCAGGGCCGGGTGCGCTCGATCGGGGTCTCGAACTTCACGGTCGCGCATCTCCAGCGGCTCATCGCCGAGACCGGTGAGATCCCGGCGGTGAACCAGATCGAGCTGCACCCGCGGCTGGCGCAACCCGAGTTGCGCGAATTCCACGCCGCCAACGCGATCGCCACCGAGGCGTGGAGCCCGCTCGGACAGGGCACGGTACTCGACGAAAACGTCGTCACCGCGGTGGCCGCCGAGGTCGGCCGCACTCCGGCGCAGGTGATCATTCGCTGGCACCTGCAACTGGGCAACGTCGTCATCCCGAAGTCGGTGACGCCGTCGCGGATCGCGGAGAACTTCGACGTGTTCGGTTTCGAGCTGACCGCGGCGCAGATGGACGCGATCACCGCGCTGGACACCGGTTCGCGCACCGGAGGAGATCCGGACACGTTCACCATGGGCCTGATCGACTGACGATTCCGGTCGGCGTGGGTCAGCGCAGTCCGAGATGTCCGGTGAGTTCGAGCGCCGCCGCACGTCCCGCGCGATTGGCGCCGACCGTGCTGGCCGACGGCCCGTAGCCGATCAGATGGATGCGCGGATCGGCGGCCACCTGGGTGGCCAGTCGTCCCGACATGGTGACCCCGCCGCCGGGTCCACGCAATCGCAGTGGCGCCAGGTGGTCCAGCGCGCTGCGGAACCCCGTTGCCCAGAGGATCACGTCCGCCCGTTGGAAGCTCCCGTCGGCCCAGCGCACGCCGTCGGGCTCGATGTGCTCGAACATGGGCAGGCGGGTGAGCACGCCGCGAGCCCGCGCCGCGCGTAACCGGTCGTCGAGCGGCAGGCCGGTGACCGAGACCACCGATCCCGGCGGCAACCCGCGCCGCACCCGGTCCTCGACCATCGCCACCGCGGCTCGCCCGTCCTCCTCGGTGAAGGCGCCTTCGCGGAAGCGCGGCGGTGTCCGCGTGACCCAGGTCGTGGTGGTGACGTGGGAAATCTCGTCGAGCAGCTGGACCGCCGAGATGCCGCCGCCGACCACCACGACGTGCTCGCCCGCGAATTCCTCGGCATTGCGATAGTCGCGGGTGTGCAGCTGGCGGCCCGCGAAGGTCTGCGCTCCGGGATAGTGCGGAACGAACGGATGCTCCCAGGTGCCGGTGCAGTTGATCAGGCCGCGTACCCGGAACGCGCCCGCCACGTCGGTCTCCGCGTCGAGCACCGTGCCGCGTGCGGCCGCAGCGCCGTCCTCCGTGCGGTCACAGACCACGGTGACCGAGACCTGCCGGTGCACCCGCAGGTCGAACCGCTTCTCGTACAGCTCGTAGTAGTGCGGCACCGCCGAGGCCGCGGGCACGGAGGACGACCCCGGCGGCAAGGTCTCGGCGAACGACATACCGGGCAGATCGTGCACGCGGTTGACCGTGTCGAGGGTGAGGGAGGGCCAGCGGAACTGCCACGCGCCGCCGGGACCGGGAGACCGGTCGACCAGCAGGAAGTGCCGCTCGGGGCGCAACCCGAGGCGTTGGAGGTGATAACCGGCCGACAGTCCCGCCTGACCAGCGCCGATCACCAGGATGTCGAAGTCGGTCGGCACAGCCGGTGATCGTATCGCCCGGCGCGGAGCAGGCGGTCCGCTGTGGCAGAGTGAAAAGATCAGACGGACCGTTCAGTCGGGGAGGTCGCATGCTCGGGGTCAGCCGGGACGGTGACGTGGTCACCATCGAACTTCAGCGGGAGGAGCGCCGCAACGCGCTCAACCACGAACTCGTGACACTGCTGCGCGAGGCCGTGCTCGCCGCTGTCGCCGACCAGGCGCGCGTCATCGTCTTGACCGGGCACGGCCCGGTGTTCAGTGCGGGCGCCGATCTGTCCGGGGTGTACTCCGACGATTTCCTGTCCGGGTTGCTGGAAACGCTGCACACGATCGAATCGGCGCCGATCCCGGTGATTTCGGCGATCAACGGCGCTGCGATCGGCGCGGGCGTGCAGTTGGCGCTCGCTTCGGACCTGCGGGTGATCGCCCCGGAGGCGTACATCGCGGTGCCGGCGGCGAAACTGGGCATCAGCGTGGATCGCTGGACCGTGCGCAGGCTGGCCGCCCTGATCGGCGGCGGTCCGGCGCGCACGGTGTTGCTGGGCGCCGAGCAGATCCCGGCCGAGGACGCCTATAGCTTCGGGTTCGCCAACCGGATCGGCACGGTGGCCGACGCGCAGGCCTGGGCCAAGCAGATCGCGGCATTGGCCCCGTTGTCCCTGCGCCACATGAAGCTGGTGCTCAATGATGACGGAACGCGCGATCCGGAGACCGCGCAGCAGCGCGCGGCCCTGGAGGCCGCGTGGACGAGCGAGGATGCCAAGGAGGGTCGTTTGGCCAGACAGGAAAAGCGCCCGGCGAAGTTTGTGGGGCGATGATGGGCATCAGACGCGTCGCGGGCGCCGCGGCGGGCGCGCTCGGCATCACCTGGCTGGTCCGGGCGGTGTGGGACATCCCGTCGGCGATGGGCGCCTCGATCTCGGCCATCCAGCCGTACGCGGTGGGCGCGGCCACCTATCGCGACCGCCAGTTCCACAACACCGAACCCAGTAGCCAGATGGTGGCGGGTTCGGCTCCCTCGCTGCTGGTCTCGGCACTGACCCGGCGCAACGCGGGCAGACCGCGGGGTCCGGTCCCACTGCGGACCCCGCAGCAGCCGGCCGAGGCGGCCGCTCTGGCCGTCACCTGGTACGGCCACGCCACGACGCTGGTCGAGGTCGACGGGTACCGGATTCTCACCGATCCGGTATGGAGCGAGCGGGTTTCGCCGTCGCCGCTGGTCGGGCCCGCGCGCATGCATCCGGTGCCGCAGCCGCTGGCCGATCTGCCTCCGATCGACGCGGTGATCATCTCGCACGACCATTACGACCACCTGGACAAGGAGACCGTCCGGGAATTGGTGGCACGCCAGGACACGCCGTTCCTCGTTCCGATCGGCATCGGCGCTCACTTGCGGCACTGGGGTGTCCCGGACGAACGTATCGTCGAATTGGATTGGGGCGGTTCGGTGTCGCTCACCGACCTCGGCCGGGGCCGTGACGGCGCCGATCTGGTGCTCACCTGCACCGAGGCTCGGCACTTCTCCGGACGCGGCCTGCTGCGCAACACCACGCTGTGGGCCTCGTGGTCGATCGTCGGCCCGACCCGGCGGGTGTACTTCGGCGGCGACACCGGCTTCACGAAGGCGTTCGCCGAGGCCGGCGCGGCGCTCGGCCCGTTCGATCTGACGCTGCTGCCGATCGGCGCCTACGACGAGCGATGGCCGGATGTGCATATGAACCCCGAGGAGGCGGTCCGGGCACACGCCGACCTGTGTGGCGGGAATCCCGGTCACGGACTGCTGGTGCCCATTCACTGGGCCACCTTCAATCTCGCCTTCCACGGCTGGTCGGAGCCGGTCGCGCGGATGGTGACCGCGGCGCGGGCGGCGGGCACGGGTGTCGCGGTGCCGATGCCCGGCGAACGCGTGCACCCGTCGAGCACCCCACCTGCGGATTCTTGGTGGGAGAATATCGGGTGAAGCACTCCGGATAGTTGGCGACAGGAAGGATCACGGCGATGAGTTTCGCGGACACGGTCAAGGGCCTGGTCGACAAGGGGAAGGACGCGGCGGCCAAGAACGCCGACAAGATCAACCACGCGGTCGACAAGGCCGGTGACTTCATCGATCAGAAGACGCACGGCAAGTACACGGACAAGATCGCCAAGGGCAAGGAGGCCGCCAAGAAGGTGGTTCCGCCCGATCAGTCCGGGCCGCACGCCTGAGTCCGCGGCGGAGACCTCAGCCGGGTCTCCGCCGCTACACTTCGGATATGGCGGCCCGCCGCGAGTTCGGTGGTATCGAGGTTGACCTGAGCAACCTCGACAAGGTGCTGTACCCGGCCACCGGAACCACGAAAGGCGAAGTGATCGCCTATTATTCGGCGATCGCGCCCGCCATGCTGCCGCACATCGCCGGGCGGGCGGTGACCCGCAAGCGCTGGCCGAACGGCGTCGACGAACCGTCCTTCTTCGAGAAGAATCTCCCGTCGCATGCCCCGTCGTGGATCGATCGGCGGGCCTTGCGGCATTCCGATCGCAAGGTCGTCTACCCGCTGATCGATTCCGAGGCGGGACTGGCTTGGCTGGCGCAGCAGGCCGCGTTGGAAGTCCATGTGCCGCAGTGGCGATTCGACGGCGACGACATGGGTCCCGCGACCAGGCTGGTCTTCGATCTGGATCCCGGGGAGGGGGTCGGGCTCGCCGAATGCGCCGAGGTGGCGCTCGCGGTGCGCGAGATGGTCGAGGGCATCGGCCTGCGCGCCTTCCCGGTGACCAGTGGCAGCAAGGGCATCCACCTGTATGTGCCGTTGGATCGCGAGCTGAACTCCGACGGCGCGTCCACGGTGGCGAAACAGGTGGCCACGAATCTGCAACGGCTGCGTCCGGACCTGGTCACGGCGACGATGGCGAAGGCGGCGCGCGGCGGCAAGGTCTTCCTGGACTGGAGCCAGAACAACGCCGCGAAGACCACCATCGCGCCCTACTCGATGCGGGGGCGGCCGGAGCCGAATGCCGCTGCGCCACGCACTTGGAAGGAGATCGAGAATCGCACGAGGCTGCGGCAGTTGCGGTTCGACGAGGTGCTCGCCAGGTACCGTTCCGACGGCGATCTGCTCGCCGAACTGGATACCGCTCCCGCGCAGGATGATTCATCCGGGGCGGCTTCCGACGCGTTGACGAAGTACCGCTCGATGCGCGACCCGTCCCGCACACCCGAGCCGGTTCCGGCGCAGGCGCCCGCGCCGGGGGAGAACAATCGCTACGTCGTGCAAGAGCATCACGCGCGGCGCCTGCACTGGGATGTGCGGCTGGAGCGCGATGGGGTGCTGGTGTCCTGGGCGGTGCCGAAGGGGCCACCGACCTCGCCCGAGCAGAACCGCCTCGCCGTGCACACCGAAGACCATCCGATGGAGTACCTCCACTTCCACGGCGCCATCCCGAAGGGCGAGTACGGCGGAGGCGAGATGACGATCTGGGACTCCGGCACCTACGAGACCGAGAAGTGGCGCGACGACGAAGTCATCGTTCGCTTCCACGGCAGGCGGCTCACCGGCCGGTACGCGCTGATCCAGACCAACGGCAACCAATGGCTGATGCATTTGATGCGTGCGCAGAACGGAGCCGAACAGCAGGAGGAGGAGCCGGACGAACCGCAGGGCCGGATCATCCGTCCCTCCCGCGGGCACGCGCCGCTGCCGCGCGGTCTGTCACCGATGCTCGCGACGCACGGTGACGTCGCCGAACTCGGCGCCGCCGAGTGGTGCTTCGAGACCAAGTGGGACGGCTTCCGGCTGATCGCCGAGATCGAGTCCGGCGCGATCACGCTGCGCAGCCGGGCGGGCCACGTCGTGACCGACCGCTATCCCGGCATCGCGGCGTTGCGGCGGGAGTTGTCCGGACATCAGGTGGTGCTGGACGGTGAGGCCGTCGTTTTCGACGATCACGGCGTCGCGAACCTCGGTCTGTTGCAGGCCGATGCGGCGCGGGCGGTGTTCGTCGCCTTCGACGTGCTGTACCTGGACGGCACCTCGCTGCTGCGCAAACGCTACGCCGACCGCCGCAGGGTGCTGGAGGCGCTCGCCGCCAACGCGCCGTCGCTGGTCGTACCCCCGCGCCTGGACGGCTCGGGCGCCGACGCCTTGCGCTACAGCCAGCAGCACGGGCTCGAAGGTGTGGTCGCCAAGCGCAAGGACTCGGTGTATCTACCGGGCAAGCGTGGGCATGCCTGGGTGAAGCAACGCAACTGGCGCACGCAGCGGGTGCTGAT
Organism: Nocardia sp. NPDC004573; assembly: GCF_053602135.1. Taxonomy (NCBI): domain Bacteria; kingdom Bacillati; phylum Actinomycetota; class Actinomycetes; order Mycobacteriales; family Nocardiaceae; genus Nocardia; species Nocardia sp. NPDC004573. Next base: position 32,028 of record NZ_JBSGDA010000019.1, read on the forward strand.
CGGCGGATGGCGGCGCAGCTCGGCGCGGGAATTCAAGTCCTTGCTGGTCGGCATTCCGCACGACGGGCGGCTGGTCTACGTCGGACGGGTCGGCACCGGGTTCGACGACTCGGACCTGCGGGCGCTGGCCGCGCGGCTGCGCCCGCTGGAACGCAAGACATCGCCGTTCGACAACGACCTGACCGCCGAGGAACGCAAGGAAGCGGTGTGGGTGACGCCGAAACTCGGTGGCACCGTGCGCTTCATGAACTGGACCGAGACGGGCCGGTTGTGGCACCCGGCGTGGCTCGGTGCTGAGTAGGGTTGTCTCGCGGTGGTTCTCAGCGCGAGACGAGGAGTGCACGGTGGACTTCAAGAACCTGGCCGGCAAGGCGATGGACTTGGCCCGGAAGAACGCGGACAAGCTGGACACGGTGATCGACAAGGCGGGCGATCTCGTCGACGAGAAGACGGGCAAGAAGTTCGCAAGCCAGGTCGACGCCGCCCAGAGCGCGGCCAAGAAAGCCCTGCGGGAGCAGTGAGCGTCGAACGGGACCCGGCCGTGGCCGGGTCCCGTCGGGTCAGTTGGCGCCGGCGAGCAGCGGTGTGATGGTCGCGATGTCGGTCACCAGCGCGTGGCCCTGGAACTCGAAGTCGGCGTAAGCCCGGGCCATGGCCTCCTTGTCCCGGCCGCCCACCGCGTCGCTGATCACCACCGGCACGAAGCCGAGATCGGTGGAATGCGTGACCGTGGGGGCGATGCCGATCTCCAGCGCGACGCCCGCGATCGCGTAGGCGCCGATGCGCAGGTCGCGCAGCATCGAGGCCAGCGGAGTCCCTTCGAAGGCCGACATCGACGTCTTGTCGAACACCACCTCGTCCGCGCGCGGGCGCAGCTCGGGAACCAGTTCGAAGGCCGGGGTGTCGCGCTGCAGGATGAAGCGCACCTCGTCCACCGAATCCACTTGCTGCCAGCTCATGGCCATGCGCAGCGCGAAGGTTCCGCTCAGGCGTTCGGGCAGGAAGAAATGGCGCAGGAAGACTACCGGGTAGCCGCCCGAGCGCGCCGCGTCGACCACGCCGACCACCCGCTCGATGATCTCCGGCCCGTCCGGCAACTGGCTGAGCACGCCGACCTGCATGTCGTAGACGATCACCGCCATTCGGTCCGGGGCGCACACGTCGGCGAGTCCCTCGGGGATATCCAATCCGTTGCCATGCCGCATGCTCGGCTACTCCTGTTCGTTGCGCTCGCGCTGCGAGGGGGGTGACCCCGGACAGCTATTCGATTGCGCTGGGGGCGTTTTGGCCAACACTGTAGCCAGCCGGGCGGACACCAGCGGCGGTGGGTGTGACCTGCGATCGACCGTTGCCGGGTGGGTCGGCCCGGCAGTACCGTGGAGTTCAGGAGGTCAGGTGAGCCCCGCCGCACCGGGAGACCCACCGCCTCGCCGGGACTGGGGAGGCCCTGATGAAGGATGTTCACGCAGCGCCTGTCGTCGCGCAGGCGAGCAACCGCCCCGTGTGCACGGTGATCCTGGGGATCATGCTGTCCGCGTTGATCGTCCTGGCCGCTGTCCCAGCGGCACACGCCGAGCTACCGCCGCCGGACCACGACCCGTTCTACGCGGCTCCCGCCGACCTCGCGCGCTATGGCAACGGCGCCGTGCTGGATTCCCGCCCCATCGCGTTGTTCGGACTGCCGCTGCCGATTTCGGCGTGGCAGGTGAAGTATCGCACCACCGACGCGAGCGACGATCCCGTAGCCGACGTGGCGACCGTGCTGGTGCCGATGCTGCCGTGGTTCGGCCCGGGCGCCCGGCCCCTGCTGTCGTATCAGGTGCCCGAGGACAGTCTGGGCACGCGGTGCGCACCGTCGTTCGCGCTGCGCGGCGGCTGGGACACCGGCGCGGTGAACACGGTGATCGATACGCCGTTCATGGCCGAGGCGCTACGCCGTGGGTGGGCGGTGGTGGCCAGTGACTACGAAGGGCCGCGATCCCGGTTCCTGGACGGTGTGAACTCCGGACGCGGTGTGCTGGACGGCATCCGTGCAGCGCGTGATCTTCCGCAGGCCGGACTCGGACCCGCCACGCCGATCGGCGCCTGGGGCTACTCCGGCGGTGCGTTCGCCACGTTGTGGGCCGCGCAGTTGCAGCCGGAGTACGCCCCGGACGTCCGGTTCGCGGGAATCACCTCGGGTGGCGTTCCCGCGGACTGGCCCGCCATCGCTCGCGAGGCGGACGGCACCGTGCAGGCCGGGCTGGCGTTGCTGATCGTGTTCGCGCTCGCCCGAAACGATCCCGGTAACGGCGTGCTGGAGTTGCTCAACGATCGGGGGCGTGCGGCGCTGGCCGAGAATGCCACCATGTGCGGATCCGACCTGGTGCCGAAATACGTCGGCGCGTGGGCCGACGACTTCGCCGTCGTCCCGGGCCTGCTGAGACATCCGATTTTCCGCGCCGCGACCGACGCCCAGGAACTCGGCGGCAGCGCGCCGGAGACGCCGATGTACCTGTACCACAGCCTGACCGACGACGTGATCCCCGTCGCGGGCTTCACCGACCTGATCGGCCGGTACTGCGCGCAGGGAGCGTCGATCACCTCGGTGCACTCGATGCTGCCCACCCACAACCCGGCGGCGATCGGTGAGGCGCCGGGCGCGATGAACTTCCTCGCCGATCGGTTCGCGGGTCTACCGGTGATCCCCGGGTGTCGTGAGCGGTAAGTGGACGACCGCCTGGCGTCGGTGACGGTCCGGAACACCGGAGTCCTCGACGGGCGTGAGTGTGTGAGCGCGGCGTTCGTCTCGAAAGTCATCGTCGGTGCGGCACCGGATCCGTCGACGGGCGCGGGTGCGCGATGCGTGGTGCTCACCTCCGGCGGGCCGTGGGCCGTCCGGACAGACGAAAGCGCACCGAATCGCGGACGATTCGGTGCGCGTCGTGCCCGGCGGCGCCGGTCAGTTCTGCGAACGCCCGGTGGTGTCCATCCACTTGGTGGTGCCGGGCGGGGCGGCCAGCGTGCTGATCAGATCGATACCCGCGATGATCAGGGCCGGTCCGCCGACGACGATGGTGCCGATGATGCCGCCGATACCGGCGCCCGCGAGCACGGTGGCGATACCGATGGGTCCTCCGATGATGCCCGTCAGGCCGACCAGCGCTCCGATGACCGTACCGATGAAGCCGCCGACCGCGGTGGCGATGCCGAACTGCGACAGGAAGGCGTCCATCGCGCGCTGGTTCTCGAACGGCGAGGCGACCGGCGTCGCCGCCGGGCGGGCCTGCGCCGCGTCCTTGACGACGGTCAGCTCCAGCACTCGGCCCGCGTCGCGCACGAGGTGGGCCATCGGGTATTCGAGCCCGTCCTGCCGGAAGGCGAGGGGCAGGGTGACCGCGACGTGGCCCGCCGCATCCTTGATGTCGACCGCGTCACCGCGCAGATCGAACGTGCCCGCGGTGAGCGTCGTGACGACCTTGTTTCCGATCAATTCGGCTCGATAGCCGATATCCGGGACCGCTGTCGCGTCCGGTTCCGCGTGCGCGACGCCGGACCCTACCGTGAGCGCGGCGACCAGTGGCACGACAGCGGCAGTGACTTTCCGCAGAATCATTCTCGGTTTCCAATCTTCATCAGGCTTCGAGCAATAGAGAACGCGGCGCACACCGAATTTCCTTCCCCCACCGGCGTGCTCATCCGGGATGTGATGCAAAGAACAGCTACTTCCGAGTGATAACTGTACTGTGGCGGAAGAGGTTTGGGAAACGAATTCGGAGGGTAATCTTCCGCCTTTTGTTACCAACTTTTCATAGCCAACGGCTATTTTCGGTGTGGTCTCGCGGGCGTTTCCGTTGGACCGGTCGGCCTTTGCGTGGAGCGGGGCGGTGCAACCCCCGAATCGAAACATCGATTGCGAAGTGCCCGGATATGGGTCTGCGGCCAGTGTAAGCCGCAGTCCAGCAATGGCTTTGGCGAGTTTTGCGACGGGATCCGGTGGGCGGGTGCGTTCGCCCGGCCTGCGTCAACCACGGGCCGGGTCGCTCGAAGAAGGTGGTGCGCCGTGGCACGGCTGCGCGATCGGGGTCGGCGGCTACCGTCCGACGCGTAGAAGCGAGCACGCGCTGCCTAGGTCTTCGATCGGAGGTTATCTCACCTGATATCAGTCGTTTTGCAAACGGGCAGCAAATCTTCTCGGCCGAAATGTGGCTGGAAACACCGCTTCGCGGGCCTGCGCTCAGAGCAGCAGGTGCAGAGCGATGCAGCCGAGGCAGACGCCGACGACCAGCACGAGCGCCAGAGCGTCGCGCAGGCCCGGTGCGCTGGGATGGGCGGTGAGCTGTCCGGTGCCGCCGCGTGCGGTGATCGCCTCACCCAGTTCGCCCGCCCTGCGGGTGGCGACCGCCATGGCCGCGGTGAGGAGGTCGATGAGCGGGTTGTCGGCGGCGCGGGCGAGCACGCCCTCCTTGGGGCGCAGGCGCCGAGCGGCGCGCAGCACCCGGATCTCCTCCATGAGCAACGGCAGACCGCGGAGGGTCAGTGCGACGACGACCGCCCATTCGTCCACCGGCATCCGCAGTCGGCGCAACGGCGCGCCCAACTTGGCGAGGGCGGGTGCGATGTCACCCATCGGCGTGGTCCACGCGATGAGGAAGGAGGCCGCCACCAGGATCAGTGTGAACGTCGCGATCTGCGCGTAGCGCAGCACCGCCGCACCGCCGACGGGCGCCGTGAGCAGGCCGCCGAGGACGAACAGCGCCCAGAACCACCAGGGCAGTCGCGGCAGCGTGCCCAGCGGCAGCCGCGCGAGGACGCCCACGAACACCAGGAACGCCGTCATCACCCCGAGCACCGGCCAGGACGGCAGGAACATCAGCACCAGGCTGATCAGGAACACCCCGATCATCTTGGTGCCCGCCCACAGCCGGTGCACGGGACTGCCGACGGGTACCTGGCGCAGCAGCACTGTGCTCATCATCGACCTCCGTGATCGAAGCGCCAGGCCGCTTCACCGGGCGCGCGCAGCGCTCCGGAATCGGCTTGCGCGGACGCCCTGCTCGGCCCAGGCGTTGGCGCCCACGCGGACTCCGCGCTCAGGATGCGGCCCGATCGCAGGTGCACCGTGCGGTCACACACCGCCGCCATATCCGCCACGTCGTGCGAGATGACGATCAGCGTCAAGCCTGCGTCCCGCAGCCGCGCCAGCAATTCCACGATGTCGGCCCGGCCCTCCGGATCGAGACCGGCCAGCGGTTCGTCGAGCACGACCACTTGGGGATGGCTGGCCACGATCGCGGCGAGCACCACCCGTTTCGCCTGGCCGCCACTGAGTTCTTCGATCGAGCGCGCGGCCAGCGACCGGTCCAGCCCGACCGCGTCCAGCGCGCGCCCGACCGCGCCGGAGCCCGTGGCGCGCCCGCCCCAGTCCCCGATCTCCGCGCCGACGGTCTGCTTCTGCAATTGCAGGCGGGAATGCTGGAACGCCAGCCCGACCGCGCCGATCTGCTTGCCGACCGGCTTACCGCGCAGTTCGCATCGGCCGGAGATCGGTTCGATCAAGCCCGCCACGATCCAGGCCAGAGTGGACTTGCCCGACCCGTTCCCGCCGACGACCAGCAGCGCTTCGCCCTGGCGGACGGACAGGTCGACGCCGTGCAGCGCGGGCGCTTCCCACGGCGTCGCGCGGTTGTAGGTGTGCCGGACATCGCGCAGTTCGAGGATCGGCTCGCCCATCGGCCTGCGGCGCGCGGCACGCGCCGGGCGGGGCCACGCGGGCAGGTGCGCGACCGAGCGTCCCCCCGCCAGGTGCACGACCCGGTCCGCGGCCGCGGCGTCGGCTTCGTGGTGGGTCACCAGGACCACGGCCATAGGATGCCGCTTCGGCAGGCCTGCGAGCAGTTCCACCAGTTCCCGGCGTCCGTCCGGATCGATCATCGAGGTCGCCTCGTCGGCGATCAGCAGGGCGGGCCGCCGGGCCAGCGCTGCCGCGACCGCCAGCCGCTGCTGCTGTCCGCCGGAGAGCGTGGCGGTCTCCTTGCCGCCCATCCCGGCCAGACCGACCTCGCTCAGCAAGCCCTCGACGTCCACCTCGGCGGCGAGGTGCGCGGGCAGCCCCCACACGACGTCGTCGGCGACGAGCACGCCGAGGGTCTGGCTCTCCGGTCGCTGCAAGACCAGCGCCGTGCCACCGAGTTGTCCCAGTCCGGCCGAGCCGGGGCGCCGCACCGAGCCCGAGGTGGGCGGTAGCCCGGCCAGCACACGGGTCAGCGTCGATTTGCCCGAACCGTTGTGGCCCACCACGGCGACGAATTCCCCGACCTCGACGGTCAGATCGACGCCGCTGAGCGCGTCGCGCGCGGCGCCGGGGTAGCGGAATCCGGCATCGCTCAGCGTGACCGGCAGCGGCGCGATGGGCCGATCGTCGGGCGGCGCTGCGAGCCGGTCTTGTCCGGGCAGCCAGTCCAGCCGGTCGAGCACCGAGCCCAGGACATACCAGGAGCACACCCCGGTGGCCAGCATGCCGAGCGCGATTCCGCCGCCCACCCAGAGCCACCACGAGCGCAGCACGGCGTCGGCGAGGTCTGCCACGACTTGCCCGAGCGAAGCCAGACCCACTCGGCCGGCGAGGTCCTGCAAGCCGCGCGAGCCGTTGCGGATGTTGTCGAACACCAACTCGCGCGCACTCGACATCGCGAGCAGCGACCCGACGGCGAGCGCGGCCCAGGCCAGTCCGGCCAGCAGCGAGAGGCCGAGCACGGCGACGAGGCCGCCGCCGCGCCGCTTGACGGTCCCGATGATGGCGCCCATGGTGGCCGAGGCCACCAGCACCGTCGCCGAAGCCAGTCCGGCCGCGACGAAGGTGACCAGCGTGGCGGCGATGGTCGCGGTGACCAGCGCTCGCGCTCGGAAGCGGTGCGCGATCAGCCCGATCGGGACCGCGGCGACCAACTGCAGTGCGCCGGCGAACGGAACCACCGAGCCGATGGTCACCAGCCCGACGGTGGCTCCGCCCAGCACGGCGCCGGTGGCCAACTCGAGGGGCCGCAGCGGCCCGCGTTCGGCCGATGCGCCCGGACGGGCCAGTTCATTCACAGCACAAGTCTGCCAGCCCGGCGGGTGATGCCGGGCGGAGGCGAATCCGAGCGGGCCCGCGAGCCGTGCGATCGGTCACGCGACGGGGGTGATCGTGTAGTGGCCTGGATCGAAGCGCCGGGTGCGGCGACGGTAGCTGGTCTGCGAGCCCGGCCAGTTGTTGGTGATACGACCGGCGGCATTGCGGTACCAGCTCGAGCAGAAGTTCCACGGGGTGCGGGCCAAGCGGCGCTGGAGCGCGGTGTTGTAGTCCTCCTCCGACTCCGCGCGGACCTCGACACAGTGGCGGGGGTGGTCGGCCAGCCACTGCACGGCTTGACGGATGTAGCGGGTCTGCGACTCGATCATGTAGATGATCGAGCCGACGCCGAGATTGGTGTTCGGCCCGTAGACCAGGAAGAGGTTCGGGAAGTCCGGCACCGTGATGCCGTAATACGCATGCGCGCCGTCGGCCCAGGCGTCGGCCAGCCTGCGGCCGCCGCGGCCCCGGATCTCCATCGGCCAGAGGAACTCCGTGCCCTTGAAACCGGTGCCGTAGATGATCACGTCCACCTCGTGCGTCGCGCCGTCGGCGGTGCGCACGCCCTGCGGCGTGATCTCGCTGATCGCGGCCGTCTCCACCCGTACGTTCGGTTGGGTGAGCGCGGGATAGTAGTCGTTGGAGAACAGCGCGCGTTTGCACCCGATCGGGTAGTCCGGGGTGAGTTTCGCGCGCAGCTGCGGATCCTCGACCTGCTCGGCCAGGTGCCGGGAGGCGATGCGGGCCACCCAGCGGGCGATGGCGGGGACCTCGACCAGCCCGAGGGAGACGAATTCCGCGATCGACCACCACCCGAACCGTTCGGCCAGCAGCGCGCCCGGCACCCGTGCGAACAGGTTGTGCTGGATCGGCGAGTAGTCGGTGTCGAACTTGGGGATCACCCAGGCCGGTGTGCGCTGGAACAGCGTGAGGTGGGCGACTTCGGGCTGGATCTCCGGGATGTACTGGACGGCGCTGGCCCCGGTGCCGACGCAGGCGACGCGTTTGCCCCGCAGGTCGACGTCGTGGTCCCACTCGGCGGAGTGGAACGACGGGCCCGCGAAGGTGTCGATGCCGGGTATGGCGGGCAAGGACGGACGCGACAGCTGGCCCACCGCCGAGATCAGCACGTCCGCGATCCGGCTGTCCCCGTCGGCGGTGCGGACGGTCCATCGGCCGGTGGCGTCGTCGAATTCGGCGTCGGTGACGCTGGTGCCGAAACGGATCGCCGACAGGATGCCGTGGCGTTCGGCGACACCGCGCAGGTAGGCGTGGATGGCGGCGCGGCCGGAGTATCGCTGCGGCCAGTCCGGCTTGGGTTCGAACGAATACGAGTACAGCGGGGACGGGACGTCGCAGGCCGCGCCGGGGTAGGTGTTCTCCCGCCACACCCCGCCGAGGTCGGCGGCCCGCTCCAGGATGGTGATGTCGTCGAAGCCGTTGCGCCGCAGCTCGATCGCCATGCCGATACCGCCGAAGCCCGCGCCGATGACGAGGATCGACGGCCGATCGCGCCCTGTCATGTGAGACTCCTCACTCCGACCGTAGATGACTCCACTGTAGAGCCGCCGTGTCATCGCATAGAGAAATTCGGCCATAATGTCCGCGTGGAACGGGTGCAGGATCCGGATATCCGCGATTGGAATTTTCCGCGCGGCGTGGCCAGCGTGGCGCTGATGGTCGGCTACGCGGCCGAACACGGCGTGCCCGCGGCGCGGATGCTGCACGGCACCGCGCTCGGCGAGCAGCAATTGCGCGATCCGGACGCGCAGATCGACGCGCACACCGAACTGGCGGTCATCCGCAATCTCGTCCGCGAACTCGGCGACCGGCCCGCGCTGGGCGTGGAGGTCGGCCGCCGCTACCGGATCACCACCTTCGGCATCTTCGGCTTCGCCTGCGTCAGCAGCCCGACACTCGGGGAGGCGATCAGTTTCGCGCTGCGCTACCTCGATCTCAGCTTCACCTTCTGCATACCGGTGGCCGAATGGGGCGAAAGCGAGTTCGTCGCGGTGGTACACGACGAGTCGGTGCCGACGGACGTGCGCCAGTTCCTGGTCGAACGCGACGTCACCGCGATGCATCAGGTGATGAGCGACCTGCTCGGCACGCGCCTGCCCTTGACCAGGGCCGAATTCCGTTTCCCCGAGCCCGCTTACGCCGAGCGGATCGCGGAGGTCACGCTCGTGCCGCCGGGTTTCGGCATGCTGCGCAACCTGTTCGCCATCGAGCCCATGCTGTTGGAGAAACCGCTGCCGCAGGCCAACGAGCACACTTGGGCCATGTGCCTGGCGCAGTGCCGGGAGCTGGTGCACCGGCGCAGGGCCCGCACCGGCATCGCGGCCGAGGTGCGCGAACGTCTGGTGCCGCGCGGCGGAGCGGACGGATTCGCCGCCCCGCCCGGCATCGACGCCGTGGCGAACGATCTCAACATGAGCACTCGCACGCTACGGCGGCACCTCGATGCCGCGGGGACCAGCTATCGCGCATTGCTGGATGAAGTGCGGCGCGCTTTGGCGGAGGAAATGCTCACGGCGACACCGCTATCGGTGAGCGATGTCGCGATCCGTCTCGGCTATGCCGAAGCTTCGACCTTCATCTTCGCGTTCAAGCGGTGGACCGGTAACACCCCGGCGGCCTACCGCCGTGAACGCGCCGTCCGGCGTTAGGTCTCCTCGCCCCGACCGCTCCTGCTGCCGGTATAGGCCAGCTCGCGGATTTTGCCGATGGCCTTGGGAAACAATTCCACCTCGGCCGGGTGGTTGAGCATCGGGTCGAAGTAATCCGTGCGGTACTCGGCGGTTTCGGCGAGCCGCAGCGTGAGTTCGGCGACCCGCCAAGTCGGCCCGCCGAGGCGGCCCGCGGTGAGTGTGAAGCTGACCAAGTCCTCGTCCAGGTGAGCTTGCATCGCCTCGAGCGACGCGGACGAGGGCTGGACGCTGTCCGGCTCGGCGAAGAACCAGGTCGGCGCGGAATTGCCGATTCGGTAGGGCATCAGGCAGCCGTATCGGGCACTGGCCCAGCCGCGCGCCGGGGTGATCACCAACCGGCCCAGCGGTCCCCGGCCGGTGGTGGCCAGCGCGAAATCCCAAGGCTGATCGTCTCGGTCGAGCACGCGGAACGCCAGGCCGAGCACGTCGGGCAGGCCGTCGGGCAGGCCGATGCCCTTGGACACCCGCGCGATCACCGCGCGATCACCGCCCCCGAACAGCGGCTCGAACTCGGGCTCGGCATGCAGACGACCGGCCAGGTGCAGGCCCGCAGGATGGAAAACCCGCGCATGCCGGATCCGCGCACCGGTCGCGAACGCGGTCCTCACCACTGCGGCTGGTAGGTCGACCATGGTGGTCCTCCCGGGTAGGCGTCGTGTGCCTCCCGATTGCCCCGGCTCGCACCGGGTAAACCGCGCTCAGGCCGGTTGCACGCCGATCCGGCCGCCCATCGGAACCGTCCGGAAATGGGTGGTCAAGCGGTAGTCGTCAGCGAAGACGTGCAGCGCGACCGCCGGGTCCGGCGCGTAGTCCATGACGTGATCGGGCGGGTCGAGTTCCCATTCCCCGCTCAGGACCGACGCGGTGCTGGGAGCCACCAGCAGCGGGCGGCCGCCGAATGTGGTGGTCGCGGCGGAATGCGCGTGCCCGGTGAGCACGGCGGCGATTCGGTCGTCACTCGCCACCAGGTCGGCGAGCCGCTGCGGATCGGCGAGGGAGATCCCGTCGACGATCGGGCTGAACAGGTGTGCGGGCGGGTGGTGCAGCGCGAGCAGGATCGGCTTACCCGTCGGCGCCCCGCCGAGCACCTCGCGCAGCCAGTGGTAGGTCTCGTCGGACAAGCGTCCGCCCGGCTCCCCGGGAACGCTCGAATCCAGCAGTGCGACGGTGAGATCGCCGATGCGGCGCACTTGGTTGATGGGGGCGCCGGAGGATGGCTCGCCGAGCAGGGCGGTACGGAAGCCCGCACGGTCGTCGTGGTTGCCGGGGAGGGCGTACACCGGGATGTCGGTGTCGAATGCGAGCTTGGCCTCTGCGTACTGCTCGGGTTTGCCGGAATCGGTGATGTCGCCGGTCACCAGGATGGCGTCGGGCCTGCGGCGCAATCCGGCGAAGTAGTCCATCACCCGTCGTACCCGCTCGGCGTTGCGGGCGCCGAGATCGAAATGGGTGTCGCTGACCTGAGCAACCAGGATCATCGGCATTCGCTTTCGCTAGGGTTCGCTGCATTGCGTCAGAGGGTGCGCGGGTCGCGTCCGCCGCACGTCATCAGGCTAGTTGACCTGCGTATACCGCGTCGCCATGACGCTCGCCACCGGGCGGAGGGCACTGATCGATTTGTGCCCTAAGTCACAATGCGATCGGATTGCGGGTCAGAATTCGGAGCGTTCGGCCACCGAGTCGGAGAGCGTGCGCAAGGCGCGCAGGAAGACACGGCGGTCCGCTGCGGGGAGCCGCTCCAGCAGCCGCTCCTCGCCGGCCTGGATGTCACGCTGGGCTCGGTCGCGCAGGTCGCGGCCCGCGTCGGTGAGCGAGACCAGGTTGACCCGCCGGTCCGCCGGATCCGGTTCGCGGGTGATCAAGCCGCGGCGCTGGAGTTCGTCGAGCACGCCGATGATTCGGGTCTTGTCGGCGCCGATCGCCTTGGCCAGCGCCGCCTGGGTATAGACGGGCTCGCCGCCGAGGCCGAGCAGCACGACGTAGCCCCACATCGACAATTCGTGGCGCTCCAGGATGGGCAATTCGGCGGCGATGAGCGCCCGCCCGAGCGGTGCGATCATCGCGGCGAGATCGGGGCGGGCGGACGGCATGGGTCAACGATACTGCTTGGCAAATAGTAAGCTCGATCCTATGATATGCAAATGATTACTAATTCCCTGGAAGATTTGCGCGACCGACATGCCCGTTCTGTTCGGCTGAGCGTGGACGCCGTCTCCCGCGTGCGCGCCGATCGGCTGGACGCCGAAACCCCCTGCGCCGGTTGGCGTCTTCGTGACCTGCTGGAACACATGATCGCGCAGAACCACGGGTTCGCCGCCGCCGCGCGCGGCAGCGAGGACACCGAGGTCTGGAGCGTCCTCGCCTCCGCGGATCCGGTCGCCGACTACCGCGCTTCGGCCGACGACGTCCTCGCCGCCTTCGCCGCCGAGGACGTCTTCGAGCGCGAGCTCCTGCTGCCCGAAGTGACCGATCAGCGGATTCCCGCCACGCGGGTGATCGGCTTCCACCTCGTGGACAGCGTCGTGCACGCCTGGGACGTCGCCCGATCGATCGGAGAGACCGTCACCGTCGACCCCGACGTGGCCGCCGCGGCGCTGGCAATCTCCCTCGCCGTTCCCGACGGCCCCGAGCGCTCGGCCCCCGGCGCGGCTTTCGCCCCGGCGCTGTCCGTCCCGGACCGAGCGCCGACCCTCGACCAGATCCTGCTGCTTCTCGGTCGCTCCCCGAACTGGCCGAACTGATTACGGTTGTCTCCGCACGGCTGTGCTACCGGCCATGCGCCCTCGGTGATCTGCCTGGGGACGACTGTGGACGATTCGCGAGCCGATGTTCACCGCTCCGGTTCCTCACGCTGCGCAGGGGCGACAGCCGGGCGAAGCGGCGGGTTGCCGCGACCTCGGTGCGTCGTGACCCGGCCCGCCGCCCGGTTCGGTCCAGGCGCTACGCACCGGTTGGCGGGCAGCGACTTCGAATGCGCGCCGGAGGTTCCCTCGGTCCGGTCGCGAGCCAAGGGTGCCGGCCGGTGGGCTACCGAAAGCGCACTGAGGGATCGGCACCGTCGGGTATCGGCCGGCTGGCCGTCGATTCCCCGCCGGAAGGCGCTGAACTCGATGCGCGGGCAGCGGCGCGCCGATGTCCCCGACGCGGAGGAGATCGCGCGATTCCGCGGCAAGGTGCGCACCAGCGCCGACTCGATCCGGCGCGAACTCGAGCACGGCGGCCGTCGAACCGCATCCGGTGCGTCGTCCACAGCCGAGACCACCCGGAGGCGGTAGGCGCTCTCGGCACACCGACCCCGTTCGCAGATGCGGAGACGACCCGGGGCGGTGGGGAACGCGCTAGCCGAGGGTTCGCAGCACGTCGGCGGCGTGGTGGAGGGCGGCCGGTTCGGCGGATGCGTCCAGCGGGCGCCAGAAGTCGGCGTCCGGCTCGGCGGTCAGCATGAGTTCGGGCGGGGTGCGCCACGATGCGGTCAGGCCCAGCCGCCAGGAGTGCAGGTAGGCGCGCGGTTCGGCGCCGGAGCGGTCGAACAAGGGATCGCCGACGATCGGATGCCCGGTCCAGGCCAGGTGGACGCGAATCTGGTGGCGACGGCCGGTAACCGGGCGCAGGGCGAGCACGGTGTGCGCGGGGCCGCGCAGCACCGTGACGAAACGGGTGAGCGACGGGTAGTTCTTGGCGGGCAGCAGGTCGGCGTCATCGACGAACCAGCGGCCCCCCTCGTGCCGGATGCGTTCTCGCGGCGCCGCGATCCGCACCCGGTTCTTGCGTCCCACGCTGAGCGGCAGATCGAATACGCCGGTATCGGGCAGGCCGGTGGCGGCGACGACGGCCAGGTACGCCTTGTCCGCCGTCTGCTTGTTGAACTGCCTGGTCAGCTCGCCGTGGGCGGGCAGTTCCTTCGCGAACAGGATCAAGCCGGAGGTCACCTTGTCGATCCGGTGCACCGGATACAGTGTTTCCCCCGCGGCGGCCGCCAGTTCGACGAGATCGGTGTCGTGCCGCTCACCGGTGACGGAGATGCCGGGGGGTTTGCGCAGGGCCAGGATCGCCGCGTCCTCCTCGACCAGGCAACCTGCGCGCAACTGTGACCAATCCTTGTCCACCGGACGAGCCTAGGGCGGCGGGTGGCGGGCGGTGTCGGCTACCTGCCGTTCTTGCCGTTGCGGCGCAGCAGATGCGGGCGCAGGCGGTTGAAGCCGCGCACGCGCACGCTGCGCAGGTGCTTGATGGTGAAGGCCGGGTCGCCCTCCAGGGCGGCGGCGGCTCCGTCATCGATCAGGACGGTGCCCGGTCGCGCGACGCCGGTGAGCCGGGAGGCGATGTTCACGACCGAGCCGTACAGGTCGCCGAAGCGTTGCAGTACCGGGCCGTAGGCGAGTGCGACGCGCAGGTCCGGGGTACCGCCGACCATCATGGTCGACTCCTGGATGGCCAGCGCGATGCGCGCGGCCTCGGTGGCGGTCTCCGTGGCAAACATGACTTCGTCGCCCACGTTCTTGATCACCCAACCGCCGTTCTCGGTGATGGCGGCGGTGGTGGTGGATTCGAACGCCTCCAGCAGCATGGACAGCTCGTCCGGATGCAGATGCCGGGTCAGCCTGGTGTAACCGACCATGTCGGCGAAACCGATGGCCAGTTCGCGCACGGACTCACCCGCGCTGGTCCCCGGGTCGAGCGAGCGTGACAGCGCCGCGGCGAGATGGCGCCGCCACGCATAGGTGTTCAGCTCCTCCAGGGTGGCGATGGCGCCTTCGGTGGCGGTGCGCACCGTCTCCTCGGGGTCGGCTCCCGGGTCGGCCCGGGCGATGCGCTCCTCGATCTCCGCCAGCACCAGGTCGACCTGCCATTCCGCCAGGCGCGCCATGCCCTGGCCGAGCGTGCGGGCGGTCGCCGACTGCTGCCGGGTGTCGGCCGAGGACAACACGGTCAACTGCTCGAAGTTGCGTACCGCCGTGACGTCGGCATCGGCATAGTCGACCGCGTCGTCACCGATGCTCGACGGGAAACCGAGCGCCGTCCACAATCGCCGCGTGAGCGCCGTCGTCGTCCCCGACTGCTCGGCGACCTCGGTGCGGTTGTACCGCCGCGCTCCGGCGAGCAGATAGGACTCGACGACCGAGCGCACCAATTCGGACCTATCGGTAGGCACCATGATCCGTACCTTACGGGCCGGATCCGGCCGCTCGGCTTCCATTGGGAGGGTTCACATACCTTCGCGCATCCCATGTCGATTCCGGTACCGCACCGCAGGCGCCCAGCCCCCGCGACCCGTTCGGGGCGCCGCCGCAGGCCGGTCCCGGTTCGGTGCGTTCGCCCACGCTCGCACTCCGGTGCCCAGCGGGATCTCGTCGCCTCTTGCTCCATCCCCCTCCGCGTCCGGAGTGACCACACGGTGCGGCGACGACCGGTTTTCGGCTTCACCGGGTCGGTGCGCAGAGTCATGGCTTGGGCGTTGGGGTCCAGTAGCCGGAGCGTTGGTTGTCGGCGGCGGCGCGGACGGCCGCGTGTAAGCGTGCGACCAGGCGGGCGGGAGCGGCGAGGTCGTCGCCGGTCCACCGGACGACCGCCCAGCCGAGGGCGCGGAGCCGGTCTTCGCGCTCCTTCTCCGCCGCGACCACCCTTTCGACGGAGAATGCGCGGGAACCGGTTCGACGGTCGCTCCGCGTGCCGAACTCACCGATCACGCCGAGCTCGGGGAACAGGAAATCGACGCGGCCGACGCAGATTTGGTCGTCGGAGAAGACCCGTGCTTGTACCTGCGGGGCGGGGAAACCGGCTCGGTGCAGCAGGATCCGGCTGCGCGACGCGCCTGCGCTCGTGCTGCGGCCGTCGAGGAGATCGAGGACGAGGGCGGCCCGGCGACATCCGGGACGGTGCCGGGCCCGGCGGAGGTGTTCCCGCAATTCGGCGGTGGTGGTCAGGCCCTGGCGCAAGGCGGAGTCCCCGAGTGCGACCGATTGGTCGAACCCCTCAGAGCGGGCGATGTCGAGCACCGTCCGAGCCGGAGTGGTCACTCGAATGTCATCGACCAGGGTGACCTCGTCCGGTTCGACCTGGGCCGAATGGACCACGACCCGTCTGCTCAGCCGCCCGCCGTTGATCCGATTCCTGGTGAGATGGACGCGGTCGAGCGCAATGCCCCAGGTGGTCATCCCGTGCAGCACCGCCGCCGAACAGTGGCTCGTGATGGCGGAGTCGGACGTGGATTCGGCGGTCGCCAGCGTCATCAGCAGATGCCGGCCGGTGGCGCCGAGCGCGGAGCCGGGCGCGTTCAGATAGTGCCCGGCGCGCAGCCGCTGCCATTGCCCGGAGTTGCACAGCCCGCGCAATGCCTTGTCGGACAGTCCGGAGGCCAGCGCTTGCCTGCGCGAGATCAGTTGCGGTGTTTCCATACCGACGATCGTGATCGACCGGCGGCCGCGAGACACCCGGCCGGGCAGCGTATGTGCACAACCCGTGGGCTGTGCAGAACTCGCGGGGTCAGCCCAGTTGGGTCATCCCGGCCGCGACCACCTGGGCCACGTTCAGCACTTCGTCGGCGGTGGGCAGCGGCACGCCGTCGAGCGCGTGCAGCCGGTCGGTGCTGGCGATGGCGAACATCGCCGAGACCCAGGCCGCGGCGCACGCGCGCAGGGTTCCCGGCCGGACCGGGGCCGGGGCGCTGGCCTGCAGCACCTTGGCCGTGACCTCCAGCAACTGGTCGCGCAGGCGGCGCAACTGTCGTCGCACGTCCGGATGGGTATCGGCCTCCCGCCACAGGATCACCCGCAGCACCGACGAGTGGTGGTCGCGCAGGTTCAACGCGGCGTCGAGGTTGACCAGGCTCGCCGCCGGGTCGCCCGGGGCCACCACCGTGCCGATGTCGTCGATCGGCTGGGCGGGAATCCGCTCGGACATCAAGGCGGACAGGATCGCCTCCTTGGTGGGGAAGTAGTAGAAGACGAGTCCTTTGGGGACCCGGGCCGCGGCGGCGATGGCCGCCGTCGCGGTGGCGTCGTATCCCTGTGCCGCGAAGAGCTGCTCCGCGGCGTCGAGAATGAGCTGCCGGGCGTCACCGTCGGCTTTCGCGCTGCGGCGACGCCCGGCGCGGCGGGTTTTCGGCATCTGCATCAGTGATGCGGAGCCATGTCGTGCAGACGTCCCGACACGGTCGGCAGCGCCGCCACCGCGACCACCGCCGTCACCACCCCGACTACCCATGCGGTCCAGGATGCGCTGCGGTACTCCGTGAAGTCCATGACCCACGGGGAAAGGAACAGCAGGACGCCGAACAGGCCCATCGCGTAGTCCGCCGCCGCCATCTCGGGGCGGGCCATCTGGGCCAGACCGGTGAGCGCGATGAGCACGCCGAGCACGATCAGCGACCACATGGCGTTGTCGTTGGTGTCCACCCAGAGGGGGGACAGCGCGGCGAAGGCTCCGAGCACGACAGCGAGGAAATCCTGCGCGCGGCTCTCGGTGAACATGGGTACCTCCTCAGGCTGTGAGTGTTGCTGTCCTCGGTATAACCCTGATTGACCGCCCGATCAATATCGAAATGAATACGATTGCGCGGCTGTTGCTGTCCCGCTTCGGCGTGATTGCTGTCACAGAGGAATAGACCAAGCAGAGGTTAGGGTGGGCTTTCGTCGCGCCGCCGGTTCCGTGGAATCGGCCGCTGGGTTCCAGAGAAGGGATGGCCGGATGACCGCGCCGATCGTGATCGTCGGAGCCGGCCTCGCCGGCCTGCGCACCGCGGAGGAATTGCGCCGCGCGGGCTATGCCGGTGAACTCGTGCTCCTCGGTGACGAGTCGCGGTTGCCGTACGACCGGCCGCCGCTGTCCAAGCAATTCGTGCGCGGCGAAACCGACGACACCACGCTGCGTCCGAGCGAGTTCTACGCCGAGAAGCAGATCGATCTGCGATTGAGCACCGAAGCCGTCGGGGTGGACACCGCCGCCCGCCGCCTCCGCCTCGCCGACGGCACGACTCTGGACTACGACCAGCTGATCATCGCCACCGGCCTGCGCCCGCGCCGCTTGCCCGGCCTGCCCGAGTTCAGCGGCGTGCACGTGCTGCGCGGCCATGCCGACGCCGTCGCCCTGCGCGCTGATCTGGCCGCCGCCGCGACGGCGCTCGTCGTCGGCGCGGGCTTCATCGGTTGCGAGCTCGCCGCGAGTTTCCGGGCGCAGGGAGTGGACGTCGTGCTGGTCGAACCGCAGGCGACGCCGCTGGCCTCGGTGCTCGGCGCGGAGGTGGGCGAATTGGTCGCGCGGATGCACCGGGCGGAAGGGGTCGATCTGCGCTGCGGCGTCGGCGTGGACACCCTCCTCGGTGACGACGCGGGGCGGGTGCGCGGCGCACGCCTGTCCGACGGCGCGGAGGTGGCCGCCGATCTCGTCGTGATCGGGGTCGGCTCGCGGCCGGTGACCGAATGGCTGAGCGAATCCGCGATCGCGCTCGCCGAACCGTCGGCCGGCGGCGGCGTGCTCGCCGACGAGGTGGGCCGGACCTCCGCCGAAGGCGTGTGGGCGGTCGGCGACGTGGCGGCCTGGCTGCACGAAACCGGTTTGCGCAAGCGTGTCGAGCACTGGACCAACGCGGGGGAGCAGGCCAAATTGGTGGCCTGCGCGCTGCTGGGGGCGCAACCGCCCACGGCTGCTCGCGTCCCGTACGTCTGGAGCGACCAGTACGACGTCAAGATCCAGGCCCTCGGTACCCCGGGCGCGACCGACGAGGTGCACATCGCCGCCGACGACGGTCGCAAGTTCCTGGCCTACTACTCCCAGAGCGGCAACCTCACCGGCGTCGTCGGCGCGGGCATGACCGCCCAGGTGATGAAGGCGCGCGCCAAGATCGCGGCGAACGCTCCGGTGACCGAATTGCTCGCGCCCAGCTGACCGCGTGCCGGGGACGGCGCGGACACTCGGACCGGTGCGGTCGGGTGCCGAGAAGCAAATAGATCTGCGATCGAGCACCGAAGCCGTCGGGTGAACATGGACGATCGCTTGTTCGGGGGCACTGGCCTCCCGTCGCACTGCGGCAGTGGGAACTCCGCGCCGGGGCGTGCGGCAGGCGTGCCCGCGGCTGTTGCGGAGCGTGCGCCCGGGGCGTGCACGGTATGCGGGGGCGTCATGCGGCTGTAATACGGTGGTGCGGTGATCGTCGCGCTCATCGACTCGGGTCTGGGGTTGCTGCCCACCGCCGCTTGGTTGCGCAAGTTGCGGCCCGATGTGGATCTGCTGCTGCAACTGGACCCGGAGGGCGCGCCGTGGGGGCCGAAGCCGGAGGACTGGGTGGTCGAGCGCGTGGTGAACGCCGCGCGGACCTCGCTCCGGTCGGGCGCCGAGGTGATCGTCCTGCCGTGCAACACCGCCAGCGTCACGGCGTTGGAGCACGTGCGCGCCGACGTCGGGCCCGACGTGCCGGTGATCGGCACCGTGCCCGCCATCAAGCCCGCGGCGGCCGTCTGCCGGTCGGTGGCGGTCTGGGCCACCGCGGCGACCACGGCGAGCCGGTATCAGGCCGACCTGATCGCGAAGTTCGGCGGGGACGCCGACGTGGTGGGAGTGGCTTGCCACGGATTGGCGGACGCGATCGACCGCGGTGATCTGGCCGCCGCCCACGAAGCGATCGCAGACGCCGCGGAGCGAACGCCGCCGGACGTGGAAGGCGTGGTGCTCGGCTGCACGCACTACCCCCTGGTGACCGACGCGATCGTGGCAGCGCTGCCGAACGGCGTCCGACTGTTCGACAGCGCGCAAGCCGTTGCCGCGCAGACCATTCGGCGCATCGAGGCACTGGGGCGCCGGAGCACCGGCAACGGCGAGGTCAGGGTCCTGAACGGCGGACGCCCCGGTGCGCTGCCCGCCAGTGCGGCCGCCTTCGAGTCGGGACGGGTCCTCGGCGCGCTGGGCTGATGCGCTGCCCGGTATCGCGTTCGCGTCGCTGCGGATCCGCGCCACGCCGACGGTCGTGCCGGGACGATGGGATGTCGAAGCGCGAGACGCCGAAGTGAGCGCCGTAGCGGCCGGTGCCCGCTGCTGCGCAGCCGAGGCCGTCGGCGCGCGGGCGGCCGCGGGAGGACTCCGCCTGATCCGGCCGTGCGGCGGCGGCTTTCCGCGTCACTTCCGGGTGTGGACCGGTCTCGCCGAGATGTCGTAGCCCGCCGGTACCGTCCGTCGTAATCGCCTCGACAGAGGTATCCGTCGCGACCGGGCCCGGCGCGGCGCCAGTCCTGGTGACATCATTCCTCTCGCGCGCAGCGCAGACCGGAACAGGAGCGTGGTTCGATGAGCGACTCGGTGACCGCTGCCGATGTGCAGGCCGCGCTGCGGGAGCTGGCGAATCCGGCCGATGCGGCGAACCTGCAGCGGTTCTTCAAGACCGGACCGGGCGAGTACGCCGAGGGTGACGTGTTTCTCGGGGTCCGGGTCCCGGCGAGCCGCGGTGTCGCGAAACGCTGTGCGGCGCTCCCGCTCGACGAGATCGACCGGCTGCTCGACAGTGACGTGCACGAGGACCGCTTCACCGCGCTGGTGATCCTGAACGCGCGCTTCGCCGCCGCGTCCCGGCCACGCTCCTTCGACGACGCCGCCCGCGCGGCCATGGTGGAGCTGTATCTGGCGGCC
The DNA here is from genome assembly GCF_053602135.1 of Nocardia sp. NPDC004573. Taxonomy (NCBI): domain Bacteria; kingdom Bacillati; phylum Actinomycetota; class Actinomycetes; order Mycobacteriales; family Nocardiaceae; genus Nocardia; species Nocardia sp. NPDC004573. The sequence continues at coordinate 52,443 of NZ_JBSGDA010000019.1, forward strand.
GTGCGTCGCGGCCGGGTGAACAACTGGGATCTCGTGGACGTGTCCGCGGAGAACGTCGTCGGCCCCTGGCTGCTGGACAAGCCGCGTGACCTGTTGTTCCAGCTGGCGCGGGCCGAGTCGCTCTGGGAGCGGCGGGTCGCGCTGCTGTCCACTTTCGCGTTCATCAAGGCGGGCGACGCCTCGACCACCTTCGCGCTGAGCGAACTGCTGCTCGGCGACCGCCGCGATCTGATCCAGAAAGCGGTGGGCTGGATGCTGCGCGAAGTCGGCAAGCGCGTCGGCCGCAGCCTGCTGACCGAGTTCCTCGACCGGCACGCTCCGGCCATGGGGCGTACCGCGTTGAGCTACGCGACCGAGCATCTGCCGCCGGAGATTCGCGCCGACTACCGCGCGCGATAAGTCACCGCAATCGATCCGCTAATGGCGCGAATTGGGCGAACGCACAATTGCGATCGAAATGCCGGTTCGCTCAGAACTGGATCTTCAGGTGGTCGGTCACCGGATGTGCCTGGCAGCCGAGGATGTAGCCGTTCTCGATATCCTCCGGGTCGAGGATTTCGGCGTTGTCCATTTCGACCTTGCCCTCCAGCACCGTGCAGGCGCACGAGCCGCATTCGCCTTCCTGGCAGGAATAGGGCACGTCCAAGCCCTTCGCCAGCATGATGTCCACCAGCGTCTGCTTGCGCGGCCACTTCAGCTCGTGCACCTCGCCGTCGAGTTCGACCTCGACGGTCGCCGCGTCGGCCGCCTCTTCGTCGGAGACCTCCACCGGCGCCTGATCGGCGAACGGATCGCCCGCCAAGGAGTTGAACACCTCCGCGTGCGTGCGCGAGCGGGGGACGCCCAATTGTGCGAGCGCGTCGTGCACCCGGTCCATGAATGGCTTCGGACCGCACATGAACGCGTCATAGCCGCGATACGGGGCGACGAGAGTGGCCAGCGCGTCGGCCGTGGGCAGGCCCTGCAGATACTCCAGCCAGTGGATCACGGTGAGACGCTGCGGATGCTTGTCGGCCAGCTCGCGCAGCTCACCGGCGAAGATCACCGACTCGTGGTCCCGGTTGGCGTAGACCAGCACGATGCGGCCGGTGCCGCGGGCCAGCGCCGATTTGAGGATGGACATGACCGGCGTGATGCCGCTGCCCGCGCCGAACAGCAGCAGGTCCTCGTCCAGATCCTTCGGGGTGAAGACGCCCGAGGGCGGCAGCACCTCGATCCGGTCGCCCGCTTTGACGTTGTCGCACACCCAGTTCGACCCGTAGCCGCCCTCGGTCCGCTTGACGGTCACCTTGGGGCGGTCGTCGGTGTGGGGCGAGCTGGCCAGCGAGTAGCACCGTGCCACCGAGCCGGTCCGCTCGCTGGGGATGCGCAGGGTGAGGAATTGCCCGGGTTGGTAGCGGAACTTCTCGGCCAGCTCGTCGGGAACGTCGAAGACCAGCGAACGGGTGTCGGCCGTCTCGGTGATGACCGCGGACACCCGCAGCACGACCGAGCGCGAGCCGTGGGGAACCTCGACAGTGGTCATGTCGTCCTCTCGAACCTGGCACGGGCGAGCCGCGACGCAAAAACTAGAACGTGTTTCAGTTTCATCGTACGTCGGGCGTCGCCTGGCGGACAAGCTGAGCCTCCAGACCGGCGATCAGCACCTCCATGCCGAAGTCGTAGGAGTACCGTCCGCGCAGGTCGCCGATGTACCGCGTGGCCCGCTCGACCACGGGGGGCAGCGTGACATCGGCCGGCGCCGAGCGGTCGCGTGGATTCACCCGGCTGCGGCCGAACAAGTAGGTGTGGATGGTCGCGTAGGCGGCCAGTATGTTTCGGTCCCCGAAACCGGCCTCGTCGAGGATGTCCATGATCGCGGCGATCAGATCGAGCTGTTTGCCGAGCATCTGCTCGATGAGGATGTCACCGAGGCCGGGATACTTGCGCAGCTTCTCGTCGATCTGGTCGACGAGATCGCGCAGCCGGTGTTGCCATGGTCCCGATTCCGCTGGTGGAGTGCGCACTCCGGTCAGCGCGGCGCTGGCGACGAGGTCGAGCAGCTCCCGTTTGTCGGCGACGTAGTAGTAGGGCGCCATGGGGGAGACGCCGAGTTCGCGGGACAGTCGCCGCATCGACAGTTTCTCCACGCCGTCCTCCCGCACCACCCGCAGTGCGGCCTCGACGATCTCGGACTCCGACAGGGTTCGATTCGTGGTGCTCGCGGGCCCTCCGTGGTTACGCAAGCTTCCGCCTCCGGGCCTGGCGCTCGCACCGCGTGCGTTGCCGCCCCCGTTCGCCTGCATTCGTCCGACTCCCATGCCACCTCGACCACCGCGGGCGTGTGCTGCCCGTCACATTCTGTTCAGCTGCTTGCAATGCGCAGTCTAGAGCGCCGGGTATCGGTGCCGTCGCCGCCTGTTGCACTCGGCTCGCTGCCGAACACCCGGTCGAGCGCGCCGTGCGGCCGCCGGACCTGCGGGCCACCGATTCGATGGCTGAAACCTGTTCTTTTGTCAGTTGATGACGTTATTGTGTGGGCACGGACTGCGCCGTGCAGTCCGCACACGGATCGTCCTCGCGGAGGTAGCCATGCCGGAATACGGGTCCATCGGGCACGCGGAAACCGACAACACCGGACGGATGGAGACCGCCGCCGCGCGGTCGGCCGAAGAGGCGCCGCTGATCGAGGAGACCCTCATCGAAGAGGTGTCCATCGACGGCATGTGCGGCGTCTACTGACGGGCGGTCGACGACGATGTTCGATCTCGATACCCGCTGGCAGCTGCACCCGCGCGTGGCGCTGCGTCCGGAGCCGTTCGGCGCGCTGCTCTACCACTTCGGCACGCGCAAGCTGTCCTTCCTGAAGAATCCGCGGATCGTCGAGATCGTCCGGTCGCTGCCGGAGCACGCGTCGGCCCGCACCGCCCTGCGCGCCGCGGGCGTACCGGAGGCCAGTGCAGGCGTGTATCTGAAAGCGCTGACCCAGCTCGCCGATTCGGACATGATCGTCGGCGCGCCCGCCGGTGCGCCTGCACCGGCTGCCGGGCCGCGCGAGCCCCGGGCGTCGGCGGTCGCGCCGTCGGACGCGGCCGTGCGCCTGGTGGATCGCTTCGAGTCCGGCCTCGCCGCGCCGATCTGCCTGACCTGGGAGCTCACCTACGCCTGCAACCTGTCCTGCGTGCACTGCCTGTCCTCCTCGGGTCGCCGGGATCCGCGCGAGCTGAGCACCGAGCAGTGCAAGGCGCTGATCGACGAGTTCGAGCGCATGCAGGTGTTCTACGTGAACATCGGCGGCGGCGAACCCACGGTGCGCCCGGACTTCTGGGAGCTGGTCGACTACGCGACCGCCCACCACGTGGGCGTGAAGTTCTCCACCAACGGGGTTCGCATCACGCCCGAGGTCGCGGCCAAGCTGGCGGCCAGTGACTACGTCGATGTCCAGGTGTCGCTGGACGGCGCCGACGCCGCGGTCAACGACGCCGTGCGCGGCCCCGGCTCCTACGCCATGGCCATCCGAGCGCTGGAGAACCTCGCGGCGGCGGGTTTCCGGGACGCGAAACTCTCGGTCGTGGCGACCAGGCACAACATCGGGCAGCTCGACCAGTTCCGCGCCATCGCAGAGAGGTACGGCGCCACCTTGCGGTTGACCAGGCTGCGGCCCTCGGGGCGGGGCGCGGACGTATGGGACGAGTTGCATCCGACGCCCGACCAGCAGCGCGTGCTCTACGACTGGCTGCTGCGCAACGGCGAGGGCGTGCTCACCGGCGACTCCTTCTTCCATCTGTCGGCATTCGGCCAGGCGCTGCCCGGCCTGAACATGTGCGGCGCGGGCAGGGTGGTCTGCCTGGTCGACCCGGTGGGCGATGTCTACGCCTGCCCGTTCGCCATCCACGACCGGTTCCGTGCCGGAAACGTGGTGACCGATGGTGGTTTCGAGACGGTCTGGCGCTCCTCGGAGCTGTTCGGCGAGCTGCGCGAGCCCAGCGGCGGCGGCGCGTGCGCGTCGTGCAGCCACTACGACGCCTGCCGGGGCGGCTGCATGGCGGCGAAATTCTTCACCGGGCTGCCCGCCGACGGTCCGGACCCGGAGTGCGTGCAGGGCTACGGCGAGGCGGCGCTGGCCGACTCCGAGCGGCTGATCCCGCGTTCGTCGGTCGACCACTCCCGACGGGTCACGCCGCGGGCGGGCGGACGCGGGAGCGGGCCGGTCCCGTTGATCTTGAGCGCGACGCGCCCGGCCGGATTCACGCCCGAGCGCCGCCCGGCGCGAGCCTGCGACGAGAGTCCGCTGGCATGACGCCACATAGTTTGCCAAAAGTGTGCTGATTGTGCGGAAGTGGGCGTTGTCCGTTCGCCGACCGGGTGGTAGCCGTTGCGTTGCCGGATGCTGGGGATCGGTACCGGGCGAACTCCCGGCATCCGGTGCGGCGCGCGTCGCTTCCGGTGCCGGGCCGGTTTCGCCCGGAAATCTGCCGTTTTTTCCGGACTGTTGATGTCTACCCGCGAAAGTCCGCCTAGCATGCCAGGAATGCGCCATGATCGCCTGCCCGACGGATTCGGGGTGCGGATCGATCCTCGGGTACGCGCATACTCCGGCGGGCGGGTCCTGATCGGCGGTTCGCCGACCAGGTTGCTGCGACTTGCCCCGGAGGCCGCCGAGATGATCGGCGACGGGTACCTCGAGGTGACCGGCCCGAAGTCTGCCGTCGTTGCCAGACGGCTGCTCGACTCCGGAGTGGCCAATCCCCGCCCGCGGCTGCTGCCCTCGCCGGAGGACGTCACCGTCATCGTGCCGCTGCACAACAACGCCGAGGGGCTGGCGCGGCTGCTGGCCGCGCTGCGCGGGCACAACGTCATCGTGGTCGACGACGGGTCCGACCAGCCGGTGCGGATCCCCCGCAACCGCGGCACCCGGTGCCGGGTGACCGTGCTGCGGCACGACCGCAAACAAGGCCCCGCTGCCGCCCGCAACGCCGGTTTACGGGCGGCGACAACCGACTTCGTCGCCTTCCTGGACTCCGATGTGGTGCCGCGCAGCGGATGGCTGGAAGTGATGCTCGGTCACTTCAGCGATCCGGGGGTGGCCCTGGTCGCCCCGCGCATCGTCGCGCTGGACCCGGAGTCCACCGCGCTGGCGCGCTACGAGCACACCCGCTCCTCGCTCGATCTGGGCAGGCGGGAGGCCGCCGTGCACTCGCGCGGACTGGTGTCCTACGTGCCGAGCGCGGCGCTGCTGGCGCGGCGCAGGGCGCTGCTGGAACAAGGCGGCTTCGACGACTCCATGCATGTCGCCGAGGACGTCGACCTGTGCTGGCGGCTGGAGCGGGCGGGGTGGCGGCTGCGCTACGAGCCCGCGGCACACGTGGCGCACGATCATCGGGTCTGCTTCCGCGCCTGGTTCGGCCGAAAGCTCTTCTACGGCACCGGGGCCGCGCCGCTGGGTGAACGGCACGCGGGCACGGTGTCACCCCTGTCGGTGCCGTCCTGGACGCTGCTGGCCACGTTCCTGTTCGCCACGCTCACCAAGTGGGGACTGTTCGGCGGCATCGTCACTTTGATCACCGCGTTGGCCCGGTTGCGCCGCGTCTTCGCCGGGCTCGACAACCCCACCCGGATCGCCGCGATCTATCTGGCCCGCGGTTTCTTCGCAGGGCTCTGGCGCGTGGCCTCGGCGATGTGCAGGCACTACTGGCCGATCACACTGCTGGCGATGATCTTCTCGCGGCGCGTCCGCCGCATCGCCATCACCATGGCCGTGGCGGACGGCTTGGCCGACTGGTTCACCCACCGCGACGCGGGCGGTCTGGATCCGGTGCGCTATGTGGTCTACAAGCGCCTCGACGACATCGCCTATGGCACCGGCCTGTGGCTCGGCGCGTACCGAGCGCGCAGCGTGGAAGCGCTGAAACCCACCACACCGTCGCGCTGATCGACCTGGACCGTCCACGATGACCTGGATCTTGCCCGCCCCCTCGCCCAGCCGCCCGGCGCGGCGGACCGGGCCGAGACACTGAACGGGAGTCCGAATGGCCGACACGCTCATCGTCGGGGGCGGTACCGCCGGGTGTGTCCTGGCGGAGCGGCTGAGCGCCGATCCGGCGCAGACGGTGCGGGTGCTCGAGGCGGGCCCGCTGTGGACCGGCCTCGACGCGATGCCCGCCGAGTTGCTGGACGCGGCGGCACTGCCGATCGGCCCGGAGGCGGGGTGGCTGTGGCGCTACGAGGTCGTCCTCGCCGAGGATCCGCCGGTGCCGGGCACGATCGTGCGCGGCAAGCTGATCGGCGGCTCGGGGGCGGTCAACGGCGGCTACTTCGTCCGCGCCCCGGCGGCGGATTTCGACGCCTGGGGGCGGGTGCTCGGCGGCTCGGACAGCTGGTCGTTCGAGTCGGTGCTCCCGTACTACTGCCGGGTCGAACGTGACCTGGACTTCGGCGATCGGCCCTGGCACGGTGCGCACGGCCCGATTCCCGTGGCGCGCACTTCGACTCCCGCTCCGGTCAGCGCGGCGTTCATGGACGCCTGCCGCGCCGCCGGGTTCGCCGAGGTGTCCGATCTCAATGCCCCGGACAGCGGGGAAGGGGTCGGCCTCGTGCCGTGCAATTGCGACGGAGGAAGACGGATCGGGCCGTCGATCGGCTATCTGCTGCCCGCGCTGACCCGCCCGAACCTGACCGTCGCCGGCGATACGTTCGTCACACGCATTCGCTTCGACGGCACCCGGGCGGTCGGCGTGGAGTGCGTGCGCGACGGCGAGAGCGGCGTCGAGTGGGCCGATCGCATCGTGCTGTGCGCCGGGGCGATCGAGTCGGCCGCGTTGCTGTTGCGCTCGGGCATCGGCGACCCGGGGCAGCTTCGCCCGTTGGGCGTCCCGGTGGTGCACGCCGCCCCGGTCGGCGCCTGGCTCGGCGACCATCCGGAAGTGGGGATCTCCTACCTGCTCGAACTGGCCGAGCCGCCCGCCGTCCCACTGGAGGCCGTGCTCGAGCTCGACGACGTCGAAATACGTCCGTACGCCGTGTCGTTCACCCCCGGCGTGCACAGGTTGGGCGTCACGCTGATGCGCCCGTGGTCGGCCGGAGTGCTCCGATTGCGATCGGCCGAACCGGACGTCGCGCCGCTGATCGATTACCGCTATCTCACCGCCGAGCCGGATCGCGCGCGGCTGCGCGACACGGTGGCGACCGCGGGCGGGTTGCTGCGACGAATGAACGCGCGGCCGGTGGACCCGATACCGCAGCCCGGGGAACTCGACGCGTGGTTACGCGCGAATCTCGCCACGTCGCAACATCTGTCCGGAACCTGCCGGATGGGCCGGGAGAACGATCCGGCGGCCGTGGTGGACGAGTTGTGCCGGGTGCACGGCGTCACCGGGTTGTCTGTGGTGGATCTGTCCATCGTGCCTGTGCCATTGAGCCGCGGACCGCAGGCCACGACCATGATGATCGCGGAAAAGGCAGCCGCACACCTGACCGAGTGAAGTGAAAGAAGAGTCGGTCACGTTATTCCGGGATGCGCACCGGGTGTGACCTGGCGGACAAAGCCGAACATCGGTCGTTACCGCCCTATCGGCGCCGGTACAGTTTGGGGCGGAAAGAAAGGCAAATGGTCAGCAACATCGCAGGTGGGCGACCCCCACGGCCGGGCGTCGAGCCGGGCGCCCAACTCGGTGCGCTCGAAGCCTACGCCGCGCAGGCGCACGGATATCTCAGTGCGGGCGGCGATCAACTTGCCCGGCTCGCCGGTTCGCTGCGCCCTGCCGTACTGGAGTCCTGGCTGCGTAGCCTGCGCGGCGGCGTCGACCCGATGGACGCGATCGACGGGCGCGGTCTGCGCGGCGCCGATCTGCAGCGCTATCTGCAGGCCCATCCGATCGCCGCGCTGATGCCACTGATCGACAAATTGCTCGTACAGGACACGGCCCGAACGGGTTTGATCGTCGTGACCGCCGATCAGTTCGGCCGGTGCTCTCGGTGCACGGCGGAGCCGAGCAGGTCGCCGCCGCCGCGGCGATCGGCCTGCGCGCCGGCGACGACCTCAGTGAACGACGCATCGGCACGAACGCGGTCGGCCTGGTGGTGCGCACCGGGCGCGCCGCGTGGATTCACGGCCCGGAGCACTTCCTGCATCGGATGCACCAGCTCACCGGTGCCGCGGCGCCGGTGCACGATCCGGACGGCAGGCTGGTCGGGGTGCTGATGATCGCGGGCGGTGTCCGTGTGGCGAAGCCGGAAATCCTCGCGCTGGTCAAAGCGACGCCACAGCCGCGGAAATGGACTTGCTGCTCAGCGCCATGCGCGCCGGGGAGCGCGGAACCGACGGTCACGGGCGGCGCGACGCCGCCCAGCCGCATCCTGCGGGCCGGCTCGGGCTCGACGTGCTGGGTCTCGGGCAGCCGCAGTTGAGCGTCGCGGACGATCGGGTGCCGTTGTCCCAGCGGCACGCCGAGATCCTCCTGCTGCTGGCCGAACACCCCGAAGGGCTCGGCGCCGATCATCTCGCCCTGCTGCTCGACGACACCGATCTGGACAACGGCACCATCCGCGCGGCCGTGTCCCGGCTGCGGGCGGTGGTGGGCCCGAGTGTCTTCGGCTCGCGGCCTTACCGTCTGTGCGTTCCGGTCGCAACCGATGTGGAGGCGTTGCGCGCCGCGCTCGATTCCGGCGATGTCGATTCCGCATTGCGCCTTTATGCCGGGCCGGTGCTGCCGCGCTCGACCGCGCCGGGCGTCATCGACATTCGCGACGAGCTCCGAGTCCGATTGCGCACCGCGGTGCTGGCGTCGGGAGACACCGCGGGGCTGCGCCGATGGACGGCGGGTCCGGAGGCGCGCGACGACGCCGCCGCGTGGGCGCCTATCGAGCTACGGTGGACCGGGATTCGCCGCTGTATGCGCAGATCGAGGCCAAGATCCGGGTGCTGGACCGCCGCCTGGGCGCCGATGCAACGCGAATGCAACGTTTCGGCTCATAATCTGCACAGCCATCGGCGTGGCATCGCGTCGCCGCGATCGTGTGCCGATCGCGCCGAGCGGTGTGCCTCCGACTTCCGGCCCTGGTAGCCGCGTTGGACGACCGTCCAGAAGTTTTTAGTGCAAATGGTTCCCTTTTATTAATGAAGCGCCTAATGTTCGCACTGCACGGATGAGGACCGTGTGACGTAGCTGACATAGCCGTGGCGCCCGCTCCACGGCGATGACGTTGGAGGATTGGCGGCTTTCGCGCGAGTGCGCTTCGCACCGCTCGCGCTCTCATCGAATCGCACGTGGTGGGCGACGCCATGCGCCCGGCCTGGGCAGCCGGGTGTGGCGGCTTCTTCGTGCTGCCCAAAAGCATTGGCGACAGCCGTTGTTCCGCCGGGTAGGAGGCTCTGGTGCACGATACGGAGTTGGGTGGGTTCAGCGCGTTGCCGCAGCGTTCCGCACAGCCCTCCCAGGACGCACCCGAGCCGTTCGCCCTGGCGCCCGCGCAACTCGGCGTCTGGTACGCGCAGCTGCTCCAGCCGGACGTGCCGATCAATGTCGCCCAGTACGTGGACGTGCGCGGCGAGCTGAACGCCGCGCTGCTGCAGGAAGTCTCGGTCGAGGCGGCGCGCGAGTACGAGTCGGTGCCGGTGCGGCTCGGGGAATCCGGCGGCGTCCCGCACCAGTGCGTCGACTCCGGGCTGTCCGTCGACATCCCGCTGATCGACCTGCGCGACCAGGGGGACCCGGTGGCGGCCGCGCACGCCTGGATGCGCGCCGACGCGAGCGCGCCGGACCTGACCTACGGTGAACTCGCCGCGCGCAGCAACCGGCTCGCCCGGCGGCTGATCGCGCTCGGCGTCGGACCCGAGACACTGGTCGCGCTGCGCCTGCCGCGGTCGCCGGAATTGGTGATCGCCATGTACGCGGTGCTCGCGGCGGGCGGCGCCTACCTGCCGCTGGATCCGGACCATCCGCCGGAGCGCACCGCGCACATCCTGGCCACGGCCCGCCCGGCCTGCGTGCTGACCGTTGGGCCCGACCAGCCGCAGGAGCTGTCGGGTCTGCCCGCGGTGCGGGTGGACCAGGCCGACGGGACGGTCGCAGCGGGGCCGATCTGGGACCGGGAACGCGTCGCGGCCCTGCGGCCGGAGCATCCTGCGTATGTGATCTTCACCTCCGGATCGACCGGTCTGCCCAAGGGCGTCGCGATCACCCACCGCGCCATCGTGAACCGGCTGGTGTGGATGCAGCAGACCTTTCGACTATCCACGGAAGACGTTGTGCTGCAGAAGACCCCGGCCACGTTCGACGTGTCGGTGTGGGCATTCTTCTGGCCGCCGCAGATCGGCGCGACGCTGGTGCTCGCCCAGCCGGACGGGCACCGCGATCCCGCTTATCTGCGCCGCGTCATCGACGAATACCGAGTCACCACAGCGCACTTCGTGCCGTCGATGCTCGAGTCGTTCCTCGCCGATCAGGACGCCGTGCTCCGTACGCCGCTGCGCACGGTGTTCGCCTCCGGGGAGGCGCTGCCCGCCGCGCTCGCCCAGCGGCTGCGCGTCCTGACCGGCGTTCGCCTGCACAATCTGTATGGTCCGACGGAAGCAGCGGTCGACGTCACCTTTCACGAAGTCACCGACACCGATACCCTCTCGGTGCCGATCGGCGCGCCGGTGTTCAACACCCGGCTCTACGTCCTCGATTCGCGGCTGCGGCCGGTGCCGGTCGGGGCGCCGGGTGAGCTGTATCTGTCGGGGGTACAGCTCGCCCGGGGCTATGTCGCGCGCCCGGACCTGACCGCGGCGCGTTTCGTGGCCGACCCGTTCGGCGGACCGAACGGGCCCGCACGGGCGGGAGACCGGATGTATCGCACCGGTGACCTCGTGCGCTGGACCACACACGGCGAACTGGAGTACCTCGGACGCACCGATTTCCAGGGCGAGCTGCGTGGCCTGCGCATCGAACTCGGCGAGATCGAGGCCGTGCTGGCCCGGGTGGACGCGGTGGAGCGGGCGGTCGCGCGGGTGTTCGGCGAAGTGCTCGGTAACGAGCAGGTCGGTCGTAACGACGACTTCTTCGCACTCGGCGGAAACAGTCTGGTGGCCACGCAGGTCGCCGCCCGGCTGTCCGCCGACCTGAACTGCCCGCTCGGGGTCCGCGACGTGTTCGCCGCCTGCACGGTGGCCGAACTCGCCGGAGTCGTCGAGCGGGCCGGTGGATCCGGCGGCGCGTCCTTGGTCGCGCAGCTGCGGGCACGGCCACGGCCGCCGCTGGTTCCGCTTTCCCCGGCGCAGCAGCGCATCTGGTTCCTCAACCGGTTCGAGCGCTCCGGCGCGAACTACAACATGCCGTTCGTGGTGCGGCTGCGCGGCGTGGTGGACGCGACGGCCCTGCGTCAGGCGCTCGCGGACGTGGTCATCCGGCACGAGGTGCTGCGCACGATCTTCCCCGCGCTGCCGCCCGGCGACCGCGGCGGCCCGGCCGCACAGCAGGTCGTGCTGTCGGTGGCCGAGGTGGCAGGCGCACCGGAGGCGATCGCCGCCGACGAGCTCGGCGCGTGTCTGCGCGCGTTCGCCGCGCGCGGCTTCGACCTGGAGCGCGAGATCCCGATCCGGGCCCGGATCTTCGCGGTGGACGACGGCAGCCACGCCTTGGCTCTCGTCCTGCACCACATCGCCGCCGACGGGTTGTCGCTGCGGGTGCTCGCCCGCGACGTGATGACCGCCTACGGGGCGCGTCGCGGCGGTGTCGCGCCCGCGTGGGCCCCGCTGCCGGTCCAGTACGCCGACTACAGCCTCTGGCAGCTCGAACTGCTCGGCTCCGCGAGCGATCCGTTCGCCGCCGCCCAACTGTCGTTCTGGACCGGAGCGCTGGCGGGCGCGCCCGACCAGCTCGACCTGCCCGCCGACCGGCCCCGCCCGGCGGTCGCCTCCGGCCGGGGCGCGACATTCGGCTTCGAGCTGCCCGGCGAAGTGATCTCGCGCATGGGCCAACTCGCCCGTGCACAGGGCGTTTCGATCTTCATGCTGACGCACGCCGCACTGGCCGCGCTGTTGTCGCGCCTGTCCGGCAGCGCGGACATCGTGATCGGTACCCCGGTCGCGGGCCGGGGCGACCGCGCGCTCGACGAACTCATCGGCATGTTCGTCAACACCCTGGCCCTGCGCACCCGGGTGGACGCCGCCGCGCCGTTCACCGAGCTGCTCGCCCACGTGCGCGAGCGGGATCTCGCCGCCTTCGGCCACGCCGCGCTGCCGTTCGAGCAGGTGGTCGCGGCGCTGGATCCGCCGCGCTCGCAGGCCCGCCATCCGTTGTTCCAAGTGCTGCTCGCCTTCGACAACGCCGAGGCAATCGCCGTCGAACTGCCCGAACTGTCGGTCGCCACCAGTACCCTGGAGACCGGAGTGACCAAGCTCGATCTCCAGCTCACGGTCACCGAGAACTCCGCCGGCGCCGGACTCGGGGAAGGTTCGGCACCGGCGGGGGTTCCCGCCGAATTCACTTACGCCACGGATCTGTTCGACTCGGCCACCGTCGCGGGCTACGCCGGTGCGCTGATCGGCTTCCTGGACGCCATCACCGCCGATCCCGGGATCGCGGTGCGCGATCTGCCCCTGCTCGACCACGACGGGCGAGCGCGCGCTCTTACGGCAGGGCAGGCTCCCGTCGGCGTCCAGGACCCGGCGGAGACGCTGCTCACCGCCGTCGAGGCACAGATGCGACGCACGCCGGGCGCGGTCGCGGTGCTCGGCGGCAACGGCCTCGCGGCCTTGCTGCGGACCTTGCCCGCCGCCGCGGAGGCGGTGCTCGCCGACCCGGCGGCGGCCCTCGATTCGGAAGGAAACCGCTGATGACCCACGCAGACGCCGTGCGCCGCGGCTACGGCATCGACGACCTGCCCGGCCTCGTCGCGACCGTCGCCGGACGGGAGCCGCAGCGGGTGGCGCTGCGCCACGGGGAGCAGACCGTCACCTACGCGGAACTGGCCGCGGACATCGCGGCTCTGTCCGCCGTCATGGGCGCGGACGCGCTGGTCCCGGTGGTGGTGTCCGGGCGGCTGCCCGCGCTGCTCGACTCCGGTGACGGCGCGCTCGGCGCGGTGCTGGACGCGCTGCTCGACGATGCGCTCGCGGCCGCGCCGGCCGCCCCCGTCGCCGCCGTGCCGGTGGAGACGCTGGTGAGCGTGTTCGAGGAGCAGGTGCGGCGCACCCCGGACGCGATCGCGCTCGACTACGCGGGGGCCACCCTGACCTACGCCGAATTCGACGGCCGCGTCAACGCGCTGGCCCACCACCTGGTCGGACTCGGCGTCCGGCCGGACAGGCCGGTGGGTCTGGCCGTCCGCCGCTCGATCGACCTGGTGGTCGGCATGTACGCGATCCTCAAGGCGGGCGGCGCGTACCTGCCGATCGATCCGGACCATCCGGCCGACCGCATCGCTTATGTGCTCGCGGTCGCCGCGCCGGTGGTCGTGCTGACCACCACGTCCGACGAGCCCGGCTTCGGGCCTGCGGTCGCCACGCTGCGGATCGACGAATTCGCGAGCCCGCCCACCGCGGACGCGCCCACGGTCGCCCGCTCGGCCGATCACACCGCCTACGTGATCTTCACCTCCGGCTCCACCGGCCGGCCGAAGGGCGTCGCCGTGTCGCATCGCGCGATCGTGGCGAACCTGCGCTGGCGGCAGCGGATGTACCGGCTGCGCGCCGACGACGCGGTGGTGCAGAAGACGCCGTTCACCTTCGACGTGTCGGTGTGGGAGTTCTTCTGGCCGTTGCAGGTCGGCGCGCGCCTGGTCGTCGCGGAGCCGGACGGTCATCGGGACCCGGCGTACTTGGCGCGGCTGATCGGGGAGCGCGGCGTCACGGTGGCGCATTTCGTGCCGTCCATGCTCGCCGTCTTCGTCGCCGAGCCGCGGGCGGCCGCGGTGGATTCGCTGCGGTTGGTCTTCGCCTCGGGCGAGGCGCTGCCCGCCGCCACCGCCGCGGCCTTCCGCGACATCTGCGGCGCGACGTTGCACAACCTGTACGGGCCCACCGAGGCCGCGGTCGACGTGACCGCGCACGAGGTGACCGGCGCGGACGTGGCCGCGGTCCCGATCGGCGTGGCCGCCGACGACACCGAGCTGCTGGTACTGGACGACAGTTTGCGCCCGGTCGCGCGCGGGGTGGTCGGCGAGTTGTACCTGGCGGGCGTGCAGTTGGCCCGCGGCTATGTCGCACGGCCCGGCCTGACCGCCGAGCGGTTCGTGGCCGATCCGGAAGGCCCGGCGGGGGAACGGATGTATCGCACCGGTGACCTGGTGCGCTGGACCCCTGGGGTGGAGGGCGGACCGGACGAACTGGAATACCTGGGCCGCACCGACTTCCAGGTGAAACTGCGCGGCCTGCGGATCGAACTCGGTGAGGTCGAGACCGCACTGCTGCGGCACCCGCGGGTGACCCGGGCGGCGGCGGCGCTGCACCGGCGGGCGAACGGCGATCACCTGGTGGGCTACGTCGTCGGCGACTCGATAAATGTCGCCGAGGTGCTCGACCGCCTCCGGCGCGAGCTGCCCGAGTACATGGTCCCCGCGCTGCTCGTCCCGCTGGACGCGCTGCCGCTGAACGCCAACGGCAAGCTGGATCGCCGGGCGCTGCCGGAACCCGAATTCGGCTCCGGCGCACCAGTGTTTCGCGCGCCGGAAACCGAGGCGGAAACGGCGGTGGCCGCTGTTTTCGCCGAGCTGCTCGGCGTGGCGCGCGTGGGCGCCGATGACGATTTCTTCGCGCTCGGCGGCAATTCGCTGCTCGCCACCCGTGCTCTCGCCCGGATAGCCGCCGCCCTCGGCGCGACCGTGGACGTGCGCGACTTCTTCGACCGCCCGACCGTGGCCGCGGTGGCCGCGCCGGCGCGCCCGGTCGCGCCGCGCCCGCAGCTGGTGGCCGGTCCACGCCCGGACCACGTGCCGCTCTCACCCGCGCAGCGGCGCATGTGGTTCCTCAATCGGTTCGACGCCGACGCCGAGCAGGCCCGCGACCTCGGCGCGGCCGCTGTGGACAACATTCCGGTGGCGCTGCGCCTGCGCGGCCCGCTGGAGGTGGCCGCGCTGTCGGCGGCGATCACCGATCTGGTGGCCAGGCACGAAGTGCTGCGCACCGTGTACCCCCAGACGGCCGCCGGACCCGCGCAATCGGTGCGGCGGGTGCACGCGGTGTTCGACCTGACGCCCGTCGATGTGCCGGAAGACCGGCTGGGCGCGGCGATCCGTAGGGCGGCGAGCCAGGGTTTCGACGTCGCCGAGGAGATCCCGGTTCGGGTGCGCCTGCTGCGCTGCGGGCCCGAGGACCACACGCTGGTGCTCGTCGTCCACCACATCGCGGCCGACGGTTTCTCGCTCGGTCCGCTGATGCGCGACTTGGCCACCGCCTACGCCGCGCGCCGCGAGGGCCGGGCCCCGGAATGGGCCCCCCTGCCGGTGCAGTACGCGGACTACGCGCTGTGGCAGCAGCGGGTGCTCGGCGTGGAGACCGACGCCGATTCCCTGGCCGCGCGCCAACTCGCCTTCTGGCGAAACGAATTGGCCGAATTGCCCGCGCAACTGGATCTGCCCGCCGATCGACCCCGTCCGGCCGCGGCCTCGTTCCGGGGCGCCACCCACGAGTTCGCCCTCGACCCCGCCCTGCGCGCCGACGTGGCGGCGTTCGCGGCGCGCGTTCGCGCCACGCCGTTCATGGTGCTGCACGCGGCCCTGGCGGCCCTGCTGGCGCGGTTGTCGGGGACCGTCGACATCGCGATCGGCACGCCGATCGCGGGCCGCGGCGAGGCCGCCCTGGACGATCTGGTCGGCATGTTCGTCAACACGCTCGTGCTGCGCACCGAAGTGGACGCCGCGCGCGGCTTCGCCGACCTGGTCGCGCATGCCGCCGACCGCGACCTGCGCGCGTTCGCGCACGCCGACCTCCCGTTCGAGCAACTGGTGGAGGCGCTGAACCCGGCCCGGTCGGCCGCTCGGCATCCGCTGTTCCAGGTCGCGCTGTTCATGCAGAACATCGGACCGATCGCGCCGGCCATGCCCGGTCTGGACACCGAGCCGGTCGATGTCGATCCCGGCTTCGCGAAGTTCGATCTCCAGCTCACGGTCTCCGACGCCGCCGACGGCTATCGCGCCGAATTCACCTACGCCACCGACCTGTTCGACGCGTCGACGGTGCGCGAATTCGCGGCGAAGTTCGTCCGGCTGCTGCGTGCGGCGGTGGACGACCCGGACGTGCCGGTCGGGGACCTTCCGCTGCTCGACGCGGGGGAACTGGACTACCTCACCGCGAGCTGGAACGCCAGCGGGCACCGAGTGCCGGACCGCTTCCTGCACGAGGGATTCGACGCGCAGGTACGCCGCACCCCGGATGCCGTGGCGCTCATCGCCGGCACCGAGCGGTCGAGCTACGCCGAACTGTCCGACCGGGCCGACCGGCTGGCCAGGATGCTGATCGGGATCGGGGTCGGCCCGGAAGCGCTGGTCGTGCTGGCCTTGCCGCGTTCGGTCGAGCTGGTCGTGGCCATGTACGCGGTGGCGCGGGCGGGTGGCGCGTACGTTCCGGTGGATCCGGAGCATCCGGCCGAACGCACGGGTCACGTTCTCGACACCGCGCGACCGCACGCGATCCTGACCAGCAGGGCGGCCGAATTCGCTGCGGGCAACGCATCCGCGCCGGTCTACCACCTGGACGAACTCGATCTGTCCGCGTATCCCTCGGGCAAGATCGGCGACCGCGAGCGCCACGGCGCGCTGCACCCATCGCATCCCGCCTACGTGATCTTCACCTCCGGGTCCACCGGCAAGCCGAAGGGCGTGGCGGTGAGCCACCAGGCCATCGCCAACCAGCTGGCCTGGATGCACGCGGAATACCGTCCGCGCCCCGGCGACGTGTATCTGCAGAAGACCGCGAGCACCTTCGACGTCTCGCTGTGGGGCTACTTCCTGCCGCTGCGGGCGGGCGCCACCCTGGTGCTGGCGGCGCCGGACGGGCATCGCGATCCGCGCTACCTCGCCGAAACAATCGCCCGCGAGGGCGTGACGCTCACCGACTTCGTGCCGTCGATGCTCGCGGCGTTCGCCGCGCACGCGCAACCGGGCGAACTCGACTCGCTGCGCGAGGTTTTCGTCATCGGCGAGCCGCTGCCGCCGGCGACGGTCGCCGCGTTCCGGCAGGTGTGCGACGCGGGCCTGCACAACCTCTACGGCCCGACCGAGGCGGCGGTGTCCATCACCAACCGTGCGGTCACCGAGGTGGACGCACCGTACGTCCCGATCGGCGAGCCGGAGTGGAATGCGCAGGTCTACGTGCTGGACGGCCGGTTGCGGCCCGCGCCGATCGGCGTGCCCGGCGAGCTGTACCTGGCGGGCGCGCAGCTGGCGCGCGGCTATCACGGTCGCGTCGACCTGACGGCCGACCGTTTTGTCGCCAACCCGTTCGGCGCGCCGGGCGCTCGCATGTACCGCACCGGTGACCTGGTGCGGTGGAGCCGCGACGGCGAACTGGTCTACCTGGGCCGCACCGATTTCCAGGTGAAGTTCCGCGGTCAGCGCATCGAGCTCGCCGAGATCGAGGCGGCACTGCTGGCGGCGCCCGAGGTGGGCCAGGCCGCGGCGCGGCTGGTCTCCGGACCGGCGGGGGAGTTCCTGGAGGGCTACGTGATCGCCGCGCCCGGCTCGACTATCGATCCCGGCTCGGTGAAAGCGTACGTGGCGCAGCGCCTTCCCGCTTACATGGTGCCCACGGCGGTAGTGGAGCTGCCCGAATTCCCCCGGAACACCAGCGGCAAGCTGGACCGCGCGGCCCTGCCGGTCCCCGAGCTCGCGGCCGAGCGCTTCCGTCCGCCCGTGCGCGCCGCGCAACGGCTGGTCGCGGCGGTCTTCGCGGAGGTGCTGCGGGCCGAGCGGGTCGGGCTGGACGACGACTTCTTCGCCCTCGGCGGCAGTTCCCTCGACGCCACCCAGGTCACCGCCCGCACGGGCGAGGCCGCGGGGGTGCGCGTGCCGGTGCGCGCGCTGTTCGACGCACCCACGGTGGAGGGCTTCGCCGCCGCGGTCGAGGGGCTCGGCGCGGCGGGGGCCGAGCGGCTCCCGCTGGTCCGCCGGAAGCGGCCCGCGCGGGTGCCGCTCTCGCCCGCGCAGCAGCGGCTGTGGTTCCTCAATCGCGTCGAGACCCAGGACGGCGCCGACAGCGTCTACAACCTGCCGATCGTGCTGTGGCTGACCGGCCGCCTCGACGTGACCGCCTTGGAGCGCGCAGTGCTCGACGTGCTGGCCCGGCACGAGACACTGCGCACCACATATCCCGACACCGACAGCGGCCCTTGCCAATCCGTGCTCGCCGCCGCCGACATCGGGCTGAGCCTGCATCCGGTACCGATCGACCGACGCGCGGTGCGGGACGCCGTGGCCGGGATCGTCCGCGCCGGATTCGACGTGACCGACGAGTTGCCGTGCCGGGTCGCTTTGCTGTCGGTCGACCGGGTGGACGAGGCGCGCGGCGTCACCGGCGACGAATACGTGCTGGTCTTCGTCGTGCACCACATCGCCGCCGACGCTCTCTCGATGGCGCCGCTGGTCACCGATCTGGTCCGCGCCTACCTCGCCCGCCTGACCGGCCGACGGCCGGACTGGGAGCCGCTGCCGGTGCAGTACGCCGACTACAGCCTGTGGCACCGGGAGCTGCTCGGCGCGGAGGACGTCCCGGGTGACCTCGCCTACCGGCAACTGCGCTTCTGGCGCGCCGTACTGGACGGCGCCCCCGCGCAGCTGCCGCTCCCGGCCGATCGGCCGCGCCCCGCCGTCGCGTCGCACGAAGGAGCCGCCGTCGACTTCGTGATCGAGCCCGAGGTGTCCGCGGGCCTGCGCGCGCTGGCCCGGCGCACCGGCGCGACGCTGTTCATGACGCTGCACGCGGCCTTCGCCGCCACCTTGGCCAGGATGAGCGGCAGCGCCGACATCGTGATCGGCTCGCCGGTCGGCGGACGCGGCGAACGGGCGCTCGACCCCCTCGTCGGCATGTTCGTCAACACCCTCGCCCTACGCACGCGAGTCGCCGCCGACGCCTCGTTCGCCACTCTGCTGAGCGAGGTGCGCGACGCCGACCTGGCCGCGTTCGCGAACGCCGATCTGCCGTTCGAGCGGCTGGTGGACGCCATGGCGGTGGATCGCTCCGCCGGTGCGCACCCGCTGTTCCAGGTGATGTTCAGCTTCGAGACCGCGACGCCCGCCTTGGACGGGAAGGCCGTGGAGGTGCCGTGGTTGTCGGTGCGTCCGGTCGAAATCCCCGATGACGGGGCGAAATTCGATCTGCACCTGGTGGTGGCGGAGCGGCCGGGATCGGCGGGACTGTCGGCCACCTTGCGCTACGCCACCGATCTGTTCGACCCCGCGACGGCCGAGTCGTACGCCGACCGCTTCCGGCGGATGCTCGTCGCCGCGGCGGTGGATCCCGGGACGCGGATCGGTGACATCGAGCTGCTGTCCGACGCCGAACGCGGGCGGATGCTGGGGGAATGGAACGCCACCGCGCACCCGGTCGCCGAATCGGACACGCTCGCTTCGTTGTTCGCCGCGCAAGTCGAACGCACGCCGGACGCGCCCGCGGTCACCTTCGAGGCGACGAGACCGCCGCAGGCCGCGGCCGACCAGCTTGCGGCGCGCCTCGCCACGGCACCCGATAGTCTCTCGACGGCCCCGGCCCGACCGTCGCCCGGCACTCCGTCCGCGACGCTGAGCTATGCCGAACTCGCCGGCCGGGTCAACCGGCTGGCACGGTGGCTCGTCAGTCGTGGCGTCGGCCCGGAAACGCTGGTGGCGCTGGGCATGCGCCGGTCCGTCGATCTGGTGGTGGGCATGTACGCGGTCGTCGCCGCGGGCGGCGGCTACCTGCCGATCGATCCGGACCACCCGGCCGAGCGCACCGCCCACATCCTCGCCACGGCAGCGCCGGTATGCGTGCTGACCGCGGGCGCGGACCTGCACTGCGGTCTGCCCGAGACGCGGATCGATCGGCTGGACCTGTCCGGCTACCCGGACACCCCGCTCACCGACGCCGACCGGCGCGCGCCGCTGCGCCCGGCGAACACCGCCTACGTGCTGTTCACCTCCGGCTCCACCGGCGCGCCCAAAGGCGTGGCGATGAGTCACCGCGGCATCGTCAACCGGCTGCGCTGGATGCAGTCCGCGCACGTCGCGCTCGGGCCGGGGGATGTGCTGTTGCAGAAGACGCCCGCCACTTTCGACGTGTCGGTGCCGGAGTTCTTCTGGCCGTTGCAGGTCGGCGCGCGCATGGTGCTGGCGCGGCCGGACGGTCATCGGGATCCGGCGTACCTGGCCCGCCTGATCCGCGCCGAAGGCGTCACCGCGGCGCACTTCGTGCCGTCCATGCTGGCCGTCTTCCTCGCGGGCGAGTACGACGTGCCCGCACTGCGGGAAGTCTTCTGCTCCGGTGAGGCGCTGCCCGTCGGCGTCGCCCAGCGGATGCGCGAACTCACCGGGGCGCGCGTGCACAACGGCTACGGGCCCACCGAGGCCGCCGTGGAAGTGACCTTCCATACGGTGTGCGACACCGACTTCGAGACCGTGCCCATGGGCAAGCCGATCTGGAACACCCGGACCTACGTGCTCGACGCGCGGCTGCGGCCGGTGCCGGAGGGTGTGCCGGGCGAGCTGTATCTCGCGGGCGCGCAACTGGCGCGCGGCTATCTGGGCCGCCCCGACCTCACCGCAGACCGGTTCGTCGCCGACCCCTTCGGCCCGCCCGGCGAACGAATGTACCGCACCGGCGACCTGGTGCGGTGGACCCGCACGGGCGAGCTGGAATACTTGGGCCGCACCGACTTCCAGGTCAAACTCCGCGGGTTGCGCATCGAACTCGGCGAGATCGAGTCGGTGCTGCTCGCGACGCCCGCGGTCGCCCAGGCCGCCGTCGTGGTCCGCGACGATCGCGGCGCGGGGGAGCACCTGGTCGCCTACCTGGTGGCGGACGCGCCGGTGGAGATCGCCGCGGTACGCGACGCGGTGGCCGAGCGGCTGCCCGGCTACATGGTGCCGCAGGCGTTCGTGGTGCTGGACCGGTTCCCGGTGAACGCGTCCGGGAAGCTGGACCGATCGGCGCTGCCCGCGCCCGCGATCGCTCCGGCGGTGTTCGAGGCTCCCCAGGGGGAGGCGGAGAAGCTGGTCGCCGAGACGTTCACGGCCTTGCTAGGGGTGACCGAGGTCGGCGCCGAGGACGATTTCTTCGCCCTCGGCGGCAACTCGCTCAGCGCCACCCAGCTCGCCGCGCGGCTGGGCAAAGCCACCGGCGCCGAGGTGGCGGTGCGCACGATCTTCGACGCGCCCACGGTGCGCGGACTGGCGCGGCGGCTCACCGTCGACGGCCCGGCCGCGACCGGACCCGTCGCGTTGCCGCCGCTCACGCCGCAGGAGCGCGGCGAGCCGATCCCGCTGTCGATCGCCCAGCAGCGCATGTGGTTCCTGAACCGTTTCGACACCGCCAGCGGCGCGTACAACATCTCGTTCGCGCTGCGCCTCACCGGCGCGCTGAACGTGCCCGCCCTGGAGGCGGCGATCGCCGACGTGATCGCCCGGCACCAAACGCTGCGCACGATCTACCCCGAGCACGACGGCGAAGCGACCCAGCTGGTGCTGCCCGCCGGGACGAAACTGGTCGAGCTGGTGGCACGGCCGGTGCCCGTGACGCAAGTGCCCGAACTGGTCGCCGCCGCGGCGCGCGCCGGATTCGACGTGACCGCCGAGGTGCCGCTGCGCGTCCGCTTGCTGCGCGTCGAGGACGACGAGCGGCCGGGCGGGCCGCGGGAACACATCCTGTTGTTCGTCGTGCACCACATCGCCGCCGACGGCTGGTCTTTCGCACCGCTGACCCGGGACCTGGCCAACGCGTACGTCGCGCGGTGCGCGGGCATGGCGCCCGCGCCGGGATCGCTGCCGGTGCAGTACGCCGACTTCGCCATCTGGCAGCGCGCCGCGCTCGGCTCCGCCGATGACCCGGCTTCGGTGCTGTCGCGGCAGCTGGCCTACTGGACCGATCGGCTGGCCGGGTTGCCCCAGGTGCTGACGCTCCCGTCCGACCGGCCCCGGCCCGCGGTCGCCACCAACCGCGGCGCCGCGCTGACCGGCCGGTTGGACGCCGACCTGCACGAGCAGATCCGCGAGCTCGCCGCCGCGCACCGGGCGACGCCGTTCATGGTGCTGCACACCGCACTCGCCGTGCTCCTGAGCCGCTACGGCGCGGACCGGGACGTGGTGCTCGGCGCACCGGTCGCCGGTCGCGGCGAGGAAGCGCTGGACGAATTGGTCGGCATGTTCGTCAACACGTTGGTGCTGCGCACCGAGGTTCGCCCGGACGCGACCCTGGCCGAACTGCTGACCTCCGTGCGGGACGCGGACCTGGCCGCCTTCGATCACGCCGCGGTGCCGTTCGAGCAATTGGTCGAGGTGCTGAACCCGGTCCGCTCGCAGGCGCACGCCCCGCTGTACCAGGTCGCGCTGACTTTGCAGAATCAGGCCGCGCCGGAATTCCGGCTGCATCGGCTGGCCATCGCCGCGCTCGAGGTCGGCGCGGCGCCGATCCAGCTCGACCTGGACTGGACGCTGACCGACCGCTACACCACCGACGGCGCGCCGGACGGCATCGACGTGCACCTGCATTACGCCCTCGATCTGTTCGACGAGCCGACCGTGTCCGGGTTCCTCGCCGCCTTCGAACGCGTGCTGCGCGCCATGGTGCGCGACGCCCGCACCGAGGTGGGCGCGGTCGAACTGATGTCGGTGACCGAACGCGGCCTGCTGCTGTCGGACCGCAACGCCACCGCGCACGCGCTGCCGGCCGAGACGCTGGACGACCTGCTCACCGCCCGCGTCGCGGCGAGCCCGGACCGCGTCGGCGTGCGTTACGAGGACACGGCGGTGACCTACGCCGAGTTCGCCTCCCGGGTGAACCGGCTGGCTCGCAGGCTGATCGACGCGGGTGCGGGCCCGGAGGACATCGTCGGGCTGGCGGCGGCACGCTCGATCGACATGCTCGTGGCGATGTACGCGATCGTGCGTGCGGGCGCGGCGTATCTGCCGATCGATCCGGCGCACCCGGCCGAGCGCCTGGCCCAGGTCCTCGCCGATGCCGCGCCACGGCTGATGCTGACCGCGGGCGGAGCGACGCCGCCCGTCCCGCCCGGTGTGCCGGTGCTCGACCTCGCCGAGCTCGATCTCGACGGCATCGCCGACGGACCGGTCACCGATGCCGAGCGCCGCGCCGCGCTGCGGCCGGACAACACCGCCTACGTGCTGTTCACCTCCGGCTCCACCGGACGTCCGAAGGGCGTGGCCGTCAGCCACCGCGCGATCATGAACCAGTTGCGGTGGCTGGAGTCCCGCTACGAGGTCACCGCGTCCGACCGCATCCTGCAACGCGCGCCGCTGACCTTCGACGTGTCGGTGTGGGAGTGCTTCCTGCCGATCGCCGTCGGCGCGCCGCTGGTGATCGCCCGTCCCGGCGGGCATCTGGACCTGGCCTATTTCGCGGGTCTGCTGCGCGAGCACCGGATCACCATCGCCGAGTACGTGCCCTCGGTGCCGGCGGCGCTGATCGGCGAGGGCATGGGCGACGCGCTGCGCTCGTTCCGGCACCTGCACTGCGGCGGCGAGGCGATCACGCCCGACCTGCTCGCCGCGCTGCGCGGCAGCGTCGACGGCGCGGTGCACAACGCCTACGGCCCGACCGAGGCGGCGATCTCGGCGGTCTATCACGAATTCACCGACGGCGACGCCGCACCCGGGCGGGACGTGGCCATCGGCCGCCCGTGCTGGAACACCAGGGCCTATGTGCTTGACCCCCGGCTGCGCCCGGTGCCGATCGGCGTTACGGGCGAGCTGTATCTCGCGGGCGATCAGCTGGCGCGCGGCTATCACGCCCGTCCCGCGCTGACCGCCGAGCGGTTCGTCGCCGACCCCTTCGGCGTGCCCGGCCGCTCCATGTACCGGACCGGTGATCTGGTGCGCTGGAATCGCGACGGCAATCTGGTGTATCTGGGCCGCAACGATTCCCAGGTCGAACTGCGTGGCCAGCGGATCGAGCTGGGCGAGATCGAGGCCGTCCTCGCCGCCGCGCCGGGCGTGACCAGCGCGGCCGTGCTGGTGGCCCGCGACCACGCGGGAGGAGAATGCCTGGTCGGCTACGTCACCGGAGCGGGCCTGACGCCTTCGGCAGTGCTCAGCGCGGCGCGTGCCCAGTTGCCCGCCTACATGGTGCCCGCCCACGTCGTCGTGCTCGACGAGATGCCGCTGACCACCGTGGGCAAGCTCGATCGCGCGGCGCTGCCCGCCGTCGCGCTCCCCGGCGCGGCCGCGGAATTCCGCGCGCCGCGGGAGGGGACCGAGGCGGTGCTCGCCACGTTGATCGCCGACTTGACCGGCGCGGCGCGGATCGGTGCGGACGACGACTTCTTCGCCCGCGGCGGCAATTCGCTGCTGGCCATGCGGCTGGTCGCCCGGGTCGACGCCGCCTTCGGCTGCGCGCTGACCGTGCGTGAGGTGTTCGAGGCGCCGACCGTGGCCGGGCTCGCCCTGCGCATCGCGGGGGCGGAGCCGCCCGACGTCGCTCGGCCCGCGCTCGCCCCGGCGCCGCGTCCGGCGCGAATCCCGTTGTCGCCGGCGCAGACCCGGATGTGGCTGCTGCACCGGCTGGATCCGGACTCGCCGGTGTACCACATCCCGATCACCATCCGGCTCACCGGCGCACTGGACGCGGCGGCGTTGCGGGCGGCCGTGCGCGACGTGATCCATCGGCACGAATCGCTGCGCACCGTCTTCCCTGCGGATGCCGAAGGCCCCACCCAGGTGGTGCTGGCCGAGACCGACGTGCCGGAACCGCCCCTGGCTCCGATCGACGTGCCCGAGCCGGAACTGCGTGCCGCGGTGCTGGCGGCGGTCGCGGGCAGCTTCGATCTGCGCACCGATATTCCGTTGCGGGCGAGTCTGTTCCGCGTCGCGCCGGAGGACCACGTGCTCGCCGTGGTGATCCACCACATCGCCGCCGACGGCGTCTCCACCGCGCCGCTGGCCCGCGACCTGATGACGGCCTACACCGCGCGCGCCGCCGGGCAGGCGCCGTCGTGGCGGCCGCTGCCGGTGCAGTACGCGGACTTCACCCTCTGGCAGCGCGCGACGCTGGGTTCCGCGAACGATCCGGACTCGCCGCTGTCGCGCCAGATCGCCTACTGGCGCGCCGAACTCGACGGACTCGCGCCGGTGCTGGAGCTGCCCGCCGACCGTTCCCGCCCCGCGGTGGCCTCCGGACGCGGAGCCACCGTCGAATTCGCGGTTCCCGCCGACCTCACCGGCGCCATCGCCGATCTCGCTCGGCGGCGCGGCGTCTCGATGTTCATGGTGCTGCATGCCGCTTACGCCGCGCTGCTGGCCCGGCTCACCGGAGTGGACGACGTCGCCATCGGCACGCCGGTCGCGGGCCGCGGCGAGCAAGCGCTGGACGACGTGGTCGGCATGTTCGTCAACACCCTCGTGCTGCGCACGCCGATCGCGCCGGAGGCGTCCTTCGCCGGACTGCTCGGCCGCGTGCGCGAGGTCGACGTGCGCGCCTTCTCCCACGCCGACCTGCCGTTCGAGCTTTTGGTCGAGGAGCTGAACCCCGTCCGCTCGCAGGCGCATTCGCCCATCGTGCAGACGCTGCTCACCTTCGAGCAGCACGACGACACCGTGCTGCGCCTGCCCGGCCTCACCGTGTCGGTCTACCCGCTGGACAACCGCGTCGCCCAGTTCGACCTGGCCGTGGAGCTGACCGAGTATCGCGCGGAGACCGATTACGCGCTGCGCGGCGTGCTGCGCTACGCCACCGACCTGTTCGACCGGGCCACCGTCGAGACGTTCGGCGCTCGGTTCGTGCGCGTGCTGCGGGCCGTGGTGTCCGATCCGTCGGCGCGGGTCGGCGACCTCGAGCTCCTGGACGACGCGGAGCGAGCGCTGGTGCTCGACCGGTGGAACGACACCGCCGTCCCCATCGACCCGGCGGCCACGCTGATCTCGCTGTTCGAGGCGCAGGTGGCCAAGACCCCGGACGCGCCCGCGGTCACCGTCGAGGGACGCACTTTGTCCTATGCCGAATTCGCCGGACGGGCGCGGCGGCTGGCGCGCTGGCTGTGCGGGCAGGGCGTCGGCCCGGACGCGCCGGTCGCGCTCGGCATGCGGCGGTCGCTGGAGCTGGTGGTCGGCATCTACGCGGTCACCCTCGCGGGCGGCGCGTACGTCCCGCTCGACCCCGACCATCCGGCCGAGCGGCTGGAGTACGTCTTGTCGACGGTCCGGCCGGTGTGCGTGCTCACCTCGGGTGCGGATCTGGACGCGGGCGCGGCGCGGCAGGTTCGCGTCGACCGGCTCGACTTGGCCGGCTACGCCGCCACTCCGTTGACCGCCCTGGACCGGCTCGGTTCGCCTGCCCCCGGCCACACCGCGTATGTGATCTTCACCTCGGGGTCGACCGGCCGTCCGAAGGGAGTCGCGGTCACCCATGCGGCGATTGTGAATCGGCTCACCTGTATGCAGTCGGCGTATCCGCTGGCCACGGACGACGTGGTGCTGCAGAAGACCCCGGCCACCTTCGACGTTTCCGTCTGGGAGCTTTTCTGGCCGTTGGCATTCGGCGCGCGCTTGGTGGTCGCACGTCCAGATGGACATCGCGACCCCCGGTATCTGGCCCGGCTGATCGCGGGGCAACGTGTCACCACGGTGCACTTCGTACCCGCCATGCTGGGTGTTTTCTTGGCCGAGGCACACACGGGGGAGTGCATTACGCTGCGCAACGTCTTCGCATCGGGCGAGGCATTGCCCGCGGTTACCGCGCAGCGGGCGCGAGAGGTGATCGGAGCGCGGGTGCACAACCTGTACGGCCCTACCGAGGCCGCTGTCGATGTCACCTATCACGAGGTGACCGATGCGGACGTGGAGTCCGTGCCGATCGGCAGGCCGGTGGCCAACACCCGCCTGCTGGTGCTGGACGCCCGGATGCGGCCGGTGCCCGTGGGAGTACCGGGCGAGCTGTACCTGGCGGGCGCGCAGCTGGCCCAGGGGTATGTCGCTCGCCCCGAGCTGACCGCGGACCGCTTCGTCGCCGGCCCGTTCGGGCCCGCCGGGGCGCGCATGTACCGCACGGGCGACCTCGTGGCCTGGCGGCCCGACGGTGAGCTGCGGTATCTGGGGCGCACGGACTTCCAGGTGAAGCTGCGCGGTCTGCGCATCGAGCCCGCCGAGATCGAGGCGGCGCTGCTGGCGCTGGACGCGGTCGCGCAGGCGGTGGTGCTGGTCCGCTCGGACGAGCGGTCGGGCGATCAGCTCGTCGCCTATCTCGTCCCGGCGAGTCGCCACGAGATCGACGTCGAGGACGTGCGCGCCGCGCTGAGCACCGAATTGCCCGCTTACATGGTGCCCACCGCGTTCGTCCCGCTCGAGCGGTTCCCGGTCAACGCGTCGGGCAAGCTGGATCGCTCCGCCCTACCCGCGCCGGAGTTCGCGGCCGTCGGCTACCGGGCTCCCGCCACCCGCACCGAGGCGAGGGTCGCGCGGATCGTCGCGGCGCTGCTCGGCGTCGAGCGCGTCGGTGCGGACGACGACTTCTTCGCCCTCGGCGGCAACTCGTCGCTCGCGACCCAGGTCGCCGCCCGGCTCGGTGCCGAACTGGACGCCGAGATCCCGGTGCGGCTGCTGTTCGAGGCGCCGACCGCGGCCGCGCTGGCCGCGCGGGCCGAGCGGCTCGCGGGCACCGGCGGCAAACCCGCGCTCGCGCCGCGGCCGCGCCCGGAGCGCATCCCGCTCTCGCCCGCCCAGCAGCGCATGTGGTTCCTGCACCGCTTCGATCCCACTACGACCGTGCACAACATCGCGGTGGTGGTCCGCCTCACCGGCTACCTGGACCCGGACACCCTCGCCGCCGCCGTCGGCGATGTGGTCGGCAGGCACGAGACCCTGCGCACCGTGTATCCCGACCACGAGGGCATCGGCTACCAGCGCGTGCTCGACATCGGCCGGGTTCCGGTGGTCGAGGTGCTGGAATCCGCGAGCGCGCTGCGGGAATTCGTCGCGGCCCCGTTCGACCTGACCGCCGAGGTACCGCTGCGCATCGGCCTGGTGACCCGGTCCGATCGCGATCACCTGCTGGCCTTGGTGGTGCACCACATCGCGGCCGACGGCTTCTCCATGGGCCCGCTGGCCCGCGACCTCGCCGCCGCCTACGCGGCCCGCGCGACGCGCACCGCCCCGGTCTGGACCGAGCTCGACCTGCAGTACGCCGACTACACGCTCTGGCAGCGCGAGGTGCTCGGCGCCGAGCACGACCCGGAATCGGTCGCCGCGCGCCAGCTGGCGTACTGGCGGGAGACGTTGCACGCGCTGCCCGCCCAGCTGGACCTGCCCGCCGACCGGCCGCGCCCCGCGATCGCCTCGCACGCGGCGGCGAGCACCACCACGACGTTGCCGGAAGGGATCGGCCCCGGCATCGCCGCCGTAGCCGCGCGCTACGAGGCCACCCCGTTCATGGTGGTGCACGCCGCGCTGGCCACCTTGCTGGCCAGGCTGTCCGGCACGGCCGACATCGCGATCGGCGCGCCCGTCGCGGGCCGCGGCGACGCGGCGCTGGACGACCTGGTCGGCATGTTCGTCAACACCCTCGTGCTGCGTGCGCGGGTTCCCGGTTCGGACACCTTCGCCGCCGTGTTGCGCCGGGTGCGCGAGCACGACCTGGACGCCTTCGCCCACGCCGACGTGCCGTTCGAGCGCCTCGTCGAGGTGCTCGACCCGCCGCGCTCCCAGGCCCGCCACCCGCTGTTCCAGATCGCGCTGTTCTTCCAGAATCTCGCGCCGGTCACCCTGGACATGGCCGGTGTCACCGTGGCGGAGCACGAACTGGACTACGAGACCACGCCGTTCGACCTCCAGCTCACCGTCACCGGCGCCGGGCTGCGCTGGACCTACGCCACCGACCTGTTCGACGCCGCCACCGTCGAAACCTTCGGCGACCGCTTCGCCCGCCTGCTCGCCGCGGTCACCGCCGATCCGGAACAGGTGGTCGGCGACATCGATCTGTTCGGCACGGGCGAACTGCATCGCGTGGTCACCGAGTGGAACGATTCCGCGCACACCGCACTGGCCGATGAACTGCTGCTGGACGAATTCGAGGCGCAGGCCGCCGCGACGCCCGCCGAGCCGGCGCTGGTGTTCGTGCCCGGCGACGCGACGCCCCCGATCACCGTGACCTACGGCGAGCTGGACCGGCGCGCCAACCGGCTGGCCCGCTACCTGATCGCGGCGGGCGTGGGTCCCGAAACTCTGGTGGCGGTGGCGATCCGGCGCTCACCGGAGCTGGCGGTCGCGATGTACGCGGTGCTGAAAGCGGGCGGCGCGTATGTGCCGATCGACCCGGACCACCCCGCACAGCGCATCGCCCACCTCCTCGACACCGCGCGCCCGGTGGCCGTGCTCACCACCTCCGCCGATCGGATCGATATGGGCGAATCCACGCCCACCGTCCTGGTTGACGCCGTCGCGCTGGACGCCTACTCCGACGACCCGATCGCGGTCGACGAGCGCCGTGCGCCGATCCACCCGGGCAGCCCGGCCTACGTGATCTTCACCAGCGGCTCCACCGGAAAACCCAAGGGCGTCGGCGTGTCGCACGCCGCGATCGTCAACCAGATGACCTGGATGCAGTCGCGCTACGGCCTCACTGCCGAGGACGTGTACCTGCAGAAGACCGCCACCACGTTCGACGTGTCGCTGTGGGGCTATTTCCTGCCGCTGCGCGTCGGCGCCACGCTCGTGCTCGCCGCACCGGACGAGCATCGCGACCCGGGCTACCTCACCCGGGTGATCGCCGAACGGCGGGTCACGCTCACCGATTTCGTGCCCTCGATGCTGAGCGTCTTCGCCGGGCACGTCACGGCCGCGGGGCGCGGTGCGGCGCTCGAGTCGCTGCACACCGTCTTCGTGATCGGGGAGGCGCTGCCTGCCGAGACCGTGCGAGCATTCGGCGCGGTGAGCGCCGCGCGGGTGCACAACCTGTACGGCCCGACCGAAGCGGCGGTGAGCATCACCCACCGGGAGGTCACCGGCGAGCGCGACCGTGCCGTGCTGCCGATCGGCAACCCGGTCTGGAACAGCCGGGTCTACGTGCTGGATTCGCGGTTGCGCCCGACGCTGCCCGGCGTCGCGGGCGAGCTGTATCTCGCGGGTGCGCAGCTCGCGCGCGGCTACCACGGCAGGCCCGATCTCACGGCGGATCGTTTCGTGGCCAACCCGTTCGGGGTGCCGGGGGAGCGGATGTACCGCACCGGTGACCTGGTGCGCTGGGACGCCGGCGGCGGCGCGGCCGAACTGATCTACCTAAGCCGCACCGACTTCCAGGTCAAGTTCCGCGGCCAGCGCGTCGAACTCGGCGAGATCGAGGCCGCGCTCGCGGCCGCACCGGGGGTGGCCCAGGCGGCGGCCCAGGTGGTCACCACCGTCATCGGCGACGACCATCTGGTCGGCTACGTCACCGCGGAGCCGGGCGCTGTGCTCGCGGATACCGAGGTGCTGCGCGCCGCCGCGGCCGCGCTGCCGTCGTACATGCTTCCTTCGGTGCTGGTCACACTGGACGTCTTCCCGCTCAACGCCTCCGGAAAGCTGGACCGCGGAGCATTGCCGGAACCGGTTTCCGACCGGGTCGCCTATCGTGCACCGGTCGCGCCCGCCGAACGTCTGGTGGCCGACGCCTTCGCGGCAGTGCTGGGCGCCGCGCCGATCGGCCTCGACGACCACTTCTTCGCGCTGGGTGGCAACTCGCTCAACGCCACCCGGGTACTGGCCCGGGTCGGCGAGCGGCTCGGCCGCCGGGTGCCGGTGCGGTTGCTGTTCGAGGCGCCGACGGTGCTCGGCCTCGCCGGACTGCTCGCCGCGGACACCGCCGCGAGCGAGCAGGCGGTGCCGCTGGTGGCGGGGCCACGCCCGGAACGGATTCCGCTGGCGCCGGTCCAGCGCGGCATGTGGTTCCTCAACCGGCTCGATCCGGCGTCGCCCGCCCACAACATCCCGGTCGCCGTCCGCGTCGAGGGCAGGCTGGACGCCGACGCCTTGGCCGCCGCGTTCACCGATGTCGTCGCGCGGCACGAGAGCTTGCGCACGGTGTATCCGGCCGACGAGACCGGCGCGGGCCACCAGGTGATCCTGCCCGCGAACGACGCCGCGCCCCTGACGGTCGAAGCGCTCGACGGCCGCGCCGCCGCCGACCGGATCGCCGAACTCCTCGGCGCCGGGTTCGACGTCACCGCGGAGGTCCCCGTGCGCGCGGCGCTGCTGCGCGAGCACGCCACCAGTCACGTGCTGGTCGCGGTGGTGCACCACATCGCGGCCGACGGTTACTCGATGGGCCCGCTGCTGCGCGACCTGCTGACGGCCTACCTCTCCCGCGTCCTCGGCACGGAGCCGGTGTGGCCCGCTCTCACCGCCCAGTACGCCGACTACGCCCTCTGGCAGCGCGACGATCTGAATGCTACTGCCGCGCAACAGCTTTCGTACTGGGCCGAAACACTACGCGAGTTGCCCGGCGAACTCGAACTGCCGACCGACCGCCCGCGTCCGGCCGTCGCGAGCAAGCGCGGCGCGCACGTGCGGGCCAGGATCGGCGGCGAGGTCGCCGCGCGGATCCGCGCGGTGGCGCTGCGGCACGACGCGACGCCGTTCATGGTGGTGCACGCCGCGCTGGCCGTCCTGCTGGCCCGGCTGTCCGGCTCCGATGACATCCCGATCGGCACGCCGGTGGCCGGACGCGGCGCGGCCGCCCTGGACGACCTGGTCGGCATGTTCGTCAACACCGTTGTGCTGCGCACCCGCCCGGATCAGGACCGTTCCTTCGCCGACCTGCTCGCGCAGACCAAGGCCGTCGATCTCGCGGCGTTCGGGCATTCGAGCGTGCCGTTCGACCGAGTGGTCGACGCAGTCGGCGTCCCGCGTTCCCAGGCTCGACATCCGCTGTTCACCGTGGCGCTGAGCTACCTCGACGCCACTGACGCCGCCTTCGCCGTGCCGGGTCTCGAACTCACCGCCGTCGAGTTCGACGAGCCCGTGGCCCGATTCGACCTGCGATTCACCGTGTCCGCCGAGCCGGACGCCGACGGTCATCTCGCGGTCGAACTGGACTACGCCACGGACCTGTTCGACAGCGCCACCGCACGCGCTCTGCTGCGCCGCTTCGGCAGGCTGCTCGGCGCGCTCACCGCGCGACCGGACGCGCCGATCGCCACGGTCGATCTCCTCTCGCCCGCCGAACGCGCCGACCTGCTCGGCCGCCACGGTGACGCTGCGGTGCCGCCGCGCACGCTGGCCGAACTGGCCGCCGCGGCAGTAGCGGCCGATCCCGACGCGGTCGCGCTGGTCGCGAGCGAACGGCGGCTGACCTACCGGATGCTGGACGAGCAGTCGTCGCGGCTGGCGCGCATGCTCATCGGGCACGGTCTCGGCGCCGAGGACGTGGTGGCCGTGGCGGTGCCGCGCTCGATCAGCTCCGTGCTCGCGGTGTGGGCGGTGGCCAAGACCGGAGCCGCGTTCGTCCCGGTCGACCCGACCTATCCCGCCGAGCGGATCGCGCACATGCTGACCGATTCCGGTGCGGCGCTCGGCTTGACGATCGCCACCTGCCGTGCCGCGCTCCCCGGCGACGTCGACTGGCTGGTGTTGGACGCGCCGTCCACCGCCGCGCGGATGCGCCGCAACAGCGGAGCCCCGATCGAAGCGGCCGAGCTGATCCGCCCGGTGCGGGTGGAGAACCCGGCCTGGATGATCTACACCTCCGGCTCCACCGGCACGCCCAAAGGCGTGGTCGCCACGCACGGCGGGCTGGCCGGCGTGGCGCTGGCCCAGCGGGACCGCTACGAGGTCACCGCCGACGCGCGGGTCCTGCACGTGGCCTCGCCCAGCTTCGACGCGTCCATGCTCGAACTGCTGCTGGCCCTGTCCGCCGGAGCCACGCTGGTGATCGCGCCCCCTGGCGTCTACGGCGGCGCGGAACTCACCGCGCTCATCCGCGACCAGCGGGTGACGCACGCGTTCCTCACGCCCGCGGTCCTGCCCACGCTCGACCCGGCCGAGTTGAGCTGTCTGCGGCGGCTCACCGTCGGCGGCGAGTCCTATGCACAGGACACGGTGCGGCGCTGGGCGTCCGGCCGGTCGTTCCACAACACCTACGGCCCGACCGAGACCACCGTCATCGCGACCATCAGCGCGGTGCTACGCCCCGGCGATCCCCTCGATTTGGGCACGCCGATCCACGGCATGTCCGCGGTGGTGCTGGACGGCAGGTTGCGGCCGGTGCCGATCGGCGTCACCGGCGAGCTGTATCTGCGCGGCCCCGGTCTGGCCCGGGGATACCATGCACGGCCGGGTCTTTCGGCGTCCCGGTTCGTCGCCGACCCCTACGGCCCCGCAGGAGGACGGCTGTATCGGACCGGTGATCTGGTGCGGTGGACGAGCACCGGCGCGCTGCGCTGTGTGGGGCGCTCGGAGCACCAGGTCAAGGTCCGCGGTCTGCGCATCGAACTCGGCGAGATCGACGCCGTGCTCGCCGCGCAGGAGACGGTGCGCACGGCCGTCACTCTCGGCCACACCGACACTTCGGGCGCGGTGTCGCTGGTCGCCTACGTGGTCGCGGCGCCGAGACACACGATCGACACCGCAGCCCTCCTGGCTCACGCCGCGCGCTCCCTCCCCGCCTACATGGTGCCGAGCAGCGTGCTGGTGCTCGACGAGCTGCCGTCGACTCCGGTCG
Source organism: Nocardia sp. NPDC004573 (assembly GCF_053602135.1). NCBI lineage: Bacteria > Bacillati > Actinomycetota > Actinomycetes > Mycobacteriales > Nocardiaceae > Nocardia > Nocardia sp. NPDC004573. Next base: position 86,224 of record NZ_JBSGDA010000019.1, read on the forward strand.
GCAAGCTGGACCGTAATGCCCTGCCGCGGCCCGAGCTGCGCGCCGCCCCGTTCCGCGCGCCCCGCACCGAGCTCGAGCGGGCGGTCGCACAGACCATCGCGGAGGTGCTCGGACTCGACGGCGACGTCGGCGCGGACGACGACTTCTTCGCGCGCGGCGGCAACTCGCTGACCGCGACCCAGCTGGCCGCGCGCCTGGCCGACCGGCTGTCGACCGCTGTCGGCGTCCGCGCGGTGTTCGAGCATCCGACGGTCGCGGCGCTCGCCCGCGCACTGGGCGAGGCCTCCGGTGCGGCCGCGCGTCCCGCGCTCACCCGGCGTGCGCTGACCGGTCCGGTGCCGCTCTCGCTCGCGCAGCAGCGCATGTGGTTCCTCAATCGCCTCGATCGGCAGTCCACCGCCTACAACATCCCGCTGGCGGTGCGGCTGACGGGCGAACTGGACGTGGCGGCGCTGAACGCCGCGATCGCGGACGTCGTCGCCCGCCACGACGTACTGCGTACCGTCTATCCGCTGCACGAGTCCGGGCCGGTGCAGGTCGTGTTGCCCGCCGCGGACAGCACCCCCGTGCTCGCGCCCGTCGCCGTCCCGGCCGATGATCTCGGCGCGGCGGTGGCCGACTTCGTCGGCGGCGGATTCGACGTCACCGAGACCGTCCCGGTGCGCGCCCGGCTGTTCGCTCCCGTCGACGGCGACGCGCCCGCGCCGGGGACCGAGCACGTGCTCGTGGTGGTCGTGCACCACATCGCGGCGGACGGTTCGTCGCTGGCGCCGCTGGCGCGCGACGTCATGGCCGCATACGCCGCCCGCAAACACGGCACCGCGCCGGACTGGCCGCCACTTCCGGTGCAGTACACCGATTTCAGCCTGTGGCAGCGGGAGTTGCTCGGCTCCGAGGACGACCCCGCCTCGCTGCCGGCGCGCCAGATCCGGTTCTGGACCGAGACGCTGGCCGAGCTGCCCGCGCAGCTCAGCCTGCCCGCCGATCGCCCGCGTCCGGCCGTCGTCGCCAGCCGGGGCAGGCATGTCGATTTCGCGATCGCCCCCGACGTGCACACGCGGCTGGTCGAACTCGGCCGGGCATCCGGAGCGACGCTGTTCATGGTGCTGCACGCGGCGTTCGCGGTGCTGCTCGCCCGCCTGTCGGGGACCTCGGACATCGCGGTGGGCACCCCGGTGGCCGGGCGCGGAGCCGCCGAGCTCGACGACGTCGTCGGCATGTTCGTCAACACGCTGGTGTTGCGCGCCCGGGTCGATGCGGGCGAGGGTTTCGCCGACCTGCTCGCCCGCGTCCGTGCCGCCGACGTCGCGGCCTTTGCGCACGCCGACGTGCCGTTCGAGCGTCTGGTCGAGGTCCTCGACCCGGAGCGCTCCACTGCCCGCCACCCGCTGTTCCAGGTCGGCTTCTCCTTTCACAACCAGGCCGAAGCCGACTTCTCGTTGGACGGATTGACCGCCACCGCCGCGGACTTCGACTCCCAGGTCGCCCAGTTCGACCTGCACCTGGTGGTCACCGACCGTTACGGCCCCGACGGGACCCCCGCGGGCATGGCGGCCTCGATCACCTACGCCACCGCCTTGTTCGACGAGTCCACGGTGGCCGGGTTCACCACCCGCCTGCAACGGCTGCTGACCGCGGTGTGCGCGGACCCGCGGTCGCCGGTCGGCGATCTGGCGCTGCTGGATCCGGCCGAGACCGAGCGCGTGCTGGTCTCCTGGAACCGATCCGAGCACGCTTTCGCCCCCGCCACACTCGTGGCCGCGTTCGAGGCGCAGGTGGCCCGGACGCCGCAGGCGATCGCGATCGTCGACGACGCCGCGACGGTCACCTACCAGGAGTTCGGCGCGCGGGTCAACCGCCTGGCCCGGGTGCTCATCGTCCGCGGCATCGGCCCGGAAAAGCTGGTGGCGCTGGCCATTCCGCGCAGCGTCGACCTGCTCGTCGCGATGTACGCGGTGGTGACGGCCGGTGGCGCGTACGTGCCGCTGGATCCGGCGCATCCGCTGGAACGCACCGCGAGCGTGCTCGCCGCCGCCGAACCGCATCTGGTGCTCACCTCGGCGCGGGAGCCGATGCTGCCCGCGGCGGCGTCGGAACACAGCCTGGTGCTGGATGTCTCGTCCGTCGCCGACACCGTGGCCGACGAACCGGTGCGCGACGACGAGCGGATCGCCGCGCTGTCGCCCGCGAACATCGCGTACGTCATCTTCACCTCCGGTTCCACCGGCGTGCCGAAGGGCGTCGCGGTGCCGCACGCGGCGGTGGCGCACCAACTGGACTGGATGCAGTCGGAATACGCGCTCGGCCCGGACGACGCCGCACTGGTGCAGACCTCCGCCGCGTTCGACCTGTCGGTGTGGGAGTACTGGTGGGCGCCGCGCACCGGAGCCCGGCTGGTGCTCGCGCCGCAGGACGGGCACCGCGATCCGGCTGGTCTACTCGACCTGGTGCGGCGCGCGTCGGTGACGACGCTGACGCTGGTGCCCTCGCTGCTGGCGATGCTGGCCGAGGCGTCCGGCCAACACCGCCTGCCGCGTTCGCTACGCCGGCTGCTGGTCATCGGCGAGGCGTTGCCCACCGCGACGGTGCGGCGCGTCGAGACGCTCACCGCGGCCGGGATCGACAATCTCTACGGACCCACCGAGACCGCGGTATCGGTCACCCGGTTCCGCACCGCCGCGGGCACCAGGCAAGCGCTGGCGCCCATCGGCACACCCGAATCCGGCAACCGGGTCTACGTGCTCGACGACCGGCTGCACCCCGTGCCCGCCGGGGTGACCGGCGAGCTGTACATCGGCGGCGCGCAACTCGCCCGCGGCTACCACGACCGGGCCGACCTCACCGCCGAGCGCTTCGTGGCCGACCCGTTCGGGCCTGCGGGGAGCCGCCTGTATCGCACCGGCGACATGGTGCGCTGGGCCGCCGAGGGCCACTTGGAATACGTCGAGCGGCGCGACTTCCAGGTGAAGATTCGCGGTTACCGCATCGAACTCGCCGAGATCGAGCACGCCTTGCGCTCCCGGCCGGAGATCGGCGAGGCGGTTGTCCTCGCCTATGCCACCGAGGGCGCGAACGCGGTGCTGGCCGGGTACTTCACCGCTACCGAGCGGGTCGACCCGGGCGCGTTGCGCGCCGCGTTGGCCGACGTGCTGCCGAGCTACATGGTGCCCACGGTGCTGCGGCAACTGGAGACGTTGCCGCTCACCGCGAACGGCAAGGTCGACCGCGCGGCGCTGCCGCGGCTGGAGCCGCGCTCCCGGGAATTCCGCGCCCCCGGCTCCGACTTGGAACGTGCCGTGTGCGCGGACTTCGCCGAAGTGCTCGCCGTCGAGCGGGTCGGCCTGGACGACAACTTCTTCGAACGCGGCGGCAACTCGCTGCTGGCCACCCGCCTGGCCGCTCGCCTGAGCGCGGCGCTCGGCGAGCAGATCCCGGTGCTGTGGCTGTTCGCCGCGCCGACGCCCGCCCGCCTGATCGACCGGCTCGAACAGCACCGTTCCGGTCGCGGCCGGGTCGACCCGGCCGCCGCGTTCGACGTCGTCCTTCCGCTGCGCACCGGCGGCACCGGGGAGCCGCTGTTCTGCCTCCATCCGGCCGGCGGTGTCGCATGGTCGTTCGCGGGACTCGCGGCGCACCTGGATCCGGAGCGGGACGTGTACGGCATCCAGTCGCCGGTGCTGAACTCGGCGGCGGCGCTGCCGGAATCCATCGATGACTGGGCGAGCCGCTACGTGCGGGAGATCCGCGCCGTACAGCCCGAGGGCCCGTATCACCTGCTCGGCTGGTCGCTCGGCGGCGTACTCGCGCACGCGGTCGCGGTGCAACTGCAGGAGCAGGGCCAGCGGGTAGCGGTCCTGGCCATGATGGACAGTTCGTTGCAAGTCACCGCGGACGTCACCGCGACGCCTCCCGTCGCCGATCTGCTCGGCGGATTGCTCGGCGAAGCGGCCGACGCCGACGACGCAGAACTCGACCTGGCCGGGCTCGCGCGCCGGATCGCGCAGCTGCCCGAGCCGTTCGCCTCCTTCGGCGCCGACCGCCTGAACCGCGCGTTCGGCGCGGGCGCCGGGTCGCTGGAGCTGATCCGGCGCTACCGCCCCCGCCCGTACAAGGGCAACCTCGTGTACTTCACCGCCGCGCTGGACGATCCGACCGGCGCCGCGGGCGCCGCGAGCTGGGCGGACGCCGTGGACGGCACCGTGCACAACCACGCGGTGCACGCCACGCACTGGCGGATGACCTCCGAGTCCGCCCTGGCACGAATCGGCCACGTCCTCACCGCGCTATCGGCCGACACCGACCGCCCCTAGATCCCCCAACACCTGACCCGACCAGGAAGAAGGAAAACCGAGATGACCAACCCGTTCGACAACGACGACGCCAAGTTCTACGTCTTGATCAACCAAGAGGGCGAGCACTCCTTATGGCCGGTCTTCGCCGCCGTCCCCGGCGGCTGGACCATCGCCTACGGGGCCGCCAACCGCAAAGCCTGCCTCGAATACGTGGAGACCCACTGGGTGGATATGCGCCCCAACTCGCTCATCCAGGCCATGTCCGGCGAAACGAAGTGACCACCTGAATGCGCGGGGTGCGCCGGTCCACATCCCCCGTCGACCGGCGCGCCCCGCCCCGTCTCCGGGCTCAGACCTTCGTGTGCGCGGAGTCGATCACCGCGTGCGCGTGCTGCCGCCATTCGCTGACCGCTTTGGTGCGCAGGCCGCCGAGCGCCGAGTCGAACTGTTTGGCGCGCTTGGTGACCGTGAGCCCGACGTAGGTGTGCGCGTTCGTGATGGCGCTGGTCGCCACCGCGCAGGCTTCGTCGATCTCGCCCGAGGCCAGCAGCGCCGTGGCGTGCTCGAAGCGCACCAAGGCCGGTTCCATGGTCTCGGACGGGTCGTAGAGCGACATCGCGCGAGCGGCCGCCACGGCGGTCTCGTCGGCGCGGCCGAGGCGGGAATATCCGATCGCTTGATAAAAAGCGAGTTTCTCCGGCCGGAAGGAAAAAATACCGACCGAAAGGTCTTCTGGACCGACGTCTTCCAAAGCCGATGCCGATCGTGCGATACAGCGCGCGAATTCGTCGGCGTGCCCGAGACTGGCGTGCGCGCGCGCCGCCATTCCCCACAACCATGCGGCGGCCGCGCCGTACGACGGATTTTCTTGCAAGCGGCCGTCGAGTAACTGCAAAACTTCCTTCGGCTTATCGCTATAGGTCGGCAAATACGCGAGTCCGGCCAGGGCGATGTCCTCCGAATAGCGGTCGCCGATGTCCTGCGCGGCATGGATCGCGGTGGCATACCACATGCGCGCCTGACCGAAATGGCCCTCGTTGAACAGGATCTCGCCCACCACGTTCGCCAGCCGACCCGCCGTGCGCACCAGCCGGACCTGATGATGGGTCGGCTGCCGTTCGCCGAGGCAGCCGCGCACCAGCCGGAATTGCTCGAGCCCGGTCTGCAGCAGCTCGTGCGGCGGCACCTGGACCACCCGCGTGCCGAGGACCTCGGCCGACTGCTCGAGGAACGCCAGTCTGCGTTCGCTGATCGACCCCGCGTCGAGGGTTGCCAGCATCCGTTCCGGTTCGCTCGCCACCAGGTCCGCCGCCTGGCCTGCCAGGCCTGCGCCGATGCAGGCCAGCAGTTCTCGCCTTCTCACGTCGTCTTCCTCGACTTCCTTGTCGAGCCCGATTTCCCTACCGAGCTTGGTGTGCCTTTCGGGCGCCGAATCGGCGCTTTCGTAGTCGGGGGCGGTCTCCCGGCCCGTGACGATCGCACGCTCGAATCGTTCGGCGACGACGGAATCGACCTCCGACAGAACCCTGTCGAGGAGACGCTGGCTAGCGGCGTGCATCCGGGTTGTCCGGCCGTTCTCCCATAGGACCACGGTGCGCGGTGTGACACCCACCAGACGCGCGAATTCGTAACGGCTTCGCTTCATCGCCGTGCGAAGCGCAAGTACAGCTTCGCCCGTCCAGTCGACCTCCACCATAGGTCTCTCTTCCTCGTTCCAGGCCGCTACAAACGGAAAGTACTCGCAATTACCGCATTCGGGTCTGTTATCTACCGAATCGCAACGCGCACTGTTGAATCGCACCCGGCATCGGGGGTCCGCCCAAACCCTGTCGAGGGCGCCCATCGCCCGGAACCCGGCGCACGGTCCCGACACGGCCCGATCCATCCGTGTCGAGCGCGGTCCGGCGGCGCCTTCTCGGTGCCGGGTGCACTGCGCTGATGGAGGTGGAAGATGGAAGTGTTGCACGCGGATGTCCGGGAACTGTGGCTGATTCAGAGCCGCGACTGCACCCAGGAACCGCTCGGCCTGACCTACGAGCGCGCGCGGTTCCTCTGCGCCGTGCACGCCGGGCACGGCGCGCAGTGCAGGCAGTATCTAGCCGCCTCGGCGTTCTGTTTCCGGCAGGCCGCCGATCGGTGATCCGCCGTGGAACCACTGCTGGGCATGCTCGGCATGTGCACGCTGCTGGTGGCCGCGATCGTCGGCGTCGGGTCCTGCCTGCCGCGCGGCGGCGCCGAGGACGCCCACCGGCCACCCGAGCAGCCGTTCACCATCGAACAGGCGCATCGGGTGATGCAGGGCCACCGCCCCTGCCGCGCCGATGCCTGCCCCCGCAAGCAAGCGGCCTTCCGCACTCTCGTCGCCTCCGGCCGGGTAGTTCCCGACAGCCGGGCCGATGGATACTCGCGCTGACGAGCGTCAGCGCGCCGAACTGGCTGCCATGAGGCGCGATCCGCACGACAGCGAAGTTCACCCCGTGCTTCGGGACTACGGCGAGGGAGCCCCGACAGCACCCAGGCCCTCGTATCTCCCCACCCCCGAGATACGAGGCCCCTCCCTCCCTCCCATTTCCGAGTCGATGTCGGAGGGGAACATCTACCCGAAGACGCGAGCGGCGCACGCTGCGGCGAATCGCGACGACAACTCGCGCCGGTGTGCCACTCGCGTCATCGTGGGCGCAGGGTGACCAGCGCGTTGTGGGCGGGGCTGATGCCGGGGTGGTAGCGGCGGGGCGGTTCGACGGGGCCGGGGTTGTGGTCCAACCGGTAGTGGTGCAGGACCGTGCGGAAGAGGATGCGTGCTTCGAGGAGGGCGAAATGTGCTCCCAGGCAGCGGTGCCGGCCGCCGCCGAAGGTGAGCCAGGTGCGTCCGTCGATGCGCCCGTCGAGGAAACGTTCGGGGCGGAATTCTTCCGGATCCGGATAGTGCTCGGGGGACTCGTGAATGAGCAGGATCGGGACCATCACCACGGCGCCTTCGGGAATGCGGACACCGTTGAGCACCGTGTCGCGCAGCGCCCGCCGCCCGGTGAACGGGCTGACCGGGCGCATCCGCATCGTTTCGGCGACCACGGCGTCGAGGTAGGCGTCGAGCCGTGCGTCGTCGCCCGCGTCGACGGCGGCGTCCAGTTCCGCCATCGCCCGGGGGTGGGTGGTCAGCATGGCGGCGATCCAGCCGAGGGTGATCGCGGTGGTCTCGTACCCGGCCAGCAGCATGCCGCGCATATTGCGGACGAGCGTGCCGTCGTCGTGCGGGTCCAGTTCGGTGCCCACGTACCGGGACAGTACGTCGCGCCTGTCGCCTGGTGCCGCCCGGCGTTCGCCGATCTCTTCGGCGATGATCGCGTCGACTTCGGCCTGCCCTCGCAGGAGCGGCCGATAGGGCGGCGTGTAGCCGCCCGCGAGCAGGGTGATCGCCGTGACGGCGAGGAAGCCGGGACTCTCGATCGCGCCGAACCAGCGGCCCAGCGCCACCTTCAGCCGCGTCATCCGCTCCGGCGGCATGTCACCGAACACGACTCCCAGCAGCACACCCAGGGCGAGCCGGTATCCCACGTCGACGAAGGGAAACGGCTCGCCGACCGGCCAGGTCGGCAACTCGCTCCGGACCACGTCCGCCATGAGATCTTCGTATGTCTGCAAGGCCTTGCTCTGGAAGGGCGGGGCCAGCACTTTGCGTTCCCGGCGATGGTCCTCGCCGTCGAGGAAGATCAGCGTCTGCGTGCCGAACAGCGCGTCGTGCGTGGAGTACCGGCGCAGCAGCTGCCCCAGTGAAAAGTCCTCGTGCGACAGCAGTTCCCGTACGTCGTCCATGTTGCGCGTGACCAGCATGGTGGGAAACCCGGGCGGCGACATGACGAACCGCTCGCCGAGCGACAGCAACGGCGAACGCTGCGTACCCGGCCGCAGCAGACCCCCGACCCGCCCGAGGTGCCGAGTTCGCAACCGCGGCAGCTCACGCAGGGAAATCGGGGTGTTCACCGAACTCGACGTCATACTGCCCCGCTCCTGTGGATCTACCGGACTGATCTCGGACGCGCCGACATGCCCGGCGGTCGAGCCCGCCGCGCCTGACCAACGAATTCCGCTGGCCCTCAACAATCCTCGACAACCGCCGTCCGCGCCATCGCCACCTATCACATTCGCCGGGAAGCATGCCCGGCCCGTCAGCCCTCTCCCTGTCCCGCAGACACCTCGGCGGAGAAGATCGAGACCAGTGCCTACGGCGTTCGCGGAGTCGCCCTCGGCCCGAACTTCGAATCAGATGGAACCGTTCTGGGTCGGCCGACGTCTGAATCCATGACGGGACAGAACTAAGCGCGCCGCTCGACCATGTCCCGGCAAGGCCATCGCTGGATAGGCACGTTCAGCGGCACGGAGCTGATGATCAGACGATCGGCAGCAAGTCACAACACATGAGGGGGAATGAAGATGCACTGCATCGGTATGTCACTTACCTCAAGAGTGATTCGTCGCGAATCAAAGCCGACCCCACTGCCGGTGCGTCCACAACGGTGGAGTAGTCGGTACGAGCACCTGACCTCGGCGACGCGCAATCTTTTGCGGAGTCTCTTCGTGATCATGGCACTGACGGTTCCGATCTCGGCGGGTGTCGCCGTCGCCGAGGTGCCCGGCATGGGCCTGGTTTACCTGTCGCGGGCAGAGTATCTAACGAGGTGGGGCACACCTGCTTGGGTCGGCATCGCGCCGCGCTCCGCCGGAGCGGTTGAGGTTGCATGGCCGGTGCGAGAGAAGCAGAGCGACTGGTCGGCGATTCTTTGGGATGAGAGTGATCTGCGCGGTGTGAGCACTCCGGTGCGCATCGGCAACGAGGCTGACCTCGGATGGGAGTACTACGCCGGCCGACACAACCTGACGTCTCGTACGCCGATCCATGCTGCATTTCAGACTCACAAGCCCGACAGAGACTTGGGTGCCCGCCAGGAGTACATCTCCTACGCGGTGGATCCGAAAGGGCGGATCCACATCACCATTCGCGTCATCGTGCAGGCCGCGACGCGCACCGACGACCGCCGGTACGCTACCAGCGACGGCAAGAACATCGGAGTCATCACCGCGTACTGCGAGGGTTACGATCGGTGTCCGGACTGGGTTAACAAGGTCTGACCCTGCTTATCGAGCCGAAGACATGGAAAGAAGCCGATGACGACCGGCACCGCCGACGCGACGTTCGATTTCCTGCTGTGCAGCACAGTTCCCTTGGTGCTCGCTCCGCTTGGCCCGTGGCCTCCTACTGGAGCGCGACTGCGTGGTGTCGTGCGCCCCGACAGCCCGCACGCTCGCGTAGCGCTGTCGGTCGCCGAGGACATGTCCACCGCGGTCGCGTTGGATTTCGACCTCGTCGCTGAGGGAGGTGGCTTGGATGTCGGCGCAGCCGTGGATCACCTGCGTTTCACCGTCGCTCCGGCTGTTGCCGATCTCAGGCGCGCGCATGATCACTCTCCACGAGACAGCCACGGTAACATCGTGGTCGCGGCATCCGAGACCGGTTTCGGCGGTTCAGCCGTCCCGATCAGTTCCGACCAGCGGCTGTTCAGTCTGTTCGGTCTGCTCGTCCACGGCGGCGGGATTCCGTGGTTCGAGGACCTGTACACCTTCGCCGGATTCATGTTCACCGACCCCCGGGTGTGCCGAATCTATCTTCGGATGACCGACACGGGCCTCACCTACGGTGTCGATCTGCCGCTGGTCGGCGCCGATGGCCGCCCCGTGCTGGGATTTTCCAACCTTCCGCAAGAACTCGCGCCGCTGGTGCGCAATGGTGACCTCGCCACACGGCGAGTTCTCGATGACACCGATGACTATTGCACCGCCGTGGTCGACTTGGGCACGTGGCTGGGCCCGGCAGGGACTGTCCCCCGGGACCCCGGAACAGCTCAGGAAGAATCCCCGGAACCATCCACCCCATGGGAATGGATGAGCAACGAAAAGTCGCCTCCTCGCGACTAGACATGTGCCGTGAGTGGCGCATGATTGCGACGAATAGCGAGTCGGCGAATGCCGGTGACTACCGACATTCGCCGTCTTCGCCACCACCCGCGCAAATGATGTCGACAGCCGGACCCGGTCAGTTCCCGGCAGGCCCGGTCGCGGCCGACAGCGCTTCGAACTCCTTGTCCGTCAGCTCGATTCGCGCGGCGGCGATATTTTCCTCGACGTGCGCGACGCTGGAGGTGCCGGGGATCGGCAGCAGCACGCGGGAGCGGCGCAGCAGCCAGGCCAGGGCAAGCTGGGCCGGGGTCGCGCCGTGTTCGGCGGAGATGGCCGCCAGGGGGCCGCCGGGGGCGGCGAGTTCGCCCGTGGCGATCGGGAACCACGGGATGAAGCCGATGTTCTCCTGCTCGGCGTAGTTCAGCACGTCCTCGTCGGCGCGGTTGGCCAGGTTGTACAGGTTCTGTACCGAGACGATGGTGGCGAGTTCGCGCGCCGCGCGTAGCTGCTCGACGGTCACCTGCGAGACGCCGATGTGCCGGATCTTGCCTTCCTGCTGGAGCGCCACGAGTTCGCCGAGCTGGTCGGCCAGTGGCACCTGGGGGTCGATGCGGTGCAGCTGGTACAGGTCGATCCGGTCGACGCCGAGGTGGCGCAAGCTGAGTTCCGCTTGCTGGCGCAGGTATTCGGGCCGGCCGACCGGACGCCACTCGTTGGGGCCCTGCCGGGTCAGCCCGGCCTTCGTGGCGATCACCAGGCCTTCGGGATAGGGATGCAGGGCCTTGCGGATCAGCTGCTCGCTGACGAACGGCCCGTAGGAGTCGGCGGTGTCGATGAAGTTCACACCGAGTTCGACGGCGCGGCGCAGCACCCGCACCGCTTCGTCCGGGTCCTTGGGGTCGCCCCACACGCCGGGACCGGTCAGCTGCATCGCGCCGTACCCGAGCCGATGCACCGGAAGATCGCCGCCGAGGGCGAAGGTTCCGGACGCCGCCGCGGGCTGCGCGTCGAGATCTGTGCTCATGAGGATCGTCCTTCCGAAGCCGGAAACTGCGCGAATACTCCCTGAGCGCCGCACCCGTCCGGGCCCGCGCTCTTCTCTGCCGCAACAGCGCTGTCGCGAGGTCGATTCCCGCCGCGGTGTTCGCCGATGGCGTAACTCTCCCGCGAGATCTGGCGACCGAGCCGGGGCCGCGCCTCACCTCCGGCGCATCGGCATGCCTCGGCAGACGGCACGGACCCCACCGTACCCGGACCCGGACCGGTGCCACCCTGAGGCGAACCGGCACTCGAATGCGGCGGTTCGGGGGCAACGCTACCCCGCAGGCCGGTCGAACAGGATCGTTTGCATCAAGCGGATCACGCGCCGGGGCGAGCACGCCGGGTCGGTGGAGCCGAAACGCTCGCCCAGGTCGACGACCAGCGCGAAGGCGGCGTGCACGAGCAGGCGCGCCTCGGCGGCGGACAGCTCGGGTCGCACGCCGATCAGCAGTTTGGCCCATTCCTCGACGTTGAGGCGCTGGATGTTGCGCAGCACGGTGCGCTCCTCCGGCGGCACGTTGCTGATCTCGGCGTAGTAGACGAAGGTCAGCTCGCGCTCGGCGAACGAACCCGCCACATACAGCTCGATGAGGGTGTCGAGAGCCTGTTCGGGCGTCTCGGCGGCGGTGACGGCGGGTCCGATGGCGGCCGAGACCCGGTCCGCCGCCCGGCGGAACGCGGCGGTGAGGATGTCGCCCTTGCCGCGGTAGAACCGGTACACCGCCGAGGAGGCGGGCAGCCCGGCGGCGGTGGCGATGTCCTCCACGCTGACGTTCGGGTATCCGTGCTGGTGGAACAGCTCGACGGCGCGCATCAGCAGCAACTCGTGCTTGAAGGTCAGCGGGATCTCGGTCGCGGCGAAACTCTCGGTCTCGGCGCTGCCGGGCGGTGGCAGCTCACACGCGGCCAGCGCGTGGCAGGCCGCGGTCAGCCGCGCGGTGAGCGCCCGCACCGGGATGGACACGTGGTGGTCGCCGATGCTGCTGAGCACGCTCAGTTCCGCCGCGGCGAGCACGGCGCGGTCGGCCTTGGTCAGCGCGGGCCGGGTCGCGCCGAGCAGCGAGGTGAGCGTCGCGTTCACGCCCGCGAGCTGATCGGCCAGGGTGGCCGCGTCCTCCTCCTCCAGGTAGCGCCGCTGCCAGCGCAGCAGTGCCGCGCTGCGCCGATTGGTGATCGCGGCCGCGATCAGGGCGTCGAGCACGCGCGCGAGCCGTTGTCCGGCGGGCTGGCTCGTGGCCTCGGGGAGCCGGGCCGCTTCCTGACCGACCGTGCCCAACCGCAGCACTTCCTCGCGGAACAGTGCGTATTTGCTCGGGTAATGGCGGTACAGCGCCGCGGAGCTGATGTCGAGCCGGGAGGCGATGTCGTCCATGCTGACGCCGTGGTAGCCCAGTGCGCCGAACGCCTCGGCCGACGCGGCCGCGATCTGGGCGCGACGATCGCGTGGTCGGCGCCGGATCACCCGTGCCGGTGTCCCGTCGGCCGCCTTGTTCGCAGCGTGGCGATCCTGGGCACCCATGCCGCGATGGTAACCCAACCTAACGTTTGGTACACGCAGGCGGCCCTGTCTGGGGAATAAGCGAATGATAGATCACAAATGACTGGTGATCCCGCTTCCATGTCGCACTATGAATCAGCCGAATCGAGAATCGGCGATAACATACGTGGCTATCGCGCGGGTCGGCTGAAGAGCACCAGCTGCATCAGCAGACGCACCCGGTCCTGAGCGGCCAGCGGCTCGCTGTCGAAGGCGCGGCCAAGGTCGACGACCACCGCGAAGGCGGCGTGGACGAGGATGCGCGCCTCCGCCGGAGTCAGTTCCGGGCGCACCTCGCGCAGCAGCCGGGCCCACTCCTCGACGCTGAGCCGCTGGATGTTGCGCAGCACCGTGCGTTCCTCGGTGGGCACGTGCTGGAATTCCGTGTAATACACGAAGGTGAGGGCGCGTTCGGCGAACGATCCCGCGACGTACTGCGTGATCAACGCGGTGAGCGCGTCCTCGGAATCGGTGGCCGCCGCCACGGCCGGGCCGATCGCGCCGGAAACGCGTTCGGCGGCCCGGCGGAAGGCGGCGGCCAGGATGTCGCTCTTGCCGCGATAGAACCGGTACACCGCCGAGGCGGCCGAAAGCCCTGCGGCGGTGGCGATGTCCTCCACGCTGACGTTCGGATAGCCCCGCTCGTGGAACAGTTCGACCGCTTTGCGCAGCAGCAGTTCGTGTTTGAACGAGTCCGGGATCTCCACCACGGCGACCGGCTCGACTGCGCGGGTGGCGGGCAGCTTCGCGTAGGCGATCGCCCAGCAGGCCGAATGCAGCAGGCGGGCAAGGGGTTTGGCCGGTAAGGCGGCGTGGTGGTCGGCGATGCTGGTGATCGTGCTGAGCAGGGCCGCGCGCAGCACGCGCACGTCGTCCTCGTCGAGTTCGGGGCGCAGCGCGGACAACTGGCCGCCCAGCGCGCCGAGCACCGTGGCCTGTTGCTCGTTGAGCGTGATCTGGTCGTCGGGCTCGAGGTATCTGACCTCCCAGCGCACCAGCGTGACGGTAGGGCGGTTGTCGATGGTGACCGCGATCAGCGCGTCGAGCACGTGGCGGAGCCGCTGCTCGGCGGACCAGTCGGCCGCCTCCTCGGGCAGCTCGACCGATTCGGTCATCGCCTGACCGACGCGCAGCAGTTCTTCCCGGAACAGCGCGTATTTGCTCGGATAGTGGCGGTACAGCGCCGCGGAGCTGATGCCGAGACCCGAAGCGATGTCGTCCATGCTCACGCCGTGGTAGCCGAGCGCGCCGAACGCGGCCGCCGACGCCGCGGCGATCTGGGCACGGCGGTTCTTCGGCCTGCGCCGGATCTCGCGAGGTGCCGAGTCGCCGCTGCTCGCCTTCCGCGCCGTACGGCGATTGTCGACACTCATGACGAACATCGTAACGACCTGGCCGTATGGCCGGGCTCGCCGCGTCACGGGATACGGCTCCCGGGGATGAGCGGCCCCCGGGAGCCGTACCTGTTCTCCGGTGCGCGCCGACAGGCCAGAAGGCGGTACGTGCGTGCCGGTGCGTCCGGAAGTCGACAACCGGACTCGGCCGAGCGGGGGGCACCAGGAATGCAGAGCCGAGAATAGTTGTCGAACACAGATAAACTTACACGAATGTATGTCCAGTACAAGATAAGATTGAACAAAGAATTATTGTTCACATAGGAGCTATCCGCGCGGGGTGGCCAGTATGCGAGCCCGGCCGCGCGGCACCGTGGTGATGTCGCGGATCTTGCCGCGCTCGGGCTTTGATCTCGCTGCGCGATCGGCGGTCCGCGCGTTGCCGGCATCGCCGGCCTTCGTGGACCGTATTCGACCGAATTCGTCTGTACCGGTGCGTCTTTCTGGTAGGAGTTCGTCATGGCGTTGGCTTTGCGCCCGGTGGACCCTATCCCGGTGCTCGGCGCCGTGATCGCCGCGATACGGCGGATCACGGCGCGCTATCGGCTCACCCCGCAGGAGAAGCGCAACCCGGACGCCGCCCGCGGCGCACAGGCGGCGATCTTCACCGCATCCATCGGCGGACGCGCCTACCGCGGATAGGACTCGGTGCCTCGAACTCGGGCGTGCGAGGCGCCCGGCGAGCATGATCGCGTCGTAGGGCGGGCCGGGCTCGATGTTGATCCGGTCCGACGCGGTGGTGCGAGCGGCGAGGTCCGCGTTTACAGTATTGCCGTTAAGGTTGCTGTGGATATATTCTTGGATATATGAAGACAATGATCGATCTGGACGACGAAGCCCTGGCCCTCGCTGCGAAGGAGCTGGGCACCACCACCAAGAAAGACACGGTCAATGCCGCGCTGAAGTTCGTTGCCGACCGGCGCCGCCGGATCGAGCAAGTCTTGACCGACCCGTACGGGTTCGGAGTCGGGCCTGACATCGGCGACGCGGACGTCATGCGCGAGGCTCGCCGTTGACCGAGGCCACTCCGCTCCGTTTGCATCTCGTGGATACCTCCGCAAGCGCGAGACTCGCGCATGAGCCGGTTCGCACGGTCATCGCGGGGCTGATCGCCGATCGGGCGGCCGCGACCTGTGTGACAGTGGACCTGGAGGCCGGATACTCCGGGCGCAACCTCGCCGACGTGCAGAACATCGCACAACGACGGCGCTCGCTCTACGTCAACCTCCCGATCAACGAGACGATCGCCGACCGTGCGCGCGAAGTCCAGCAACTGATGGCGCGCAGAGGTCGCCATCGAGCCGCGGGGATCGTGGATTTGCTCACCGCCGCGGTGGCGGAGTTCCACGGAGCCGTACTGGTCCACTACGACGCCGATTTCGAGCACATCGCGACGGTGACGAGGCAGCCCCAGGTCTGGGTAGTGCCACAGGGCAGCCTCGACTCGGGCGCGGCGCGCCCTCGGCCGTAGGCGCCCTCAGCCCTGCCCGCCGGGCCGGATCGTGCCGTACCAGTCGAGCAGGTCCGGGTTGTCGACCGCGCTGCGTTCGACGACGCGGCTCGGGTCGGCGCCCTGGAACAGCTTCTTGATCGGGACCTCGAGTTTCTTGCCGGTGCGGGTGTGCGGGATGCCGGGGGCGAGGATGATCTCGTCGGGGACGTGGCGGGGGGAGACCTCGGTGCGGATGGTGCTGTTGATGCGGGTTTTCAGCTCGTCGGTCAGTTCCGCGCCGGGGGCAAGTGTCACGAACAGCGGCATCCAGTAGCCGCCGTCGGGCTGTTCGGCGCCGATCACCAGGGCCTCGGCGATCTCGGGAAGTCGTTCGACGGACTGGTAGATGTCCGCGCTGCCCATCCGGATGCCGTGCCGGTTGAGCGTCGAGTCCGAGCGGCCGTGCACGATCACGCTGTGGTGATCGGTGATGGTGATCCAGTCGCCGTGCCGCCACACGCCGGGATACACGTCGAAATAGGCGTCGTGATACCGCTTTCCGTCCTCGTCGCGCCAGAAGGCCACCGGCATGGACGGCATCGGCGCGGTGACGACGAGTTCGCCCACCTTGCCGCGCACCGGCTGCCCCGCCGGATCATAAGCGTCCAGCGCGACCCCGAGGTAGGGCGCCGAGAGTTCGCCCGGCCACACCGGCACGGTGCGCACGCCGCCGATGAACGCGGACACCACGTCGGTACCGCCGCTGATGGAGGACACCTGGACGTGCTCGCCGACGTTCTCGCCCAGCCACAGCGCCGAGGAGGTGGGCAGCGCGGAACCGGTGATGCCGACGGTGCGCAGCGCCGACAGGTCGTGATCGGTGCGCGGCACCGCGCCCGCTTTGATGCACGCCAGCACGTAGCCGGGGCTGGCGCCCAGCACGGTGGCGCCCACGTCGGCGGCGATCCGCCACAGCGCGTCGGGAGCCGGCGCGGTCGGGCTGCCGTCGTAGGTGACGATGGTCGCCCCGGCCAGCAGGCCCGCGATCTGGAAGTTCCACATCATCCAGCTCGGGCTGGTGTACCAGAAGAACGTATCCTCGACACCGATATCCGATTGCAGAGCAACGGCTTTGAGGTGTTCGAGCAGGACCCCGCCGTGGCCGTGCACAATGCCCTTCGGCAGGCCGGTGGTGCCGGAGGAGAACACGATCCACAGCGGGTGGTCGAAATTCACCGATTCCGTGGTGATCACCGGCGGCGCCGACTCGGTGCTGGTCACCGCGTCCTCCCACGAGGTCGCGTCCGGTACCTCCAGCCCGAGCCGCGCGACCACCACCGTGCCTTTCAGGGTGTCCAGACCCGCGCGCAAGGCGGCGATGTCGTCGCGCTTGTCGTGCGCCTTGCCGCCGAAGCGGTAGCCGTCGGCGGTGACCAGGACGGTGGGTTCGAGCTGCCCGAGCCGGTCCAGCGCGGCCTTGGGCGAGTAGTCCTGCCCGCAGGCACTCCAGATCGCGCCGATGCTCGCGGTGGCCAGGAACGCGACCACCGCCTCCGGGATGTTGGGCAGATATCCGGCCACCCGGTCGCCGGGCCGCACACCCAGCGACCGCAGCGTCTGCGCGAAAGCGGCGGTGTGGTCGATCAATTCGGCCCAGGAGACGTCGCGAACCGGCGCGTCCTCGCTGACCGCCTTGATCGCGGGCCGGTCGGTGCGCAGCTGCCGGATCACCTGGTCCACGTAGTTCAGCCGGGTACCGGGAAACCACTGCGCCCCCGGCATCTCGGCGTTCGCCAGCACCTCGCCCGCGATCTCGCCGAGCTGGAAGTAGTCCCACAGCGCGTGCCAGAACCCGGCGAGATCCCGCACCGACCACTGCCACAGCTCGTGATAGTCGGCCGCGCGCACGCCGGTGCGGTCGGCGACGAAACGGGCGAAGTCGGTGACGGTCGCCTCGGCGATGTCTTGTTCGGTCGGCACCCATTGCGGTTGCATCGCGGTCCTCCTGACTGTGGAAACTCGGTGCTCAGGCGCGGTCGGCGCGCCGCACGATCTGCTCGGCGTGCCGGAACACGGGGCCATCGACCATCCTGCCCTCGAAAGCGAAGACCCCGCGGTGCTTCGGCGCTTCTGCCAGCACCCGCCTGGCCCAGGTGAGCTCTTCCGCGGACGGCGCGTAGGCGGCCCGCAGCACCGGCACCTGGCTCGGGTGGATCGCGACCTTGGCCTCGAAGCCGATCGCTACCGCGTCCTCGGCCTCCGCGCGCAGTCCGTCCAGATCGCGAATGTCCAGATACACCGAGTCCAGCGCGAACTTGCCATGCGCCTTGGCGGCCAGCAGCGTGGTGGAGCGGACGTGGCGGGCTACGGCGCGGTAGCTGCCGTCGGCGTGCCTGCTCGCGGTGCCGCCGAGCCCGGCGATCAGATCCTCCGCGCCCCACATGACGCCGATCGCGTTGCTCGCGGTCATCGCCTCGCCGACCGTGAGCGCGCCGAGCGGTGACTCGATCAGCGCGATCACCTCGTAGTCGACCAGCGCCGTAACCTGTTCGGCGGACTCGCACTTCGGGAGCATGAGCCGCCGGTAGGCGGTGTCGGCGAGCGCCGCCAGATCGAGCGCGTGGTCCTGCGTACCCGCCGCGTTGACCCGCACCACCGTGGTCTCGGGGTCCAGCGGGGTGGCGAGCAGCGCCTCGCGCGCCGCCGCCTTGTCGGGCGCGGCGACGCCGTCCTCGAGGTCGAGGATCACCACATCGGCCGCGGCCGCCGCCTTCGCGAAACGTTCCGGGCGATCGGCCGGGCAGAACAACCAGGCCGGGCCCGCCATCTGCCAGCTCATGCGACAACACCTCCGGTATGAGCGCGGACCCGCCGTCTCCAGACCCGACCGCTCATGTTGTGGACATGTGCGACGTCCCGTGTGGTGCCGCTGCGCTGCCAACTCCGAGCGGAGCCGCTGGTGGTGTGTCGGTTGCCGGTATGCGCAGGCGTGCGCGTGGTGCCGCTGCGCTGCCGACTCCGGACCGGGCCGCCGGTGGCGTGCCGGTTGTGGAGATCCGCGGCGTTGTTCGCGGCGACGCTGCACTGTCTTCGCCGGGCCGGGCGATTCATGCCGCGCCCTGCGGAGCTTTGCGCACCAGCGTTTTGCGCACAGCGGTCGCGATGACGTCGCCGTGCTGGTTGCGCCCGGTGTGCGCGAAGGTGACGATGCCCTCCCCGGGACGACTCTTCGACTCTCGCTTGTCGGTGACCACGGTCTCGGCGTACATCGTGTCGCCGTGGAACACCGGCTTGGGGAACGCGACCTCCGAGAAGCCGAGGTTCGCCACGATGGTGCCCTGGGTCAGCTGCGCCACCGACAGCCCGATCAAGGTGGACAGGGTGAACATCGAGTTCACCAGCCGCTGGTTGAACGGGGGCAACTGCTCGCTGAACGCCGCGTCCAGGTGTAGCGCCTGCGTGTTCATCGTCAGCGTGGTGAACAGGACGTTGTCCGCCTCGGTGATGGTGCGCCCGGGCCGGTGCTCGTAGACCACCTCGGTGTCGAACTCCTCGAACCACAGGCCGCGCTGCACGACCGTGCGGCGGGTCACAGGCCCAGCTCCCGGCCGATCAGCATCAGCTGCACCTCCGTCGTCCCTTCCCCGATCTCCAGGATCTTGCTGTCGCGATAGTGCCGCGCGACGGCGTATTCGTTCATGAACCCGTAGCCGCCGAAGATCTGTGTCGCGTCGCGGGCGTTGTCCATGGCGGCCTCGCTGGCCACCAGCTTCGCGATGGACGCCTGCTTCTTGAACGGCTTGCCCGCCAGCATCAGCGCCGCCGCGTCGTAGTAGGCGGTGCGCGCGGCGTGCGCCCGCGCCTCCATCCTGGCGATCTTGAAGGCGATGGCCTGGTTGCGGCCGATGACCGAGCCGAACGCCTCGCGCTCCTTGGCGTAGCGCACGCTCTCCTCCACGCAGCCCTGCGCGGCCCCGACCGCGAGCGCGGCGATGGCGATGCGCCCCTCGTCGAGGATGCGCAGGAAGTTCGCGTAGCCGCGCCCGCGCTCGCCGAGCAGGTTCTCCTCGGGTACCCGCACGTCGGTGAAACTGAGCGGATGGGTGTCGGAAGCGTTCCAGCCGACCTTGTTGTACGCGGGCTCGGCGACGAAACCGGGCGTGTCGGTGGGCACCAGGATGGTGGAGATCTCCTTCTTGCCGCCGGTGTTCCCGGTCACGGCGGTCACCGTGACGAGCTTGGTGATGTCGGTGCCGGAGTTGGTGATGAACTGCTTGCTGCCGTTGATGATCCATTCGCCGCCGTCGGCGACCGCGGTGGTCCTGGTGCCGCCCGCGTCGCTGCCCGCGCCCGGCTCGGTGAGCCCGAACGCGGCGAGGTTGCGGCCGCTGGTCAGCTGCGGCAGCCATTCCTGCTTCTGCTTGTCGTTGCCGAAGCGGTAGATCGGCATCGCGCCCAGCGACACACCGGCCTCCAGGGTGATCGCCACGCTCTGGTCTACCTTGCCCAGTTCCTCGAGCGCCAGGCACAGCGCGAAGTAGTCGCCGCCCATGCCGCCGTACTCCTCGGGGAACGGCAGGCCGAACAGGCCCATCTCGGCCATCCCCGCCACCACCTCGTAGGGGAAGGTGTGGTTCGCGTCGTGTTCGGCCGCCACGGGAGCGACCACCGACCGCGCGAAGTCGCGCACGGTCAGCGCGAGATCGCGATACTCCTCCGGCAGCGTGCCGGTGGACAGGAAGTCGGTCATGCGGGGATTCCTTCTCGTTCGGCGTGATTCGTTCCGGCGTGCGCGACGACGCGCGCCAGCACCTGGTCCAGGCGCACCTGGGCGCCCGGCTCGACCAGCAATTCGACGGTTCCGGCGACCGGCGCGGTGAGCGCGTGCTCCATCTTCATCGCCTCCACGACGACCACCGGATCTCCGGCGGCGACGACGGCGCCGGAGGCGACCGGGGCCGCGATCACCGAACCCGGCATGGGGGAGCGGATCTCGGCGTCGCCCACGTGTTCGTCGCCGCCGCGCACGTTGGCCTCGGCCACTTCGCGCAGCGCCGCGATGCCGGACGGTCCCGCCACCCACAGCAGGCCGTCCTGTTCGGCGACCCGGTAGGTGCGGCGCAAGCCGTCCAGGGTGAGCGTGAGCACGCCCGTGGACGTCGAGGAAGCGGTGAAAGACACGCTCAGCGAACGGCTTTCGCCCTCGTCGACCCGTACCGCCCCGTTTCCTGGCGTGCCGGAGAGATAGACGTGCTCGACCCGCTCGCCGCCCGCGAGCCGGAGGGGAGTGGGCGCGTTGTTCCCGATCCGCCAGCCGGACGGCACCTCCCAGGGATCGCGCGGCGCGACCGGCCAGCGGCGCAACCAGTGCCAGGCCGCCGCCGCGACGAACTCGTCGTCGCCGACGGAAGCGGGCCGGAAGTCGGCGACCCGCCGGTCCAGCAGGCCGGTGTCCAGCCGCCCTTCGGCCACGTCCGGATCGTCGAGCAGGAAACGCAGGAATTCGATATTGCTGGTGACGCCGAGCAGGACGGTGTCGGCCAGCGCGCGATCCAGTTTCGCCAGCGCGGCCGTGCGGTCGGCGGCATGGGCGATGACCTTCGACAGCATCGGGTCGTAGTCGCTGCCGACGCGCGTGCCGATCCGCAGGCCCGAATCGACCCGCACGCCGGGGCCCTCCGGCTCGTCGAGGTCGAGCACGGTGCCGCCGGTGGGCAGGAATCCGCGCCCGGGATCCTCCGCGTACACCCTGGCCTCGATCGCGTGCCCGACCATGCGGATGTCGTCCTGCGCCACCGCCAGCTTCTGCCCGGCCGCCACCCGTACCTGGCATTCCACCAGGTCGACGCCGGTGACCAGTTCGGTGACCGGATGTTCCACCTGCAGCCGGGTGTTCATCTCCATGAAGAAGAACTCGTCGGGACGGTCGGCGGAGACGATGAACTCCACGGTGCCCGCGCCCACGTAGTCCACGCTGCGCGCGGTGTTGCAGGCGGCGGCGCCGATCCTGGCCCTGGTGACCGCGTCCAGCAGCGGCGAGGGCGCCTCCTCGATCACCTTCTGATGGCGGCGCTGCAGGCTGCACTCGCGTTCGCCCAGGTGCAGCACGTTGCCGAACTGGTCGGCGAGCACCTGCACCTCGATGTGCCGCGGCCGGGTGACGAAGCGTTCCAGGAACAGCGTGTCGTCACCGAACGCGGCGGCGGCCTCGCGCCGGGCGCTGCGCAGCGCCTCCGGCAGCCGGGCCGGATCGTCCACCCGGCGCATGCCCTTGCCCCCGCCGCCCGCGGACGGCTTGACCAGCACCGGATAGCCGACTTCGGCTGCCGCGGCGATCAGCTCGTCATCGGTCAGGCCGGGCGTGGCGATGCCGGGCACCACCGGGACGCCGAACGCGGCCACGGTGTTCTTGGCGGTGATCTTGTCGCCCATCACCTCGATGGCGCGGGCCGGCGGGCCGAGGAAGACGATGCCCGCCTCGGCCAGCGCGGCGGCGAACGCGGCGTTCTCCGAGAGGAACCCGTAGCCGGGGTGCACCGCTTGCGCGCCGGCGCGCACGGCGGCGGCCACCACCCGGTCGATGGCGAGATAGCTCTCCCGGGCCGGAGCCGGACCGAGGCGCACCGCCGTGTCGGCTTCGTGGACGTGCCGGGCGTCCGCGTCGGCGTCGCTGTAGACGGCCACCGAGCGAATTCCCAGGGCGCGCAGCGTACGGATCACCCGCACCGCGATCTCGCCGCGGTTGGCGACGAGCACGGTGTCGAATCCGACCGGAACGGATCTGTTCAGCATCGTCATCACATCCGGAATACGCCGTAGGAAACGGGTTCGAGCGGGGCTTGCGCGCACACCGAGAGAGCCAGCCCCAGAACGGTTCTGGTGTCGGCGGGATCGATCACGCCGTCGTCCCACAACCTGGCCGTCGAGTAGTACGGGTTGCCTTGACTCTCGTACTGCTCCCGGATCGGGGCCTTGAACGCCTCTTCGGCTGCGTCCGATCCCTCCCTGCTCCCACCCGGGCCCGACCACGGCTGCCCGTTGCTGTCGAGCTGGTCGCCGCGCACGGTCGCCAGCACCGAGGCCGCCTGCTCGCCGCCCATCACCGAGATGCGTGCGTTCGGCCACATCCACAGGAAGCGCGGCGAATACGCGCGCCCGCACATCGAGTAGTTGCCCGCGCCGTAGGAGCCGCCGATGACGACGGTGAGCTTCGGCACGCGCGCGCAGGCCACCGCGGTCACCATCTTCGCGCCGTGCTTGGCGATGCCGCCCGCCTCGTAGTCGCGGCCGACCATGAAGCCGGTGATGTTCTGCAGGAACAGCAACGGGATGCTGCGTTTGTCGCACAGCTCGATGAAATGCGCTCCTTTCATGGCGGATTCGCTGAACAGAACCCCGTTGTTGGCGACGATGCCCACCGGATGTCCGTGGATGTGCGCGAATCCGGTGACCAAGGTCTTGCCGTATTCAGCCTTGAACTCGTGGAAGCCGCTCTCGCCCTCGGGTGTGCCGTCGACCAGGCGGTGGATCACTTCGCGCACGTCGTAGGGGGTGCGCAGATCCACCGGTACCACGTCGTAGAGCTCGGATTCCGGCGCGGCGGGCGCGATGACGGGACGCACGTCCCACGGGACCGGCGTGCGCGGTCCGAGGGTGGCCACGATGCGTCGCACGATGCGCAGCGCGTCCTGGTCGTCCTCGGCCAAGTGGTCGGTGACACCGGAGGTGCGCGAATGCAACTCGCCGCCGCCGAGTTCCTCGGCCGTGACCACCTCACCGGTCGCGGCCTTCACCAGCGGCGGGCCGCCGAGGAAGATGGTGCCCTGGTTGCGCACGATCACGGCCTCGTCGCTCATCGCGGGCACGTAGGCGCCACCGGCGGTGCACGAGCCGAGCACCGCGGCGATCTGTGGGATCCCTTTGGCGCTCATGGTCGCCTGGTTGTAGAAGATCCGCCCGAAGTGCTCCCGATCGGGGAACACCTCGTCCTGGCGCGGCAGGTACGCGCCGCCGGAGTCGACCAGGTATACGCACGGCAGCCGGTTCTGCAACGCGACCTCCTGCGCGCGCAGATGCTTCTTCACCGTCATGGGGTAGTAGGTACCGCCCTTGACCGTCGCGTCGTTGGCCACGATCACGCACTCCCGGCCGGACACTCGGCCGATCCCGGTGATGATCCCCGCGCCGGGGGACTCGTCGCCGTACATCCCGGTCGCGGCCAGCGGGGAGAGCTCGAGGAACGGGCTGCCCGGGTCCAGCAGTTGGTCCACGCGCTGCCGGGGCAGCAGCTTGCCGCGTGCGACGTGGCGGTCGCGCGCCTTCGCGGGCCCGCCCAGCGCCGCGGCGGCCAGCCGGGCGCGCAGGTCGTCGACCAGCGCCGCGTGCGCGGCGCGGTTTCCGACGGCCTCTTCGGTAACGGTCATCACGCCATCCTGTCGTCCAGTTAGTCGACGATAACTGGAATTCAGGTTAGTCTTGATTAACCGAACTGTCCAGGTCGGCGGAAAGGAACGCGTGTGACCAGTGCCGAATCCGTCGCGCCTACTCGTCGCGAGCAACTGAAGGCGCAACGCCGGACACAACTGCTGGAGGCCGGAGCGCGGTTGATCGCCGACCGCGGCTTCCTCGGCATGCGCCTGGACGACCTGGGCGCCGCCGTCGGGATCAGCGGTCCCGCGGTCTACCGGCACTTCCCGAACAAAGAGGCGCTGCTGGTCGAGCTGCTGGTCGGAGTGAGCCAGCGTCTGCTCGACGGCGGCAAGGCGGTGGTCGCGGGGGCGAACTCCGCCGAACAGGCGCTGGCCGGGCTGGTCGATCACCACTTGGACTTCGCGCTGGGCGAACCGGAGCTGATCCGCATCCAGGACCGCGATCTGGACAACGTGCCCGCCGCCGCCCGTCGCGAGATCCGCCGCACCCAGCGCCGGTACGTGGAGATCTGGGTGGGCGTGCTGCGCGAGCTGCATCCGGAGCTACCCGAGGAGACGGCGCGGGTGCAGGCCCACGCCGTCTTCGGGCTGATCAACTCCACCCCGCACAGCGCGAGCGAGGCGACCGCCGCACGGGCTCGGCCGGTGCTGCGCGGGATGGCGCTGACCGCGCTGGGTTGAGCGCCCCCTCATCGAGCGCTCCACCCGCCGTCCATCGTGTAGGCCGCGCCGGTCACCATGCCCGCCTCCGGCGACACGAGCCAGCTCACCAGCGACGCCACCTCCTCCGGCTCGACGAGGCGCTTGATCGCGCTCTCGGTGAGCAGGATCTTCTCCACCACCTCCTGCTCGGGCACGCCGTGCGCCTTGGCCTGGTCGGCGATCTGCTTGTCCACCAGCGCTGTCCGCACATAGCCCGGGTTGACGCAATTGCTCGTCACGCCGTGCGGACCGCCTTCGAGGGCGGTGACCTTCGACAGTCCTTCCAGCCCGTGTTTGGCCGTCACATAGGCGACCTTGTATTCGGAGGCCCGCAGGCCGTGCACCGACGAGATGTTGACGATCCGTCCCCAGCCCTGCCGGTACATGTGCGGCAGCGCCGCGCGCACCAGCAGGAACGGCGCCTCGACCATCAGCGTGAGCAGGTCGCGGAAGCGCTGCGGCGCGAACTCCTGGATCGGGCTGACGTGCTGCACCCCGGCGTTGTTCACCAGGATGTCGACGTCGAGGGCCAGGTCCTCCAGCGCCGCGACGTCGAGCAGATCCACCGCCCACGCCGTGCCGCCCAGTTCCCCGGCCACGGTCTTCGCGCCTGCCTCGTCGACGTCCGCGACCGTGACCGTGGCGCCGCGCGCCGCGAGGGCACGGGCGCACGCCGCGCCGATGCCGCTCGCGCCGCCGGTGACCAGGGCGCTGCGCCCCGCCAGAGCATTCATCGCACGGTCACTTCGGCCCGCGCGCCGAGCGTCGCGGCGTCGGCGTGATCGATGCTCTCCAAGCTCAGCCCCTTCGTCTCTCGTGCGACGAGCACGGCGATCGCGCTCACCGCCGCGGCGCCCGCCAGGTACCAGGCGATCGGCACCGCGGAGTGGTAGGTGTTCAGCAGCCGGACGGCGATGATCGGCGCGAGCGAACCGGCCACGATCGAGGTCACCTGATAGCCCAGCGACACACCGGAGTAGCGCATCCGGGTGGGGAACATCTCGGCCATGATCGCGGGCTGTCCGGCGTACATGAAGGCGTGGAAGATCAAGCCGATGACGATGGCGGACATGATGACCACGTTGTGCCCGCTGTCCATCATCGGGAAGGCGAAGAAGCCCCAGGTGCCCGCGGTGAGCGCGCCGATCAGGTAGACCGGCCGCCTGCCGAAGCGGTCGGACAGGCCGCCCACCAGCGGGATGGTCACGAAGTGCACCGCGTGCGCGGCGAGCAGCCACCACAGGATCACCGCGGTGTCGGCGTGCACCTGTGTCTTCAGGTAGGTGATGGTGAACGTGACCACCAGGTAGTACATGACGTTCTCGCCGAAACGCAGCCCCATCGCGGTGAGCACGCCGCGCGGGTAGCGGCGCAGCACCTCGACCACGCTCAGCGAGGTCGCCTTGATCTGCTCGGCTTCCTTCTGCGCCGCGACGAAGATGGGCGCGTCGGTGATCTTGGTGCGGATGTAGTAGCCGATCAGCACTACGACCGCCGACAGCCAGAACGCGACCCGCCAGCCCCAGCCGAGGAAGGCCTCGTCCGACAGCGTGGAGGTGAGCACCAGCAGCACCACCGTCGCCAGCAGGTTGCCCGCGGGCACGCCCGCCTGCGGCCAGCTCGCCCAGAAGCCGCGGCTGCGGCTCGGGCTGTGCTCGGCGACCAGCAGCACCGCGCCGCCCCACTCCCCGCCGACCGCGAAACCCTGGATGAAGCGCAGCGTCACCAGCAGCGCGGGCGCCCAGTAGCCGATCTGCCCGAAGGTGGGCAGGCAGCCCATCAGGAACGTCGCGCTGCCCACCAGCACCAGACTGAACTGCAGCAGCTTCTTGCGGCCGTACTTGTCACCGAAGTGCCCGAAGACCACGCCGCCGAGCGGGCGCGCCGCGAACCCGACCGCGTAGGTGATGAACGCGGCGAGGATGGCGTCCAGGTCGCTGGTGCCCTTGGCGAAGAACACCTTGCTGAACACCAGCGTGGCGGCGGTGCCGTAGAGGAAGAACTCGTACCACTCCACGACGGTGCCCGCCATCGACGCGGCCACCACGCGGCGCAGGCCGCTGGTCGTCCCGCCGGAATCCGCCGCCGCTGTCGTCGCGGCGCTGTGCTCCCTCATCGCACTTCTCCTTCGTGCCGGGGGCCACACTTCGAACTCGATGTGACGGCCCCCACATTGCCTGGCTGCACCGAGTATTAGTGCAGAAGATTTGCGCCGCAATGACCATTAATGCAGTTCGTCTCTGCAAAGATGCAGATATGCGTCCGGCCTCTGCTGGCCGTCCCAGCGCGGACGACCTTCTCGTGCTCCTGGCCGTCGGGCGCTCCGGCCGATTCGTGACCGCGGCCGAAGAGCTCGGCATCAACCACACCACCATCTCCCGGCGTATCGCCGCGCTGGAGCAGACCCTCGGCGGCCGGGTGCTCACCCGGGTGGCCGGTGGCTGGGAACTGACCGATCTCGGCCGGGAGGCCCTGGCCGCGGCGGAGGCGGTGGAGTCGGCGGTGAAATCACTGGCCGCGGACGAGAGCGGGAACCGGGTGCTGGAGGGCGTGGTCCGAATCTCGGCGACCGACGGGTTCAGCGCCTACATCGCCGCGCCCGCGGCCGCGGAGGTGCGCCGACGGCACCCGAAGATCTCGGTGGAGATCGTGGCGACCACCCGGCGCGCCTCGCAACAGCGGTCGGGACTCGACCTCGAGATAGTGGTGGGCCGGCCGCAGGTGCATCGCGCCACCGCCGCGCATCTGGCCGACTACTGCCTCGGCCTCTACGGTTCCCGCGAATATCTGCGCGAGCACGGCGCGCCCGCGACGATCGAGGACCTGGCGCGCTATCCGCTGGTCTACTTCATCGATTCGATGCTGCAGGTCGACGATCTCGACCTGGCCTCCAGTTTCGCGCCCACGATGCGCGAATCCGTCTCCTCCACCAACGTTTTCGTGCACGTGGAGGCCACGCGCGCGTCGGCGGGCCTCGGTCTGCTGCCCTGCTTCATGGCCGACCGTCACGCGGATCTCGTTCGCGTCCTCTCCGATTCGGTGACCGTGACGCTCGGCTACTGGCTCGTCGCCCGCACCGAGACCCTCCGCCGCCCCGAAGTGGCCGCCGTCGTCACGGCGATCCGCGCCATGGTCGCCGACCAGAGCGACACCCTCCTCGGTCGGCGTCGTTGACGGTCCTCGGCTCGACCACCCAGGTCGTCACGAAGGTGACTACCGCAGGCTTCCAACAGCGAAGCCGACGGCAGAGTCCTGCGGTGGTCCCGCGATGAGTTCCGGTGTTCCAGCACGTCTAACTCTTCGAGGCCGTGGGCCGAAACCATCGCAGACAGCGCCGACCGTGCCGAGTACCGCGAACGCGTGACCACGGGTGAGTCGTTCTCGATGTGGCAGAGCCTGTCGTTCAAACCGAACTACAAGGCCGGCTACTGCATGGCCGTTTGCCCGGCCGGTGAGGATGTGATCGGAGCTTTCCTCGACGACCGGAAGGGGCACTTGGCGGAGGTGGTGCGGCCGTTGCAGAACAAGCCGGAACCCGTCTACGTGCTGCCGGGCTCCGCCGCGGAGGAGCACGTGACACGCCGTTTTCCGGCCAAGACCCCGAAGCTGGTCACCAACGGCTTCCCGGACGAGGTGAACACGCTGCTCGATCGGATCGGCCCCCGGCCTCGCCCGCGCGGCATCTCGGACTGAGCGCGGCGCCGCTGTGCTGAGCGACGGCCCTGGTCCGAAGAAACCGACCGATCGGTAGTAAGTTCCCTTCCTGAGACGTCGACAGTCCGTCCCGGACCTCCGCCCGGGCCGGACGTCGAACCGCTGCCGGGCGGTTGTCGCAGGTGAAGGTGAGGGATCATGGCCGAGTACGCGCCGACTCTGGTCGCAATCTATGACGTCGGTCATGCGCAACCGCGCCGAGTAGCCGAATTCGGGTCGAATCCAGACGGTGGCGTGACGCTCACGGTGATCGATCCCGACGGATGCCTCCTTGCCGAACGGTTGTACGAGCGCGGTATCAAAGTCTTCCACCCGCCCGGGCGGATAATGCCGGACGAGGGTCCGCCTTTCCTGCGCGCGTTGCTCGATTCGCAAGCGATGAGCTACTACCGCGTTGTCGATGAAAGCCCGGCCGAGCCGCAACGGCCGAGCGGTCGCACGCCTTGGTCCGGGAATCCGGCATCGGGTTCGAATGGCGCGTCGGCGCCGCCGGCTCGGTGAGAGACGCTGTCACCCCGCTCCTCCGCAACATCACCCGGCGCCTGACCAGAACCCTCGATCTGGGGACTCGCACCGCCGCGGGCACGTATCGGCGCACCAGCGGCACGCTGGACCTCGGCGCCCGCACGTTCCGGGACGCGGACGAGCGGTCCTCGCACCTGGTGGAAGAAGCGCGCACCCGAGTGCAGCCGCATCCGGCGCAGGCGGCTCGGCAGCGGGTGTGGGACTACCAGCCCAGTGCGGCCGAATCCGCCATGCGCGCGCGCCGGCTGACCACGGATGTCGAGTTCGAAGGCGACATGAAAATAGCGGTGGCGAAAAGTTCCACCACAGTCCGGAAGATGCGTTCCGACGATGGGGAATTGAATATCTACAAGCCTATCCACGGTGAGCAATACGACGCAGGGCTGCCATTCGTGCACGCTCCCGGCGCGCTGACGAGCCGGGAAATCGCGGCCTATCGGGTCGATGAACTACTCGGTTTCGGCAGGGTGCCTCCGACGGCAAGGACCGACGGCGTCATCGGGCCGGATGGCAGAGCGTCCGGGCCCGGCATGATCCAGCAGTTCGTCGAGTCCAAGCCGTCGAGGCCGGTGGCCGACTATCCCGAAGTCCAGCAGCAACAAGTCGCGGTACTCGACTATGTCATCGGCTCCATGGATCGCCATACCGGCAACTATCGCACCGTGGAACGTGACGGACAGCTCGAAGTCGTCGCCATCGATCACGGCCGATCATTCCCGCTGTCGACTCGACCGCTCGAGATCAATATCGACTCCGACTTCGCCATGGCGCAGAAGGGTCAGCGCCTCGACGCGGAGGTGCTCCGCGCGGTCGAAGGCGTCGACATCTCCCGCTTTCGCGCCGCGCTCGGTGACGCCGGTCTGCACGACAATGCGATCGACGGCGCGGTGGCGCGGCTGGAGAAGATCCGGGAACTGGGCATGATCCCGGCCGACGCCAGGGTCCTGCCCCCCTGACCCGCTGGTCACCCGGCCTGGGGATGCGGGCGCCGTTCGATGGTGTTCCGCGCCCGTGCCCACACCTCCTGGACTTCGAACCCGGCGGCCTGCCACGAGTCGGTGGCGAGACCGACGCGGCCGCGCCACTTCCGCATGATCTCGGCGTGCACCGGCCAGCGCACGAACCGTCGCATGTCCTGCTCGGTCTCCCACACCGAGATCGAACCGCCGCGCGCTTCCGACGGCCGAGCCCACAACCACAAGCCGACCGCGCCGTGCATCACCGGCCAATTGCGGCCCAGTCGCATTCCCGTCTTGTAGATCGCCTGAACCTCCTCGTCGGAGGCGGCCAGGAAGTCGGTCACGCTGACGAACACCGGCCCTCGGGTGTCGTGTCGCGGCCCGGCTTGCCAGGGCATCAGCACGGTGCCGTCGGAGAACGGCTGTTCATCCGGCCCGCCGGGCTGGTCGTCGGAGGGTAGATCGGTGGAATTAGTAAACATAGGTAGATGATAAGCAGATACTTATGAAAACCCAGCGGGTCGGTGTCAGGGAGCCGTGGTGCCCTCGGAGCAAGGCGGCGGATCCAGGGCCGGAACTGTTTTCGGCGTCCTGTGATGTTGCGGGCGCGTCGCCTCCGGCCTCGAACGCGGCGATTCATCCCGTGCTCCGTGCTCTGCCGCGACCTAGGGTGGGCGGATGGCCTCTCTTTCCGATCCAGAAGTGCGCGAGTTCCTCTCCCACGGCACCCGTACCGGCAAGGTGGCGTTCGTGGCCGCCGACGGCAGCCCGATGGTGACGCCGGTGTGGTTCGTCCTCGACGAGGACGCGCTGGTCTTCAACACCGGCAAGTCCACCGCGAAGGGCAAGGCGTTCGCCAGGGACGGGCGCGTCTCGGTGTGCGTGGACCTGGAGCAGCCGCCTTACGCGTCGGTGCAGTTGCGGGGCACCGTCACGCTCTCGGAAGACCCCGATGAATTGTTGCGCACCGCCACCGAGATCGGCGGCCGTTACATGGGCGCGGACCGCGCCGAGGAATTCGGCAAGCGCAACGGCGTCCCGGGCGAACTCGTCGTCCGTCTTCGCCCCGACAAGGTGATCGCCCACTTCGACGCCACCGCCTGAGCGGCGGGGGCCGCGCCACCGTGCACCTCGCGGGATTCACGGTCGCGTCGCCGCCGCGAATAGCGTGTGCTGGGCGGCGGATGCGGTCGCCCAGCCGGAAGCGGTCGAAGCGCTCGAAGTCCCGGCGCACCGCCGGGCCCGGTGATCGGAATCGGCCCAGGGCGGCGGATCGGGGGACCGGCGCGAGCGAGCCGAGGAACTGGTCGGCTTGGGCGCTCGGTCGCCGACCGCGTGGTGACCGGCGGTCAATACACTCGCGCGCATGACCGTGCATTTCATCGGGGCCGGGCCGGGGGCGGCCGATCTGCTGACGGTGCGCGCGGTCGAGTTGCTGCGCGCGTCGCCGGTGTGCCTGTACGCGGGGACCTATCTGGATCCAGGGGTGCTGGCGTACTGCGCGCCGGACGCCGAGTTGGTCGATACCCAGCATCTGGACCTCGACCAGATCACCGAGCTGCTGGTGCGCGCGGACCGGGCTGGCCGCGACGTGGCCCGGCTGTGCTCGGGCGACCCGTCGCTGTATTCGGCGTTGACCGAGCAGACCCGCAGGCTCGACGCGCACGGGGTGGCGTGGGATGTCACGCCGGGCGTGCCCGCCTATGCCGCCGCGGCCGCGGTGCTCGGTGCGGAGCTGACGGTGCCCGAGCTGGTGCAATCGGTCGTGCTGACCCGCACGCAGGCCCGCTCCACCGCGATGCCCGAGTCCGAAGCGCTGGCGAACTTCGCCGCCACCGGCGCCACGCTCGCGCTGCACCTGGCCATCACCCGCGTCCGCGCCTTGGCCGCCGAACTGTCCGCCGACTACGGCCCGGACTGCCCGGTCGCCGTCGTCTACCGCGCCAGCCAGCCGGAGCAACTCGTCCTGCGCGGCAGCCTGGCCGACATCGCCGACCAGGTGGAGGCCGCCGGACTGCGACAGGCCGCGGTGATCCTGGTGGGCCGTGCGCTCACCCCCTCGATGTCGTGCGCGCAATCGCATCTCTACGACCCGGCGCGCGTGCGCGGGTCCTGACGGCGGGCGCCTCAGGCGCCCGCCCGCCGCTGCCGAAGCGCCCGAATTGGTGCCGTGGTGACTCATGTGAGAACCGCAACATCCTTCCGGCAAACCTTTGCAAAGCCACTGCCTGCGATGATGTTCGCCCGCTATGACCGATGGTTGGTCGCTCGCCGGGGGCGACGGTAGATTGATCCGGTGATTCGCAAAGAAGGTCCCGGCGGAGCCGGTCGGTGGGTTCTGGGCACGGTCGAGCTCATGTAACAAGCCCGGCACGTTGGACAGATAGTTCAATTGAACATTTTTTGCCTGATTTGATGTGAGAACTCAACCCGGAGACGCAGGCGCCACGCTCGGACAGGTGTGCGCCCCCTCCGGGTGTGGTCGGGGAGCGCTTGCGTGGTGTTCCGGAAGCGAGGTTACGGTTGGACCGGCTGGATTTCGGCGGAAACGGCGAAACTGGTGGCGAACGGGCACACGCTGGTGCTGGGGCAGAACCCGGCCTGTCCGGCGCGTTCCCGCTGTCTCCCGCTCAGCTGGGCATCTGGTACGCGCAGCACGTCGACCCGCAGGTGCCGGTCACCATCGCGCAATACGTCGACCTGCACGGTGAGCTGGATGTCGATGTGCTCGAGCGCGCCAGCATCGATGCCTCGCACGAGCTCGGTTCCGGCTTCCTCCGGATCATCGAGCGCGACGGCGAGCCGTTGCAGTACGTCGACCACGCCATCGCCGATTACGACAAGGTCGTCTACGTCGATCTGCGCGGCGAGGCCGATCCGGCCGCCGCTGCGATGGCATGGATGCGCGCCGAGTACAGCCGCCCGTTCGACCTGCTGAACGACCGGTTGATCATGATCGCGGCGCTGCAACTGGCCGACGATCATTGGTACTGGTACTCCCGCGCCCACCACATCGCGCTCGACGGCTTCGGCGCGATGACCAACCTCAACCGCATCGCCGAGCTCTACACCGCGTATGTCGCCGGCACCGAACCCGCCGCGTCCAAGGCGACCGATCTGTACACGCTGTACGAGCAGGAGATCGCCTATCGGGAGAGCTCCCGTTTCACCTCCGACAAGGAGTACTGGGCGCAGCGCGTGGAGGGGCTGGAAGAGGGCACCAGCCTGACCGGTCGTTCCGCGCCGCCCGCCGCGATCAACGGCATCGTGAGCGCGGCGCTGTCGGACGAGCAGAACGGCCTGCTGGAGGCCGCGGTCGCGCGGCACGATTCCTCGCCCGCCGGCCTGCTGCTGGCCGGTTTCGCCGCGTACCTGGCGCAGTGGAACGGCGTCGAGGACGTCATCCTCAGCCTGCCGGTGACCGCGCGCACCACCGCCGCGATGCGCCGTTCGGGCGGTGTGTCGTCGAACATCGTGCCGCTGCGGCTGCACGTCGGCCACGACACGACGGTGTCGGAGCTGCTCAAGCAGGTGCAGGTCGAGGTCTCCGGCGCGCTGCGTCACCAGCGTTACCGGCATGAGGACATCCGCCGCGACGCGGCCGGTGACGGCGTGGTGACCACGGAGTTCTTCGGGCCGTGGGTCAACATCATGCTGTTCCACGACGAGCTGGTGATGGGACCGATGGTCGGCCAGCTCAGCGTGCTGTCCACCGGCAGCATCGAGGACCTGGGCGTCAACTTCTACCAGTCGGTCGCAGGCACCCGCTCGCACATCGACTTCGAGACCAACCCGAACCTCTACACCGAGGACGAGGCGCGCCGCCACCACGGCCGCTTCCTGGAGTTCTTCGATCGTTTCCTCGCCGCCGAGGTGGACGAAACGGTGTGGGGGCTTCCGGTCGCCACCTCCGGCGAGCGCGAGCGGACGCTGCTGGAGTGGAACGACTCCGAGCAGGAGGTTCCGGAGACCACACTCGCGGCGCTGCTGGACGCGCAGATGCCGTTGACCCCGGACAACATCGCGCTCGACTTCGAGGGCGCGACGCTGACGTATCGGGAGTTCGACGCGCGGGTCAATCGGCTGGCCCGTTTCCTGATCGCCGACGGCGTGGGCCCGGAGTCGCTGGTCGCGCTGGGCATGCGCCGCTCGCTGGAGCTGGTGATCGGCATGCACGCCGTGCTGAAGGCCGGTGGCGCGTACGTGCCGATCGACCCGGATCATCCGGCCGAGCGCACCGCCTACATCCTCGACAGCGCCGCGCCGGTGTGCGTGCTGACGCACTCGGCCGACGAACTGGAGCTGCCGGAATCGGTGCGCCGGGTGGAGATCGACACCCTGGACACCTCGGCGTATTCGGCGGATCCGGTCACCGACGCCGACCGCCTCGCGCCGCTGCGCCCGGACAACACCGCCTACGTCATCTACACCTCGGGTTCCACCGGCCGCCCCAAGGGCGTGGCGGTCACCCATCACGCGATCGTCAACCAGCAGCTGTGGATGCTCGACGAGTACCGGCTGACCGCGGCGGATGTGTATCTGCAGAAGACCGCGACCACGTTCGACGTGTCGCTGTGGGGCTACTTCCTGCCGCTGCTGGTGGGTGCGAAGCTGGTCATCGCCTCGCCGGACGGGCATCGCGATCCGCTGTACGTGGCGGAGATGATCTCCCGGCACGGCGTCACCGTGACCGACTTCGTCCCGTCCATGCTCACGGTGTTCGTCGCGCACGCCACGCGCGCCCAATGCGCCACGCTGCGCGCGGTGTTCGTGATCGGCGAGGCGTTGCCGCCGGAGACCGCCGCCGGCTTCCGCGCGATCACCGACGCGGGACTGCACAACCTGTACGGCCCGACCGAGGCCGCGGTCTCGGTGACCTATTGGGAAGCGACCGCCGCCGACACGGTGACCGTGCCGATCGGCATCCCGGAGTGGAACGTCCAGGTCTACGTGCTGGATTCGCGGCTGCGTCCGGCCGCGATCGGCGCGCCGGGCGAGCTGTACCTGGGCGGGCGTCAGCTCGCGCGCGGCTACCGCGGCCGTCCCGACCTGACGTCGGATCGCTTCGTCGCCAACCCGTTGTCCAGCACGGGTGAGCGGATGTACCGCACCGGCGACCTGGTGCGCTGGAACGAAGCGGGCACGCTGGAATACATCGGCCGCACCGACTTCCAGGTGAAGTTCCGCGGTCAGCGCATCGAGCTCGGGGAGATCGAGACCGATCTGCTCGCGCATCCCGCGGTCAGCCAGGCCGTGGTGCTGGTGGTGGACACCGCGACCGGCCAGCAGCTGGTGGCCTACGTCGTCCCGGCTCCCGGCCACACCGTGGAGCCGGTGGAGCTGACCAGGTTCGCCGCCGAGCAGCTGCCCAGCTACATGGTGCCCGCGTCGATCATGGTGCTGGACGCCTTCCCGCTGAACACCAGCGGCAAGTTGGACCGCAAGGCGCTGCCGGAGCCGGTGTTCAGCGCCGACGCGGGTGATTTCCGCGCGCCGCGCACCCAGGCCGAGCAGATCGTGGCGGGCATCTTCGCCGACGTGCTCAGCCAGGAGCGCATCGGCATCGACGACAACTTCTTCGACCTGGGCGGTAACTCGCTGGTCGCCACCCAGGTGGTGGCGCGCATCGGCGCCGCGTTCGGCACCCAGATCGGGGTGCGCGCGCTGTTCGAGACCCCGACCGTCGCCGGTATCGCGGCGCGCGCCGAGAACGCCGCGCCGGTGGGCGAATCGCGTCCGCCGCTGGTGGCCCAGCAGCTGCCGGAGCGGGTGCCGCTGTCGCTGGCGCAGCAGCGCATGTGGTTCATCAACCAGTTCGACCCCACCGTGCCGACCTACAACCTGCCGTTCGTGGTGCGGTTGCGCGGCCAGGTGGACCTGGACGCGTTGCAGTCGGCGCTGCTGGACGTGGTCGAGCGGCAGCAGTCGCTGCGCACGATCTTCCCCGAGTCCGGCGACGGCGGCTACCAGCAGGTGCTTGCGGTCGACCAGGTCGAGCTCGGCATCGAGGTGCAGCCGATCGACGAGGCCGAATTGCACGGCGCGCTGGCCGAATTCGCCGCGCGCGGCTTCGACGTCTCGCATGAGTTGCCGATCCGGGTGCGGGTCTTCGCGGTCACCGGCGGCCGCGGCAACGGCGTCGCCGACTACGCGGTGGCGTTCGTCGTGCACCACATCGCGGCCGACGGCTTCTCCTTCGGCCCGCTGGCGCGCGACGTGGCCGCCGCCTACCTGTCCCGCACCGCGGGCGAGGCGCCGAGCTGGGCGCCGCTGCCGGTGCAGTACCAGGACTTCAGCGTCTGGCAGCGCGAGCTGCTGGGCGCGGAATCCGATCCCGCGTCGATGGCGGCGCGTGAGATCGCCTACTGGCGTAGGGCGCTGGCGGGCCTGCCCGACCAGCTGGACCTGCCCGCGGACCGTCCGCGTCCGCCGGTGCAGAGCTTCCACGGCAGCCGGGTGAGCTTCGACATCGACGCCGAGCTGCACCGCGAGCTCGTCGCACTTGCCCGTGCGCAGGGCGTGAGCCTGTTCATGGTCATGCACGCCTCGCTGGCCGTGCTGCTGGCCCGGTTGTCCGGCACCAACGACATCGCGATCGGCACCCCGGTCGCCGGGCGCGGTGAGCAGGCGCTCGACGACCTGATCGGCATGTTCGTCAACACCCTGGTGCTGCGGTCGGAGGTGGACGGCAGCGAGCCGTTCGCCGAATTCCTCGGCCGCACCAGGGAAACCGACCTCGCGGCGTTCGCGTTCGCCGACGTGCCGTTCGAGCGGCTGGTCGAGGTACTCAACCCGACCCGTTCGCAGGCGCGCCACCCGCTGTTCCAGGTGATGCTGTCGTTCCAGGAGATGTCGCACGCGACCCTGGAACTGCCGGGGCTCTCGGTCACCGCCGACGAGCTCGAGGTCGACATCGCCAAGTTCGACCTGCAGTGGACGGTCACCGAGGAACGCGGCGCGAACGGCGAGCCCGCGGGCATGGGCGCGGTCATCTCCTTCGCCACCGACCTGTTCGACGCGCCGACCGTCGCCGAGTTCGGCCGCCGCTACCTGCGCGTGCTGGAAGCCGCCGTCGCCGCGCCGGAAAAGGCAGTGCGCGACATCGAGATCCTCGACGAGGCCGAGCGCGACCGGGTGCTCGCCGAGTGGAACCACACCGGTCACGACGTGCCTGCGGCCACCGTGCTGGAGTTGTTCGAGCAGCAGGTGCGGGGCAGGCCGGACGATCCGGCGGTCGTGTTCGACGGCGGCTCGCGCGGCCTGCAGGATTTCGGCGCGCCGGTCGAGCTGACCTACGCCGAGTTCGCCGCGCGGGTGAATCGACTGGCGCGCAAGCTGATCGAGACGGGCGTCGGCCCCGAGACGCTGGTCGCGGTCGGCATCCGCCGGTCGGTGGACATGCTGGTGGCGATCTACGCCACGCTCACCGCGGGCGGCGGCTACGTGCCCATCGACCCCGACCACCCCGCCGAGCGCACCGAATACGTGCTCGACAGCTCCGCGCCGGTGTGCGTGCTCACCACCACGGCCGACGACGTCGCCGCCGCGGGCATCCCGGTGCTGACGCTGGACACCCTGGACCTGAGCGGATTCGGTGACGAGCCGGTCACCGACGCCGAGCGCCGCGCACCGCTGCGTGCCGCCAACACCGCCTACGTGCTCTACACCTCCGGCTCGACCGGCCGCCCCAAGGGCGTCGCGGTCAGCCATGCGTCGGTGGTCAACCAGATCGCCTGGATCACCGCCGAATACCGGATCGGCCCGGGCGATGTGATCCTGCAGAAGACGCCGGTCACCTTCGACGTGTCGGTGTGGGAGCTGTTCGGCACGCTGGCCGTCGGCGCCCGCATGCTGATCGCCGCGCCCGACGGCCACCGCGATCCGATCTACCTGTCGGAGATCATCGGGCGGCACCGGGTCACCATGACCTCGTTCGTGCCGTCCATGCTGTCGGTGTTCGCCGGGTCCGCGGACACCGCCGAATGCGCCTCGCTGCGTGCGGTTCTCGTCGCCGGTGAGGCGCTGCCGCCCGCGACCGTCACCGCGTTCCGGCAGTTCTCCACGGCCGCGGTGCACAACCTGTACGGCCCGACCGAGTTCACCGTGCACGCCACGGCTTGGCACGTCAACGGGGTCGCCCCCACGTCGGTGCCGATCGGCCGTCCGGTGTGGAACGCGCAGACCTATGTGCTGGACGAGGGCCTCGCGCCTGTTCCGGTCGGCGTCCCCGGCGAGCTGTACCTCGGCGGCGTGCAGACCGCCCGCGGCTACCACGGCCGCCCCGACCTGTCCGCCGAGCGGTTCGTCGCCGACCCGTTCGGCCCGCCCGGCTCCCGCCTGTACCGCACCGGCGACCTGGTGCGCTGGGTGCATCCGCGCGATCCCGAAGTGGGCGGCGCGGGCGTGCTGGAGTACATCGGCCGCACCGACTTCCAGGTGAAGTTCCGCGGTCAGCGCATCGAGCTCGGCGAGATCGAGACCGCCCTGCTCGACCACCCGGCCGTCACCCAGGCCGTGGTGCTGGTGATGGACACCGTCGCGGGTGATCAGCTGGTCGCCTACGTGGTGACCGGAGCGGGCCCGGTCGACCTGGACAGCATCAAGAACGCGCTGCATCGCACGCTGCCCGCGTACATGGTGCCCTCGGCGATCGTGGTGCTGGAAGCGTTCCCGCTCAACGCCTCCGGGAAGCTGGACCGCAAGGCGCTGCCGGCGCCGGTGTTCGAGGTGCGCGAATTCCGTGCGCCGACCACGCCGATCGAGGAGATCGTCGCGCAGATCTTCGGCGAGGTGCTCGGCATCTCCCGCGTCGGCGTGGACGACGACTTCTTCGAGTTGGGCGGCAACTCGCTGATCGCCACCCAGGTGGCCTCCCGCCTCGGCATCGCGCTGGACACCAGGGTGCCGGTGCGCATGCTGTTCGAAGCGTCCACGGTGGCGGCGCTGGCCGCGCGGGTGGAGTCGCACGCCGGGGACGGCGCGCGCAAGGCGCTGGTGGCCCGGAATCGTCCGGAGCAGGTACCGCTGTCGCTGGCACAGCAGCGCATGTGGTTCCTCAACCGGTTCGACACCTCCTCGGCGGTGAACAACATCCCGGTCGCCATCCGGTTGTCCGGTGATCTGGACATCGCCGCTTTGCAGGTCGCGGTCATCGACGTGATCGATCGGCACGAGTCGCTGCGGACGGTGTTCCCGGAGACCAAGACCGGCCCGGTGCAAGTGGTGCTGGACGCCGCGCAGATCGTGCCGGACCTGACCCCGGTGCCGGTGACCGAGCACAACCTGATCGATCACCTGGTCGAGCTGGCCTCGATGGCATTCGACGTGACCAGCGAAGTGCCGCTGCACGCGCGGCTGTTCGAGATCAGCGAGACCGAGTACGTGCTCGGCATGGTGGTGCACCACATCTCCGCCGACGGCTGGTCGATGGGACCGCTGGCCCGCGACGTCATGGTGGCCTATGCGGCGCGCACGTCGTGGGAGGCGCCGGCGTGGTCGGCGCTGCCGGTGCAGTACGCCGACTACGCGCTGTGGCAGCGCGAGGTGCTCGGTTCCGAGGACGACCCGAGTTCGCTGATCGCCAACCAGATCCGTTACTGGACGCGCGAACTGGCCGATCTGCCCGACGAATTGACGCTGCCCTCGGACCGGCCGCGCCCGGCGGTCGCCTCCTACCGCGGCGGCACCTACCCGTTCGTGATCTCCGGCGAGACCCAGCGCGCCCTGATCGAGCTGGGCCGCAGGCACAACGCCTCGCTGTTCATGGTGCTGCACAGCGCGCTGGCGGTGCTACTGGCCCGCGCCAGCGGCACCAGCGACATCGCCATCGGCACCCCGGTCGCAGGTCGCGGTGAGGCCGCGCTGGACGATCTGATCGGCATGTTCGTCAACACCCTGGTGCTGCGCACCGAGGTGGACGGCGCGATGACCTTCGCCGATCTGCTCGCCCGCGCGCGCGAGACCGACCTGCACGCGTTCGCGCACGCCGACGTGCCGTTCGAGCGGTTGGTCGAGGTGCTCAACCCGGCGCGTTCGCAGGCGCGCCACCCGCTGTTCCAGGTGATGCTGACCTTCCAGAACACCCGGCAGGCGAGCCTGGAGCTGCCCGGTCTGTCGGTCAACGGCATCGACTACGACGCACGGCTGGCCAAGTTCGACCTGCAGCTGACCCTGTCGGAGACGCAGGACGAGCAGGGTGAATCGGCGGGCATGTCGGCCGAGTTCTCCTACGCTCTCGATCTTTTCGACGAGCCGACCGTCGCGGCGTTCGCCCGCCGCCTCGACCGCATCCTCGCGGCCGTGACCGTCGACCCGGACGTCCCGATCGGCGACATCGAGTTGCTCGCGTCCGAGGAACGCGCGCGGGTGCTGATCGACTGGAACGACACCACGCACCCGGTGGACCAGGTCGCGACGCTGGTGTCGCTGTTCGACGCGCAGGCGGCGGCCACGCCCGACGCGATCGCGCTCGACTTCGACGACGAACGGCTGACCTACCGCCAGTTGCAGGAGCGGGCCAACCGCATCGCCCGCCAGCTCATCGGCGCGGGCGTCGGCCCGGAATCGCTGGTGGCCCTGGCGCTGCGGCGTTCCACCGAGTTGGTCGTCGCGATGTACGCGGTGGTGCAGACGGGCGCGGCCTACGTGCCGCTGGACCCGGACCAGCCCGCCGAGCGGATCAACTACATCATCGAGACCGCTCGGCCGCGGATGATCCTGTACCGGTCGGCCGACGGCTTCGGCCTGGACCCGCAGCCGGAAGTGACCGCGCTGTCGGTGGAGGGTATCGAGGGCGTGCCCGGTTTCGCCGCGACCAGCGGCGCGCCGATCAGCGACGACGAGCGCACGCGCCCGCTGCGGCCGGAGAACACCGCCTACGTGATCTTCACCTCCGGTTCCACCGGTCGCCCGAAGGGTGTGGCGGTCAGCCATGCCGCGATCGTCAACCGGCTGCTGTGGATGCAGCACGCGTACCCGATCGGCTCCCAGGACGCAGTGCTGCAGAAGACCCCCGCCACGTTCGACGTGTCGGTGTGGGAGTTCTTCTGGCCGCTGCAGACCGGCGCCAGGCTGGTCGTCGCGAAGCCGGACGGGCACCGCGACCCGGTGTACCTGTCCCGGATCATCGCCGAGAAGGAAATCACCACGGCGCACTTCGTGCCGTCCATGCTCTCGGTGTTCGTCTCCACGCTGGGCAACGAGAACGGCGACGGCCTGCCCGCGCCGCGGCTGCGGCAGGTCTTCGCCTCCGGTGAGGCGCTGCCCGCGCAGACGGCGCAGCGTTTGCGCGAGCTGACCGGCGCGCGTCTGCACAACCTGTACGGCCCGACCGAGGCCGCCGTCGACGTGACGTATCACGAGGCGACCGACGCCGACACGGTGTCGGTGCCGATCGGACGTCCGGTGTGGAACACCCGCGTCTTCGTGCTCGACAGCCGCCTGCACCCGGTCGCGCCGGGTGTCGCGGGTGAGCTGTATCTCGCGGGCGAGCAACTGGCGCTCGGCTACCTGGGCCGTTCGGATCTCACCGCCGACCGGTTCGTGGCCAACCCCTACGGCGCGCCGGGCGACCGGATGTACCGCACCGGTGACCTGGTGGCCTGGACCCCCGCCGGCGAGCTGGACTACCTGGGTCGCACCGACTTCCAGGTGAAGTTGCGCGGTCTGCGCATCGAGCTGGGCGAGATCGAGTCGGCGCTGCTGGCACAGCCCGGGATCGCGCAGGCGGTGGTCGTGCTGCGCGCCGACGCGCACGCCGGCGACCAGTTGGTGGGCTACCTGGTCTGCGAACCGTATGTGGCCGTCGACATCGACGAGGTGAAGACCGCGCTGTCGGCGGCGCTGCCGGGGTACATGGTCCCGGCCG
This sequence comes from Nocardia sp. NPDC004573, assembly GCF_053602135.1. Taxonomy (NCBI): domain Bacteria; kingdom Bacillati; phylum Actinomycetota; class Actinomycetes; order Mycobacteriales; family Nocardiaceae; genus Nocardia; species Nocardia sp. NPDC004573. The sequence continues at coordinate 128,067 of NZ_JBSGDA010000019.1, forward strand.
CGCTGGTCGTGCTGGACGCGTTCCCGGTGAACGCCTCCGGCAAGCTGGATCGTAAAGCGCTGCCCGCCCCGGTGTTCGAGGCCAGGGTCTTCCGCGCCCCCTCGACGCCGATCGAGGAGATCGTCGCGGAGATCTTCGCCGACCTGCTCGGCGTGCCGCGCGTCGGCGTGGACGACGACTTCTTCGAACTCGGCGGCAACTCGCTGGTGGCCACCCAGGTGGTCGCCCGCCTCAGCGCGGCGCTGAACACCGAGGTCGGCGTGCGCGCGCTGTTCGAGGCACCGACCGTGGCCGCGCTGGCCGCGCGGGTCGAGTCGCACGCGGGCAGCGGTGCGCGCCAAGCGCTCACGGCACAGGTGCGTCCCGAGCATCCGCCGCTGTCGCTGGCGCAGCAGCGCATGTGGTTCCTCAACCGTTTCGACGCCGATTCCGCCGCGAACAACATCCCGGCCGCGGTGCGGCTGGAGGGCGCGCTGGATCTGGACGCGCTGCGCGGCGCGATCGCCGACGTGGTCGCGCGGCACGAATCGCTGCGCACCATCTACCCGTCCCGCGACGGGGTCGCCTACCAGCGGGTGCTGAACGCCACCAGGGCCATTCCGGATCTGGACGTGGTCGAGGTGGCCGAGGGGCAACTGCTCGGCGTCCTCTACGAATTCGTCGAACGCGGCTTCGACGTGACCACCCGGCCGCCGGTGCGGCTGCGCGCCTACCGGCTCGGTCACGACGATTACGTGCTGGTCGTCGTGGTGCACCACATCGCCGCAGACGGCTTCTCCATGCGCCCGCTGGTGCGCGACCTGATGACCGCCTACGTGGCGCGGACCTCCGCGGCCCAGCCGGGCTGGCCGCCGCTGGCCGTGCAGTACGTGGACTTCGCGCTGTGGCAGCGCGACACGCTCGGCTCCGAGGACGACCCGACCTCGCTCATCTCCGAGCAGCTGGACTACTGGCGCGAGACGCTGGCCGGGCTGCCCGACGAGCTGCGCCTACCTGGTCGCCCGCGGCCCGCCATCGCCTCCTACGGCGCGGGCACCCACCGGTTCCGGGTGCCGGGCGAGCTGATCGAGGACCTGAACCGGGTCGCGCAGACGCACGGCAGCACGCTGTTCATGGTGGTGCACAGCGCGTTCGCCGCCCTGCTGGCGCGGTTGAGCGGCTCCGACGACATCGCCATCGGCATCCCGGTGGCCGGACGCGGTGAGCAGGCGCTCGACGACCTGGTCGGCATGTTCGTCAACACCCTGGTGCTGCGCGCCGAAGTGGACCCCGGCGACTCGTTCGCCGATCTGCTCGCCCGGGTCCGCGAGCGCGACCTGCAGGCGTTCGCGCACGCCGACGTGCCGTTCGAGCGGCTGGTCGAGGTGCTCAACCCGGCCCGGTCCCAGGCACGCCACCCGCTGTTCCAAGTGATGCTGTCGTTCCAGAACCTCGGCCGCACCGCGCTGGAGCTGCCCGGTCTCACCGTCTCCGAGCTGGGCATCGACCAGCCGACGGCGAAGTTCGACCTGCAGCTCACGCTCAGCGAGGTCCCCGGCGGCGAGGCGGCGATGGACGCCGAACTCGTCTACGCCACCGACCTGTTCGACGGCGTGTTCGCCGGGACGTTCGCCGAGCGCTTCGTGCGCGTGCTGCGCGGTGTCGCCGCCGAACCGTCGGTCACCGTCGGTGACATCGAGCTGCTGGACGACGCCGAGCGGTCCTTGGTGATCGAGCGGTGGAACGCCACCGAGTTCGCGGTCGACGCCGCGCTCACCTCGCCGGTCGGCGACGCCGCGGCGACCCTGGTCTCGCTGTTCGAGGCCCAGGTCGCGCGTACCCCGGACAGCCCGGCGGTCACGTTCGAGGGGACAAGTCTGTCCTACGCCGAGTTCGCCCGCCGGGTCCACCAGCTGGCGCGCTGGCTCAAGGTCAACGGCGTCGGCCCGGAATCGTATGTGGCACTGGGTATGCGCCGCTCGATCGACCTCGTGGTCGGCATGTACGCGGTGAACGCCGCGGGCGGCGCGTACGTGCCGCTGGACCCGGACCATCCGGCCGAGCGCATCGACTACATCCTCGAGACCGCGCGCCCGGTGTGCGTGCTGACCTCCGGTTCCGACCTGGAGACCACGGTTTCCCGACAGGTGCGCATCGATGAACTCGACCTGTCGGAGTTCTCCGACGAGCCGCTGACCGACGCCGATCGGCACAAGCCGCTGCGTCCGGCCAACACCGCGTACGTGATCTTCACCTCCGGTTCGACCGGCCGCCCCAAGGGCGTGGCGGTCTCGCACGCGGCGATCGTCAACCGTCTGGTGTGGATGCACGCCGAATACGGTTTGGCGGCCTACGACGTGGTGTTGCAGAAGACGCCCGCCACGTTCGACGTGTCGGTGTGGGAGTTCTTCTGGCCGTTGCAGGTCGGCGCCCGCCTGGTGGTCGCGAAGCCGGACGGGCATCGCGATCCCGCGTACCTGGCGCGCTTGATCGTCGACGAGCAGGTCACCACGGCGCACTTCGTGCCGTCGATGCTGTCGGTGTTCGTCGCCGAGGAGCGCGCGGCCGAGTGCACCAGCCTGCGCAACGTCTTCGCCTCCGGTGAGGCACTGCCCGCGGTGACCGCACAGAAGTTGCGCGAGCTGACCGGTGCGCGGCTGCACAACCTCTACGGTCCGACCGAGGCCGCGGTCGACGTCACCTTCCACGAGGTGACCGAGGCCGACACGGTGTCGGTGCCGATCGGCGCTCCGGTGTTCAACACCCAGGTGTACGTGCTGGATTCGAGACTGCGGCCGGTTCCGGTCGGCGTGCCCGGCGAGCTGTACCTCGCGGGCGCGCAGTTGGCGCACGGTTACGTGGGTCGCCCCGATCTGACCACCGAGCGCTTCGTGGCCAACCCGTTCGGCGACGCCGAGCGCATGTACCGCACCGGCGATTTGGTGGCCTGGACCGAAGACGGCGAGCTGGAGTACCTGGGCCGCACCGACTTCCAGGTGAAGGTGCGCGGTCTGCGCATCGAGCTGGGCGAGATCGAGGCGGCGCTCACGGCGCTGGACTCGGTGGCGCAGGCGGTGGTCGTGGTGCGCACCGATGAGCGCACCGGTGACCAGCTGGTCGCGTACCTGGTGACGGACCCGGACCGGGTGGTGGACGTCGACTCGGTCAAGGCCGAGCTCGGCGCGCGCCTGCCGGGGTACATGGTGCCCACGGCCTATGTGGTGCTCGACGAGTTCCCGCTGAACGCTTCCGGCAAGCTGGATCGCAAGGCGCTGCCGGAACCGGTGTTCGAGGCCGCGGTGTTCCGCGCGCCCGCCACGCCGGTGCAGGAGATCGTGGCCGAGACCTTCGCCGAGGTGCTCGGCGTGGATCGGGTCGGTCTGGACGACGACTTCTTCGCCCTCGGCGGCAACTCGCTGGTCGCCACCCAAGTGGCGGCGCGGCTGGGCGAGGCGCTGAACACGCAGGTCCCGGTGCGGGTGCTGTTCGAGGCGTCCACCGTTGTTGCGCTGGCGGCGAAGGTGGAATCGGCCGCCGGGCAAGGCGGCCGGACGCCGCTGGTCGCGCAGGAGCGCCCCGCGCTGGTGCCGCTGTCGCTCGCCCAGCAGCGGATGTGGTTCCTCAACCGGTTCGACAACCGCACGGCGGTGAACAACATCCCGGTGGCGCTGCGGCTGACCGGTGCACTCGACGTCGCCGCGCTGAGTGCGGCCGTCAACGACGTGCTCGCACGGCACGAGGCGCTGCGCACGGTCTACCCCGAGGTGGAGGGCACCGGCTATCAGCGGGTCCTGCCGATGGGCGAGGTCGCTTTCGACCTGGTCGCCGAACCCGTCGCGGCGGAGGTACTGCCCGCGCGGATCGTGGAGCTGGCGAGCGCCGGTTTCGACGTGACCGCGGAGATCGGGTTCCGGGCGAACCTGCTGGCGTTGTCGGCGACCGATCACGTCGCGGTGCTGGTCATGCACCACATCAGCGCGGACGGTTTCTCGCTGCGGCCGCTGCTGCGCGACGTCGTGCTGGCCTACACCGAGCGCGCCCGCGGCGAGGCGCCGTCCTGGTCCCCGCTGGCGGTGCAGTACGCCGACTACGCGCTGTGGCAGCGTGCGGTGCTCGGCAGCGAAACCGATCCGGACTCCGTGGCGGCCCGGCAGATCGCCTACTGGACCGAGCAACTGCGCGATCTGCCCGATCAGATCGAGCTGCCCGCCGACCGGCCCCGGCCGGAGATCGCCGCCAACGCCGGTGGCACGCACGACTTCTCGGTGGACGCGCGGGTACACGAGGCGCTCGCCGAGCTGGCGCGCGCCCGCGGCGTGACGCTGTTCATGGTCGTGCACGCCGCGCTGGCGGTGTGGGCGGGCCGGTTGTCCGGCAGCACCGACGTCGCGATCGGCACGCCGATCGCGGGCCGCGGTGAACGCGCGCTCGACGACGTCGTCGGCATGTTCGTCAACACGCTGGTGCTGCGCAGCGAGGTCGATCCGGGCGCCGGGTTCGCCGAACTGCTCGAGCAGGTGCGCCGCACCGATCTGGCCGCGTTCGCCAACGCCGACGTGCCGTTCGAGCGTCTGGTGGACGTGCTCAGCCCGGTGCGCTCGCAGGCGCACCACCCGCTGTTCCAGGTCGCGCTGACCTTCGAGGCCGCCTCGGCGGCCGCGCTCGGCGCCGTCGCGCTGCCCGGCGGCCTCGAAGTCGCCGCCGTCGACTTCGACCCGGGCACCGCGAAATTCGACGTGCAGCTCACCGTGGGCGAGGCCGCCGACGGCGGGCTGACGCTGTCGTGGAACTACGCCACCGAGCTGTTCGACCCGGAGACGGTGGCCGCGTTCGCCGATCGGTTCGTGCGCATCCTGCGTGGTGTCGCCGAGGATCCGCAGGTCGCCATCGGCGACATCGATCTGCTCGGCGAGGGCGAGCGGCTGGACGTCTCGCAGCGCTGGGTGTCCTCCGGCGCCGAGAGCGTCGCCGGCTTGTTCGCCGATCCGGACATCACCCTGGTCGGGTTGTTCGACGCGGCCGTGGCCGCGCACCCGAACCGCGTCGCGGCCCGCTTCGGCGTGGAGACGCTGACCTACGCCGAACTGGACCGGCGCGCGAACGTGCTGGCGCGCAGGTTGATCAGCGACGGCGCGGGACCGGAGACGCTGGTCGCGGTGATCCTGCCGCGGTCGCTGGACCTCGTGGTCGCGTTGCTGGCCGTGGTGAAGACCGGCGCGGGATACGTGCCGGTCGATCCGACCTACCCGGCCGAGCGCATCGCGTACGTGCTCGCCGACTCCCGGCCCACCAGCGTGGTGCTCGACTCCACGGTGCAGGTCGAGGTGCCCGCGGGGCTGCCGTCGGTCGTGCTCGACGGGTTCGCGGTGGAGACCGGCAACGTCGAGGACGCCGACGACGCGCCGATCACCGACGCCGACCGCAACGCCGCGCTCACCCCGGACAACGTCGCGTACGTGATCTACACCTCCGGCTCGACCGGCCGCCCGAAGGGCGTCGCGGTCGCGCACCGGAACGTGGTGCGGCTGTTCGCGAACACCGACCGCGATTTCGGTTTCGGGCCCGAGGACGTGTGGACCTTGTTCCACAGCTACGCCTTCGACTTCTCGGTGTGGGAACTGTGGGGTCCGCTGCTGTTCGGCGGCACCCTCGTGGTGGTCGACTACTACACCTCGCGCTCACCCGAGCAGTTCCTGGAACTGCTGCGCGCCGAGCGCGTCACGGTGCTCAACCAGACCCCGTCGGCGTTCTACCAGCTGGCCGAGGCCGACCGGAACGCCGCGCCCGCCGCCGCGCCGCTGGCGCTGCGCTACGTGGTGTTCGGCGGTGAGGCGCTGGAGCTGCGCAGGCTCTCGGAGTGGGTGGCGCGCCACGGCGACGGCACCGGCGCGTCCGCCGGGCCGCTGCTGGTCAACATGTACGGCATCACCGAGACCACGGTGCACGTGTCCTACCGCGCGCTGGACGCCGGGACCATCGCCGCCGCCTCCGGCAGCGTGGTCGGCCGCGCCATCGCCGGGCTGCGGGTGTACGTGCTCGACAGCAGGCTGCGCCCGGTGCCGGTCGGCGTCGCGGGTGAGATGTATGTGGCCGGACCGCAATTGGCGCGCGGCTACCTCGGCCGCCCCGATCTGTCGGCGACCCGCTTCGTCGCCGACCCGCTGGGCGACGCGCCGGGCGGGCGGCTGTACCGCTCCGGCGACCTGGCGCGCTGGAACCGGTTCGGCGAGCTGGAATACCTCGGTCGCGCCGACGATCAGGTGAAGGTGCGCGGCTTCCGCATCGAGCTCGGCGAGATCGAGTCCGCGATTCTGGCGCAGCCGGGCATCGCGCAGGCCGCGGTCATCGTGCGCGAGGACCAGCCCGGCGATCAGCGGATCGTCGCGTACGTGGTGTCCGAGCCGGGCGCGGAGCCGGTGCTCGACGCGGTGCGCGACGGCGCGGCCGCGCAGCTGCCCGCCTACATGGTGCCCTCGGCCGTGGTGCGGCTGGAGTGGATCCCGCTGACGGTCAACGGGAAGCTGGACCGCCGCGCGCTGCCCGCGCCGACGGCGACCTCGCGCGCGTTCCGCGCGCCGGTCACCCCGGTGCAGGAGACCGTCGCGGCGGTGTTCGCCGACGTGCTCGGCCTGGAACGGGTCGGCGTGGACGACGACTTCTTCGACCTCGGCGGCAACTCGCTGATCGCGACCAGAGTGGTCGCCCGCATCGGCGCCGCGCTGGGCGCGACCGTCGCGGTGCGCACCCTGTTCGAGGCGTCCACCGTGGAAGCGCTCGCCGCGCGAGTCGAATCGCACGCCGACGGCGCCGCCCGCGCCCGGCTGGTCGCGCGCGAGCGCGCGGCAGGCGAGCTGGTGCCGCTGTCGTTCGCGCAGCAGCGCATGTGGTTCCTGAACAAGTACGACACCGCCTCGGCGGCCTACAACCTGCCGATCGCCATCAGGCTCACCGGCGCGCTGGACGTCGAGGCGCTGCGGCTGGCGGTAGCAGACGTGGTGCGCAGGCACGAATCGCTGCGCACCCGGTACCCGGAGCACGGCGGCACCCCGGTGCAGGTGATCGTGCCCGCCGAGGACATCGCCCTCGACCTGCACCCCGTTGCGGTCGACCCGGCGCGGCTGGTCGAGACGGTGACCGAGTTCGTCACCACCGGATTCGATGTGGCCGAACAGGTTCCGCTGCGCACCCGGCTGTACACGGCCGGGCCGGACGAGCACGTGCTCGTCGTGGTGGTGCACCACATCGCGGCCGACGGCTTCTCGATGGGCCCGTTGACCCGCGACGTGATGGCCGCCTACACCGCGCGCAGCGCCGGTAGCGCTCCCGGCTGGGCCCCGCTGGCGGTGCAATACGCCGACTTCGCGGTCTGGCAGCGGGAGATCCTGGGGTCCGAGGACGATCCCGACTCGCTGCTGGCGAAGCAGGTCGCCTACTGGCGGCGCGCGCTCGACGACATCCCCGACGAGCTCGCTCTGCCCACCGACCGCCCGCGCCCGGCCGTCGCCTCGCATCGCGGCGCGACGCTGCACCGCGAACTCCCCGGTGACCTGGTCGCCGCATTGGAGGACCTCGCGCGGCAGCGCGGTGCGTCGCTGTTCATGGTGATGCACAGCGCGCTGGCGGTGTTGCTGGCGCGGCTGTCCGGCAGCGACGACGTCGCGGTCGGCACCCCGGTCGCGGGCCGCGGTGAAGCCGCGCTCGACGACCTGGTCGGCATGTTCGTCAACACGTTGGTGCTGCGGACGGGCATCGAGCCGGGCGAGTCGTTCGCCGGGCTGCTCGACCGGGTGCGCCGCACCGACCTGGACGCCTACGGCAACGCCGACGTGCCGTTCGAGCGGCTGGTGGAACTGCTCGCGCCGGAGCGCTCGCAGGCCCGCAACCCGCTGTTCCAGGTGATGCTGGCGTTCCAGAACCTGGAGCGCACCACCCTGGAGCTGCCGGGCCTTTCGGTGTCCGCACTGGACCTGGAAGAGAACGTCGCCCGCTTCGACTTGCAGTTCACCCTCGCCGAGCGCGGTGAATCCGGTTCCGGCGCCATGGCTTTGGCGCTGACCTACGCCACCGAGCTGTTCGACGAGGCGACCGCCGCGGCCATCGTGGACCGCTGGGAACGCGTGCTCGCGGCCGTGGCGGCCGACGCCTCGGTCGCCGTCGGCGCGATCGACGTGCTCGACGCCGCCGAGCGGGCCGACCTGATCGCGCGCACCGGCGCGCCCGCCACACCCGCGCGGACGCTGCCGGACCTGATCGCCGAAGCCGCCGCCATCGACCCTGAGGCGCCCGCCGTGGTGTTCCAGGGCAGAAGTGTGTCCTACGGCGAGCTGGACGCACGGTCGAACCGCCTGGCCCGCTTGCTGATCGAGCGCGGCATCGGCACCGAGGATCTGGTGGCGGTCGCGGTGCCTCGGTCGGACGAGTCGTACTTCGCCGAGTGGGCGGTGTCCAAGTCCGGCGGCGCGTTCGTGCCGATCGACCCGACCTACCCCGCCGACCGCATCGCGCACATGGTCACCGACTCGGGCTCGCCGATCGGTCTGACCGTGGCGTCGGTGCGCGCCGAGCTGCCCGAGTCGGTCGAGTGGCTGGTGCTCGACGAACTGGATCTCGGCGGGTTCGACGACGCCGCGGTCACCGACGCCGACCGGGTGCGCCCGGTGCGGCCGGAGCACCCCGCGTACGTCATCTACACCTCCGGTTCCACCGGTGTGCCCAAGGGCGTCGTGGTCACCCACGCCGGTCTGGCCAACTTCCGGGACGAGCAGAACGCCCGCTACGACGTCGACTCCGACACGCGCGCATTGCATTTCGCTTCGCCCAGCTTCGACGCCTCGATCCTGGAATTCCTGCTGGCGATCGGCTGCGGCGGCGCCTTGGTGGTCTGCCCGCCCGGCGTGTACGGCGGCGAGGAACTGTCCGAGCTGATCCGCGCCGAGCGGGTCACGCACGCGTTCATCACCCCGTCGGTGCTCGCCTCGCTGGATTCGGCCGCGCTGGCCGGCATGCGGGTGATCGTGGCCGGTGGTGAAGCCGTGCCCGCCGATCTGGTCACCAAATGGGGTGGCGCACCGGACGGCTCGGGCCGCCGCTTCCACAACGGTTACGGCCCGACCGAGACCACGATCATGACCAACATCAGCGACGCGCTCGCGCCGGGCGACCGGGTCACCATCGGTGGCCCGACCCGCGGTATGCAGTCGCTGATCCTGGATGCCCAGCTCAGGCCCGTTCCGGTGGGTGTCGCAGGTGAGCTGTATCTGTCGGGCGTCCAGCTGGCGCGCGGTTACCACGCGCGCCCGGGTCTGTCGGCGGAGCGGTTCGTCGCCAACCCGTATGTGCCGGGTGCGCGGATGTACCGCACCGGTGACGTGGTCCGCTGGACCCGCACCGGCGAAGTGGAGTACGTCGGCCGCTCCGATTTCCAGGTGAAGGTGCGCGGCTTCCGCATCGAGCTCGGCGAGATCGACGCCGCGCTCGCCTCGCACGAAACCGTCGACTTCGCCGTCACCGTCGGCCACAAGAGCGCCGCGGGCGCGGTGTCACTCGTGTCGTACGTCGTTGCGGCCCAGGGCAATTCGATCGACGTGGCGGCGCTCACCGCGCACGTCGAGGACCGCCTGCCCGCCTACATGGTGCCCTCGTCGATCATGGTGATCGACCACGTGCCGCTCACCCCGGTGGGCAAACTGGACCGCAAGGCGCTGCCGGAGCCGGTGTTCGCGACCGAGGTCGTGTTCCGCGCGGCGCGCACCCCGGTCGAGCAGACCATCGCCGAGGTGTTCGCCGAGGTGCTGGGCGTGGAGCGGGTCGGCGTTGACGACTCCTTCTTCGCGCTCGGCGGCGACAGCATCGTCTCCATCCAGCTGGTGTCGCGGGCCAAGGCGCGCGGCGTGGTGTTCACCCCGAGGCACGTCTTCGAGCAGCGCACGGTGGCCGGTCTGGCGTCGGTCGCCGAGACCACCGAAGCCGCCGAGGCGTCGGCCACGACGCTGGCCGAGCCGCCGGGCGGCGGCGTCGGCGTCATGCCGTTGACGCCGGTGGTGCGGTTCATGGCCGAGCGGCGCGGCTCGTTCGGCCGGTTCAACCAGACGCTGGCGCTGGAACTGCCGGTCGGCATCGACCGGTCGGGAATCGTGGCGACGGTGAGCGCTGTCATCGATCGCCACGACATGCTGCGCGCGAGCCTGCGCCGCGACGGCGACGACTGGGTCGTCGAGACCGCCGCGCCCGGCACGGTCGAAGTGGACGCGCTGATCGACCGCACCGGATTCGACGCGGACGTCACCGACGCGGAGTTGGTCGAGATCGCCTCCGCCGCACTGGACGAGTCGCTGGACCGGCTGGATCCGGCCGCGGGCGTGGTCATCCGGTTCGTCTGGCTCGAGCCCGATTCCGCCGAGCGCGCCGGACGCCTGATCGTCGTCGCCCACCACCTGGTGGTGGACGGCGTCTCGTGGCGCATCCTGGTGCCGGACTTCGTGACGGCGTGGGGGCAGCGCACCGCCGGGCAGACGCCCGAGCTGGTCGCCCCGGCCACGTCGATGCGGGCCTGGGCGCACGCGCTGGAGCGCGAGGCCGCGAGCCCCGAGCGGGTGGCCGAACTGGACTACTGGCGTTCGGTGGTCGGCGCGGCCGATCCGCTGCTGACCGAGCGTCCGATGGATCCCGAGGTCGACATCTCGGGCGTCATCGAGAAGCATCAGGTCGAGGTGTCCGCCGAGGTCACCAAGGCCCTGCTCACCACGGTTCCGGCGCTGTTCCACGGCGGTGTGAACGACGGCCTGCTCACCGCGCTGGCGCTGGCCACCGCGAAGTGGCGGGCGCGGCGGGTGGCCGCCACCGGCGACGATTCGCTGCTGATCCGCCTGGAGGGTCACGGCCGCGAGGAAGACGTGGTGGCGGGTGCGGATCTGTCGCGCACCGTCGGCTGGTTCACCGCGATCTACCCGGTCCGCTTCGATCTGTCCGGCGTCGACGTCGACGCCGCGTTCACCGGCGGGCCCGCGCTCGGCGCGGCCGTCAAGGCGGTCAAGGAGCAGTTGCTCTCGGTGCCGGACAAGGGCATCGGCTACGGCCTGCTGCGCTACCTGAACGCCGAGACCGCCGCCGAGCTGCCGCGCGAACTGCCCGGCCAGGTGAGTTTCAACTACCTCGGGCGCGTCTCCGAGGGCGACGTGCCGGAATCGCTGCGCGGCTTCGGCTGGATCCCGGCGCCGGAACTCGGCGCGCTGGGCGGCGCCTACGACGCGGACATGCCCGCGATGGCCCCGCTGGACGTGAACGCGATCGTGGTCGGCGACAAGCTGACCGCGAACATCGGCTACCCGTCGACCCTGCTGTCGGCCGCCGACGTGCGCGAGTTCGGTGAGCTGTGGACCGCGGCGCTGGAAGCGGTCGCGCGCCATGCCAATTCGGCCGGCGCGGGCGGGCACACCCCGTCGGACTTCGCGCTGGTGCGCAGCACACAACGCGACATCGACGCCTGGGAGCGGCGTTACCCGGCGCTGGCCGATGTCTGGCCGCTGTCGGCGCTGCAGGCCGGTCTGCTGTTCCATGCCCGCCTCGCGGCGACCTCGGTGGACGTGTACACCGCGCAGGCGGTGCTCACGCTCACCGGCCGGGTGGACGCCGCCCGGTTGCGCGCGGCGGCACAGGCTCTGGTGGACCGCTACGAGAACCTGCGCACCGCGTTCGTCAGCGACCACGACGGCAACCCGGTGCAGATCGTGCTGGACAGCGTCCGGGTGGCGTGGGCCGAGCACGACCGGATCGAATCCGGTTCGGCCGAGGACCTGATCGAGGCCGACCGCATGCGCCGGTTCGACCTGGCCGCGCCGCCGCTGATCCGCTTCACGCTGATCCAGGTCGCGCCCGACCGCTGGCAGTTCGTGGTGGCCAACCACCACATCCTGCTCGACGGCTGGTCCATGCCGCTGCTCATGCGGGATCTGCTGGTGCTCTACGCCGCCCACGCGGATGCCTCGGCACTGCCCGCGGTGCGCTCCTACCGGCACTTCCTGGACTGGACCCGGCAGCAGGACCACGCGGCGTCGCTGGCGGCGTGGGCGCACGCGCTGCGCGGCGTCGGCGAGCCGACCCTGCTGGCGCGGCCGGACGCCGGTCGTGAGATCACCTCGCTGTCCGGCGAGTACTTCTTCGACTTGGACGAGGCGACCACCGCGCGGCTGACCGCGCTGGCCGCATCGCTCGGCGTCACCCCGAACACCGTGCTGCAGACGGCGTGGGGTCTCCTCGTCGGCCGGATGACCAGCCGCGACGACGTGCTGTTCGGCACCACCGTCTCCGGGCGTCCCGCGCAGCTTTCGGGCGTGGAATCGATGGTCGGCCTGTTCATCAACACCGTGCCGGTGCGGGTGCGTTTCGATCCGTCGGAGTCGGTGCGCGAGCTGCTGGTCCGCACCCAGGGCGAGCAGGCCGACCTGCTCGACCACCACTACGTGGGCCTGGCCGACATCCAGTCGGTCGCCGGCGTCGGCGGGCTGTTCGACACCCTGGTGGTGTTCGAGTCCTATCCGGTCGACGCCGCGGGCTTGCAGGCGCAGGCGGCGGACATCGACGGCATGGCCGTGGTCGGCCTGGACGCGGCCGACGCCACGCACTACCCGCTGACCCTGATCGCGCAACTGGATTCGCGGCTGCGGGTGCGCGCGGGCTACCTGCGCGACCTGTTCGACGAGCAGACGGTGCGCCGCATCGCCGACCGCTTGGTCCGGGTGCTCACCGCGATCACCGCCGAACCCGAGGCGGTGGTCGGTGACATCGCACTGCTGGATGCCGCCGAGCGCGAACTCGTGGTGTCCGGCTGGAACGACACCGCGCACCCCGTGGACACCGGCGCGACCCTGGTGTCGATGTTCTACGACCAGGTGGAACGCACTCCCGACGCGACCGCGATCACGTTCGAGGGGACGAGTCTGGCCTACGCCGAGTTCTCCTGGCGGGTGAACCAGCTGGCACGCTGGCTGATCGCGCGCGGCGTGGGCGCGGAATCGTATGTGGCGCTGGGCATGCGGCGCTCGATCGATCTGGTGGTCGGCATGTACGCCGTCGCCGTGGCCGGTGGTTCGTATGTGCCGCTGGATCCGGATCACCCGGCCGAGCGCACCGAATACATCCTCGCCACGGCCGATCCGGTGTGTGTGCTGACCTCCGGCAGCGATCTGGACATCGACACCGCGCAGGTGCGGATCGATCTGCTCGATCTGAAGGGCCTGTCCGAGGCGCCGCTCACCGACGCGGATCGTCGGGCGCCGTTGCGTCCGTCGAATACGGCGTATGTGATCTTCACGTCGGGTTCGACGGGTCGTCCGAAGGGTGTGGCGGTTTCGCACGCCGCGATCGTCAACCGGCTCGTCTGGATGCAGACTGCCTACCAGCTGACCGGCGCCGATGTGGTGTTGCAGAAGACCCCGGCCACCTTCGATGTGTCGGTGTGGGAGTTCTTCTGGCCGTTGCAGGTCGGTGCCCGCTTGGTGGTGGCGAAGCCGGATGGGCATCGTGACCCCGCCTACCTGGCCGAGATCATCAGTACCGAACAGGTGACCGTCACCCACTTCGTGCCGTCGATGCTCGCGGTGTTCGTCGCTGATGCCGCTGCGGCGCAGTGTGTTTCGTTGCGGTTGGTGTTCGCTTCGGGTGAGGCGTTGCCGCCCAAGCCCGCGCATCGTCTGCGTGAGTTGACTGGTGCCGCGTTGCATAACCTCTACGGTCCGACCGAGGCCGCGGTCGACGTCACTTTCCACGAGGTCGTGGATGCCGATACCGAGACGGTGCCGATCGGTGCGCCGGTGTTCAACACGCAGGTGTTCGTGCTGGATGCGCGCCTGCGCCCGGTTCCGGTTGGTGTCGCGGGTGAGCTGTACCTCGCGGGCGTCCAGCTCGCGCGGGGTTATGTCGCGCGCCCGGACCTGACCAGTGACCGGTTCGTCGCCAACCCCTACGGGGAGCCTGGTGCGCGGATGTATCGCACGGGTGACTTGGTGGTCTGGACCGAGCACGGTGAGTTGGAATACTTGGGGCGCACCGACTTCCAGGTGAAGTTGCGTGGTCTGCGGATCGAGTTGGGTGAGATCGAGCAGGCGCTGACCGGCCTGGACGAAATCGCCCAAGCCGTCGTCGTGGTGCGCTCCGACCCGCACGCGGGTGATCAACTCGTCGCCTACGTCATCCCCGCGCCGGACACCGCCCTGGACACCGACCTGGTCCGCGAGGACCTGGGCCGTCAGCTGCCCGCGTACATGGTGCCGTCGATCGTGATGACGCTCGACGAATTCCCGCTCAACGCCTCCGGCAAGCTGGACCGCAAGGCGCTGCCCGCGCCGGTGTTCGAGGCCGCGGTGTTCCGGGCCCCGACCACACCGGTCGAGGAGATCGTCGCCGCCACCTTCGCCGACGTGCTCGGCCTGGAGCGGGTCGGCCTGGACGACGACTTCTTCGCCCTCGGCGGCAACTCGCTGTCGGCCACCCAGGTCGCGGCCCGGTTGTCGGCCGCGCTGGACACCGACCTCGGCGTGCGTGAACTGTTCGAGGCCTCCACCGTGGTCGCGCTGGCGGCGCGCGCGGAGACCAAGGCGGGCGCGGGCGGCCGTGCCCCGCTGGCGCCGCAACAGCGCCCGGAGCTGGTGCCGCTGTCGCTGGCCCAGCAGCGCATGTGGTTCCTCAACCGCTTCGACCCCGATTCGGCGGTGGACAACATCCCGGCCGCGGTGCGGTTGTCCGGTCTGCTGGACCGGCAGGCGCTGCAGATCGCCGTCGCCGACGTGCTGGCCCGCCACGAGTCGCTGCGCACCTTCTACCCCGAGGTGGATGGCGCCGCCCACCAGCGGATCGTGGCGACGGCCAAGGTCATCCCCGACCTCACGCCGATCGACGTCACCGAAGCCGAACTGCCCGGACAGCTCGCGCGGCTGATCGGCACCGCCTTCGACGTCACCGCCGAGGTGCCCTTCCGCGCCCGGCTGTTCGAGATCAGCCCCACCGAGCACGTGCTCGCGCTGGTGGTGCACCACATCTCGGCCGACGGCTTCTCCATGGGGCCGCTGACCCGCGACGTGATGACCGCCTACGGCGCCCGCGTCGACGGCGGCGAGCCCGCCTGGCGTCCGCTCGAGGTCCAGTACGCGGACTTCGCGCTGTGGCAGCGCCAGGTGCTCGGCGACGAAGACGACTCGGCCTCGGTGATCTCCGAGCAGATCTCGTTCTGGTCGGACACGCTGCGCGGACTGCCCGAGCAGCTGGACCTGCCCTCGGATCGGCCGCGGCCCGCGGTCGCCTCCGGTCGCGGCGCCACGCACGTCTTCGAGATCGACGCCGAAACCCACGCCCAGCTCACCGAACTGGCCCGCACGCGGGGCGCGACGCTGTTCATGGTCGCGCACACCGCGCTGGCCGTGCTGCTGGCGCGGCTGTCCGGCGAGGACGACATCGCGATCGGCACGCCGGTCGCCGGACGTGGCGAGCGCGCGCTCGACGACCTGATCGGCATGTTCGTCAACACCCTGGTGCTGCGGACCCCGATCGAGTCCGGCGCGACGTTCACCGAGCTGCTGCGCGCGGTGCGCGCGACCGACATCGCCGCGTTCGGGCACGCCGACCTGCCGTTCGAGCGGCTAATTGAAATCCTGAACCCGGCGCGTTCGCAGGCGCGGCATCCGCTGTTCCAGGTGATGCTGTCGTTCCAGAACACCGGCCGCAACAGCCTGGAACTGCCCGGTCTGACGGTGAGCGGCGTCGAGCTGCCCATCGACGTCGCCAAGTTCGACCTGCAATTGGTGCTGTCCGAACGTGACGGCGAGACCGGCGCGGGCATCGCCGCCGAGCTGATCTACGCCACCGACCTGTTCGACCCGGCCACCATGGCCGAGTTCGGGCGGCGCTTCGGCCGGTTGCTGCGGGCCGTCGCCGCCGAGCCGGACCGGCCGATCGGCGACCTCGCGCTGCTGGACGAGCAGGAGACCGCGCAGGCGCTGCGCGGCTGGAATGACACCGCCCGCGACCTCGGCCCGGCGACCACGCTGGTCGAGGAGTTCGCCGCGCAGGCCGCGGCCACCCCGGACGCGGTCGCCGTGGTCGACCCGGCCACCGGAACGTCGCTCACCTACGCCGAATTCGCCGCTCGCGTGCGGCGGCTGGCGCGCCGCCTCGTCGAGGCGGGCGTCGGTCCGGAGACGCTGGTCGCCCTGGGCCTGCGCCGGTCGGTGGACCTGGTCGTGGCCGCCTACGCGGTGCAGGCGGCCGGCGGCGGTTATGTGCCGCTGGATCTGGACCAGCCCGCCGACCGCGTGCACTACGTGCTCGACTCGGCCGATCCGGTCTGCGTGCTGACCACCGCGCGCGACGCGTTCGACGGCGCGGGCCGCGCCACGCTGCGCATCGACGAGCTGGACCTGTCCGGTTACGCGGACGCTCCCGTCACCGACGCCGAGCGCATCGCGCCGCTGCGCCCGCAGCATCCGGCGTACGTGATCTTCACCTCCGGTTCGACCGGACGTCCCAAGGGCGTCGCCGTGCCGCACTCGGCGGTGGTGAACCAGATCCGTTGGATCACCGGCGAATACGGCATCGGCGCGGACGACGTGGTGCTGTTCAAGACCCCCGCCACGTTCGACGTGTCGGTGTGGGAGCTGTTCGGCCCGCTGAGCACCGGCGGCCGGATCGTGGTGGCGAGCCCGGACGGGCACCGCGACCCGCAGTACCTGGCCGAGGTGATCGCGGCCGAGCGGGTCACCATGACCTCGTTCGTGCCCTCGATGCTGACCGTCTTCGCCGGCGCCATCGACCCGGCCGACGCCGACGCGCTCGCCTCGCTGCGCACGTTGTTCGTCGCCGGTGAGGCGTTCACCGCCGACGCGGTCGTGGCCATCCGCCGGGTCAGTGACGCCGCGCTGTACAACCTCTACGGCCCCACCGAGTTCACCGTGCACGCCACGCACGCACCCGTAGCCGACCAGGTGGACGGCGCTGTCCCGATCGGCTTGCCGGTGTGGAACGCGCAGGCGTACGTCCTGGATTCGCGCCTGCACCCGGTGCCGGCGAACGTCGCGGGTGAGCTGTACCTCGCGGGCGATCAGCTGGCGCGCGGCTACTTCGGTCGCGCCGATCTGACCGCCGACCGGTTCGTGGCCAACCCGTACGGGGAGCCCGGCACGCGGATGTACCGCACCGGTGACTTGGTGCGCCGGGACGCCACCGGCGCGATCGAGTACCTGGGCCGCACCGATTTCCAGGTGAAGCTGCGCGGTCTGCGCATCGAGCTCGGCGAGATCGAGACCGCGCTGACCGCGCACGAATCGGTCGCCCAATCGGTCGCGCTGGTGCGTTCCGACGCGCACACCGGCGACCAGTTGGTGGGTTACGTCGTGCCCGCGGGCGGCGCTACGGTGGACGTCGAGGCAGTGCGCGCGCACCTGGCCGCGCAGCTGCCGTCGTACATGGTGCCCGCCGCGATCGTGGTGCTCGACGCCATGCCGCTGAACCCGAACGGCAAGCTGGATCGGCGCGCGCTGCCCGAACCCGTCTTCGAGGCGCGGGAATTCCGCGCGCCCTCGACGCCGGTGGAGGAGATCGTCGCCGACGTCTTCGCGGAGGTGCTCGGCTTGGCGCGGGCCGCCGATCGCCCCGTCGGCCTGGACGACGACTTCTTCGAGCTGGGCGGCAACTCGCTGATCGCCACCCAGGTGGTGGCGCGTCTGGGCGCCGCGCTGGACACCCGGATCCCGGTCCGCACGCTGTTCGAGGCGCCGACCGTGGCCGCGCTGGCCGCGCGAGTCGAGTCGCACCAGGGCACCGGACGCCGCCGCGAGTTGGTGGCGGGCCCGCGTCCGCCGAAGATCCCGCTGTCGCTGGCGCAGCAGCGGATGTGGTTCCTGAACCGGTTCGACAACCAGACCGCGGTGAACAACATCCCGCTCGCGGTCCGGCTCACCGGCACCCTGGACACCGAGGCGCTGCGTCAGGCCGTCGCCGACGTGGTCGACCGGCACGAGGTGCTGCGCACCGTCTACCCGGAGACCGCCGACGGCCAGGGCGTGCAGGTCGTGCTGCCCGCCGGGCACAGCGCCATCGATCTGACCCCGATCGAGGTGTCCGAGGCCGAGATCTCCGAGCGGATCAGCGAACTGGTCCTGACCGGCTTCGACGTCACCGCCGAGGTCCCGGTGCGCGCTCAGCTGTTCCGCATCGCGGGCTCGATGGACGGCTCACAGCCCGACACCCACGTGCTGGTGTTCGTGGTGCACCACATCTCCGGCGACGGCTGGTCGGTGCGCCCGCTGGCCCGCGACGTGATGGTGGCCTACTCGGCGCGTTCGCGCGGCGAGGCGCCCGCCTGGGCTCCGCTGCCGGTGCAGTACGCCGACTACGCGCTGTGGCAGCGCGAGACGCTGGGGTCGGAGGGCGATCCCGACTCGCTGATCGCCCAGCAGGTCGCGTTCTGGTCCGACACTCTGGCCGGACTGCCGGATCAGCTGGATCTGCCGTCGGACCGCTCGCGTCCGGCGGTGGCGTCCAACCGCGGTGGCGTGTACGAGTTCGCGCTCGACGCGCGGTTGCTGCGCGAGCTGAACGCGCTGGCCCGCGCGAACGGCGCCAGCTTGTTCATGGTGGTGCACGCGGCGTTCGCCGCGCTGCTGGCGCGGTTGTCCGGCAGCGACGACATCGCCGTCGGCACCGCGGTCGCGGGCCGCGGCGAGGCGGTGCTCGACGACGCCATCGGCATGTTCGTCAACACGCTGGTGCTGCGCAGCGCGGTCGATCCCGCGATGCCGTTCACCGAACTGCTCGCCCGCACCAAGGACACCGATCTCGCGGCGTTCGCGCACGCGGACCTGCCGTTCGAGCGGTTGGTGGAGATCCTGAACCCGGCGCGTTCGCAGGCGCGCCACCCGCTGTTCCAGGTGATGCTGTCGTTCCAGAACACCGGTGAGGCCACCTTCGAGCTGCCCGGCCTGGAAGTGGCCGGGATGCCGCTGGACGTGGTGACCGCCAAGTTCGACCTGCATCTCAACCTCTCCGACCGTTTCGACGCCTCGGGCGCGGCCGACGGCATGACCGCCGAATTCGCTTACGCCACCGACATGTTCGACCCCGACACCGTCGCGGGCGTCGCGTCGCGGCTGGTGCGGATGCTGAGCGCGATCGCCGCGGACGCGTCCGTGGCCATCGGCGACGTCGAGCTGCTCGACAGCGTCGAGCGCACCGAGGTGCTCGAACGGTGGAACGACACCGCGCACCCGGTGGACCCGGCCGCCACCCTGGTGTCGATGTTCGCCGCGCAACTCGCGCGGACGCCGGACGCAACCGCGGTGACGTTCGAGGGGACGAGTCTGTCCTACGCCGAGTTCGCTTCCAGGGTGAACCGCCTTGCCCGCCATCTGATCTCGCTGGGCGTCGGCCCCGATTCGATGGTCGCGCTGGGTATGCGCCGCTCGATCGACCTCGTGGTCGGCATGTACGCGGTGAGCGTCGCCGGTGGCGCGTACGTGCCGCTGGACCCGGACCACCCGGCCGACCGCAGCCGGTACGTGCTCGACACCGCGCAGCCGGTGTGTGTGCTCACCACCTCCCGCGACGGGTTCGACGCGGGGGCGACCCGGGCGATCGAGATCGACGTGGTGTCCCTGGCCGGTTACTCCGACGAGCCGGTCACCGACGCCGATCGCCGTGCGCCGCTGCGTGCGTCGAACACCGCCTACGTGATCTTCACCTCCGGTTCGACCGGCCGCCCGAAGGGTGTGGCGGTCTCGCATGCCGCGATCGTCAACCGCCTGGTGTGGATGCAGGACGAGTACGGCTTGGATAACAACGACGTGGTGTTGCAGAAGACGCCCGCGACGTTCGACGTGTCGGTGTGGGAGTTCTTCTGGCCGTTGCAGGTCGGCGCGCGCCTGGTGGTGGCGAAGCCGGACGGTCATCGCGATCCGGCCTATCTCGTGCAGGTCATCACCGGCGAGCAGGTCACCACGGCGCACTTCGTGCCGTCGATGCTCTCGGTGTTCGTCGCTGCGCTGGATGCGGCGGCCGCGGGGCCCTCCGTGGTTACGCAAGCTACCGCCTCCGGGCCTGATGCGGCCGCCGACGAGTGCACCAGCCTGCGCAACGTCTTCGCCTCGGGTGAGGCGCTGCCCGCGCAGACGGCGCAGAAGCTCGTCGAGCTGACCGGGGCTCGCTTGCACAACCTGTACGGCCCGACGGAAGCCGCGGTCGACGTCACCTTCCACGAGGTGACCGAGGCCGACGCGGTGTCGGTGCCGATCGGCGCTCCGGTGTTCAACACCCAGGTGTACGTGCTGGATTCGCGCCTGCACCCGGTGCCGGTGGGTGTCGCGGGTGAGCTGTATCTCGCGGGCGTGCAACTGGCCCGCGGCTACGTCGCGCGTCCGGATCTGACCTCCGACCGGTTCGTGGCCAACCCCTACGGCGCGCCGGGCGAGCGGATGTACCGCACCGGCGACCTGGTCACCTGGACCGACAAGGGCGAGCTGGAGTATCTGGGCCGCACCGACTTCCAGGTGAAGCTGCGCGGTCTGCGCATCGAGCTGGGCGAGATCGAGTCGGCGCTCACGGCGCTGGAGTCGATCGCCCAGGCGGTGGTCGTCGTGCGCTCGGACGATCGACTGGGCGACCAGCTGGTCGCGTACGTCATCGCGACCGCGGGACGTGCGGTGGACATCGAAGGCGTGCGGGCCGAACTCGCCGGCGAGCTGCCCGCGTACATGGTGCCGTCGGCGTTCGTCGTGCTCGAGGCGTTCCCGCTGAACGCGTCCGGCAAGCTGGACCGCAAGGCGCTGCCCGCCCCGGTGTTCGAGGCCAAGGTGTTCCGCGCCCCGTCCACCCCGATCGAGGAGATCGTGGCGGGCACCTTCGCCGACGTGCTCGGCGTCGCCCGCGTGGGGCTGGACGACGACTTCTTCGAACTCGGCGGCAACTCGCTGCTGGCCACCCAGGTGACCGCGCGGCTCGGCGCCGCCCTGGACACCCGGCTGGCGGTGCGCGACCTGTTCGAGGCGTCCACCGTGGTGGCGCTGGCCGCGCGCGTGGAGCACAACGCGGGCTCCGGCCGGGACCGGCCGCGCCTGGAGGCAGCGCAGCGCCCGGCGCGCATCCCGCTCTCGCCGGCGCAGCAGCGGTACTGGTTCCTCAATCAGTTCGACACGGCCACCTCGGCGGTGGACAACATCCCGCTGGCCGTCCGGCTGTCCGGCACGCTGGAGGTGGCGGCGCTGGAACAGGCCATCGGCGACGTGTTCGCCCGCCACGAGGTGCTGCGCACCACCTACCCGCGGTCGGCGGAGGGCCCGCACCAGGTGATCCGTCCGGTGGACCGGTCGGCGGCGGCGCTCAGCCCGATCGACGTCGCCGAGGAGGATCTGCTCGGCGCCGTCATCGGATTCGCGTTGACCACGTTCGACGTGACCGTCGAGGTGCCGCTTGCGGTGGCGCTGTTCCGTATTTCGGACAACGACCATGTGCTCGCGTTCACCGTGCACCACGTCGCGGCCGACGGCTCATCGATGGGTCCGCTGGCCCGCGACGTAATGGCCGCCTACGTGGCGCGCGTGCAGGGCGAGGCGCCGCAGTGGCAACCGCTGCCGGTGCAGTACGCCGACTACGCGCTGTGGCAGCGCGCGGTGCTCGGTTCCGAGGACGATCCGCAATCGCTGGCCGCCCGTCAGGTGGCGTACTGGACGGCCACGCTGGCCGGCCTGCCCGATCAGCTGGAACTGCCCGCCGACCGGCCGCGCCCACCCGCACAGTCGTTCCAGGGCAAGGCGATCCGCTTCGAGATCGACCCGCAGCGGCACGCCCGCCTGCACGAATTGGCGCGCGCGCACAACGCGTCGCTGTTCATGGTGGTGCACGCGGCGCTGGCGGTGCTGCTGTCGCGGCTGTCCGGCACCGACGACATCGCGGTCGGAACCCCGATCGCCGGTCGCGGCGAACGCGAACTCGACGACCTGATCGGCATGTTCGTCAACACCCTCGTGTTCCGAACCGAAGTGAACGCCGGTGACTCGTTCGCCGACCTGCTCGGCGACGTGAAGGAACGCGATCTGGAGGCGTTCGCCAACGCCGACGTGCCGTTCGAGCGCCTGGTCGAGGTGCTCAACCCGGTGCGCTCGACCGCGCGCAACCCGTTGTTCCAGGTGGGTCTGTCGTTCCAGAACCTGGCCGAGACCACCTTCGAGCTGCCCGGCCTGACGGTGAGCGCGGTCAACTTCGACTCGCAGCTGGCCAAGACCGACCTGCACGTCACGCTGTACGACCGGTACGCCGAGGACGGCACGCCCGCCGAGATCATCACCGAATTCGGTTACGCCACCGACCTGTTCGACGAGAGCACGGTGCAGGGCTTCGCCGACCGGTTCCTGCGGGTGCTCGACGCCGTGCTGGCCGACGCCACGGTGCGGGTGGGTGAGATCGATCTGCTCGCGCCCGAGGAGAGCGAGCGCATCCTCACCGCGTGGAACGACACCGCATACGATCTCGATGCTCTGCTCGCGGCGCGTTCCGCGGGCTCCACGCGCACCGCGACGCTGGTGTCGTTGCTGGACGCCACGGTGGCCGCGGCTCCGGACGCGGTGGCGCTGGTCGCCGACGAGCCGACCGGCCGCCGGGAGCTGACCTACGCCGCGCTGGACGGGCGGGTGAACCGCCTGGCCCGCTACCTGATCGGGCGCGGCGTCGGACCGGAGGACCGGGTCGCGCTGGCGATCCGCCGCTCCAGCGATCTCGTGGTCGCGATGTATGCCGTCGCCAAGGCCGGTGCGGCCTACGTGCCGATCGATCCCGATCAGCCCGCCGAGCGGACCGACTACATCCTCGGCACCGCCGCGCCGGTGTGCGTGCTGACCACCGGCCGGGACGGTTTCCACACCGCGGCGGCCGACGTCGTGCAGATCGACGCGCTCGACCTCACCGAGTACGCGGCCGCCACGGTGACCGCGGGCGAGCGCACGGGTGCGCTGACCCCGGCGAACACGGCGTACGTGATCTTCACCTCCGGTTCGACCGGTCAGCCCAAGGGCGTCGCCGTCCCGCACGGCGCGATCGTCAACCAGTTGCAGTGGGAGACGACCGTCTTCGAGCTGGGCGCGGACGACGCGGTGCTGCTGAAGACGGCGGCGACGTTCGACCTATCGGTCTGGGAGTTCTGGTCGGCCGCGGTGTCCGGTGGCCGCTTGGTGATCTCGTCCGCCGACGGGCACCGTGACCCGGCGTACCTGAACGAGCTGATGCGCGCCACCGGCGTCACCACGCTGCATGTGGTGCCGTCGATGCTGGACGCGCTGCTCACCGAATCCGGTGGCCGCCTGTCGGACTCGCTGCGCCGGGTGCTGGCCATCGGCGAGGCGCTGCCCGCGGCGACCGCCCAGCGGTTGCGCCGCCACAACGCCGCCGAACTGCACAACCTCTACGGTCCGACCGAGGCGGCGGTGTCGATCACCAGCCACCTGGTCACCGATGCCGACGAGGCGTCGGTGTCGATCGGCGCGCCGGAGTGGAACAGCCGGGTCTACGTGCTCGACTCCCGTTTGCGGCCGGTGCCGGTCGGCGTCTCGGGCGAGCTGTACCTCGCCGGTGCGCAGCTGGCGCGCGGTTACTTCGGGCGTTCCGATCTGACGGCCGACCGGTTCGTCGCCGATCCGTTCGGTGCGCCGGGTGACCGGATGTACCGCACCGGCGACCTGGTGGCCTGGAGCGCCACCGGTGAACTGGACTACCGCGGCCGCACCGACTTCCAGGTGAAGATCCGCGGCTTCCGCATCGAACTCGGTGAGATCGAGGCGGCGCTGCTGCGGCAGGACATGGTGAGCGCGGCGGCCGTCGTCGCGCACACCGATCCGAGCATCGGCGACCGGCTGGTCGCCTATGTGGTGACCCGCACGGGCACGCTGGACAAGCGCGCGCTGCAGTCCGCGCTGTCGGCCGAGCTGCCGTCGTACATGGTGCCGTCGATGCTGATCGGGCTGGAGGCGTTGCCGCTCAACGCCAACGGCAAGCTGGACCGCAAGGCGCTGCCGGAGCCCACCTTCGAGAAGGCGGTCTTCCGCGCGCCGGTGACGCCGATCGAGCAGATCGTCGCGAACACCTTCGCGGAGGTGCTGCGGATCTCCGATCGCGAAGGGGGCGAGGCCAAGCGTCTCGGCCTGGACGACGACTTCTTCGCGTGGGGCGGCAACTCGCTGCTGGCCACGCAGGTCGCCGCCCGCCTGGGCGAGGCGCTCAACACCCGGGTGCCGGTGCGCCTGCTGTTCGAGGCGTCCACCGTGGCCGCGCTGGCGGTGCGGGTGGAGCAGCACGCCGACATGGGCGGCCGCCGCGCGCTCACGGCGGGTCCGCGGCCGGAGCACATTCCGCTGTCGCTGGCGCAGCAGCGCATGTGGTTCCTCAACCGGTTCGACACCCAGTCGGCGGCCTACAACGTTCCGATCGCGGTGCGGCTGTCGGGCGCGCTGGACGTGGCCGCGTTGCGCGCCGCCATCGCGGACCTGGTGAGCCGTCACGAGATCCTGCGGACGGTCTACCCGCAGACCGAGGCGGGGCCGGTGCAGGTCATCCTGCCGCCCGCCCAGGCCGTGCCGCGCCTGGAGGTGCGGGTGGTCGCGCCGTCGCAGATCGAGTCCGCCGTGGTGGCGCTGACCTCGACGATCTTCGACGTCACCACCGAGGTGCCGGTGAAGGTCGCGCTGTTCCAGCTCGCCGGGGAGGGCGCGCAGACCGGAGCCGACGGGCCGGTGGACTACGTGTTGGCCATGGTCGTGCACCACATCTCCGGTGACGGCTCCTCGGTCGGCCCGCTGACCAGGGACCTGATGATCGCCTACGCCGCGCGTGCGGCGGGCGAGGCGCCGAACTGGGCGCCGCTGCAGGTCCAGTACGCGGATTACAGCATCTGGCAGCGGGAGCTGCTCGGCGACGAGAGCGATCCGGAATCGCTGGCCGCCAAGCAGGTCGCCTACTGGCGCGAAGCGCTCGCCGAACTGCCCGATCAGCTCGACCTGCCCTCGGACCGGCCGCGCCCGGCGGTGCAGTCGTTCGCGGGCGGCAAGGTCGAGCTGCGAGTGGACGCGCAGACCCATCAGGCGCTGATCGAACTGGCGCGCGCGGAGGGCGCGACGCTGTTCATGGTCGTGCACACCGCGCTGGCGGTGCTGCTGGCCCGGTTGTCGGGCACCGATGACATCGCGATCGGCACGCCGATGGCGGGTCGTGGCGAGGCCGTGCTGGACGACCTGATCGGCATGTTCGTCAACACCTTGGTGTTCCGCACCCGGGTCGAGGCGGGCGAGGCGTTCACCGAGCTGCTCGCCCGCCAGCGCGAGACCGACATCCAGGCGTTCGCCAACGCCGACGTGCCGTTCGAGCGCCTGGTGGAGGTGCTCAACCCAGTGCGTTCGACCGCGCGGCACCCGCTGTTCCAGGTGGGTCTGTCGTTCCAGAACCTGGCGCAGTCCGCGCTGGAGCTGCCCGGCCTGAGCGTGTCCGGCCTGGACATCGACACCGAGCTGTCCCAGTTCGATCTGCACCTGATCGCGACCGACCGCTACGACGACGCCGGCGTGCCCGAAGGCATCACCGGGTTCTTCACCTACGCGACCGACATGTTCGATCGCGCCACGGTGCAGGGCTTCGTGGACCGGTTCGCGCGCCTGCTCGGCGAGATCGTCGCCGCGCCGCGCACCCCGGTCGGCGACCTCGAACTGCTCGAGGCCGCCGAGCGGACTCAGCTGCTGACCGCGCGCAACGCGACCGCCCAGTCGGTGGACACCTCCGCCACGCTGGTGTCGCTGCTGGACGCCACGGTCGCGGCCGGGCCGAAGGAGGTCGCGCTCGTCACCGAGGACGGCGAGTCGATCACCTACGGTGCGCTCGACGCGCGGGTGAATCGTCTTGCCCGTCATCTGGTTTCGTTGGGTGTGGGTCCGGAGTCGCGGGTGGCGCTGGCGTTGCGTCGGTCGGTGGA